>JADFMY010000097.1 GCA_022563685.1 Pseudomonadota bacterium | reverse complement strand
CATATCAGAAGGCACATCTATTTTCGCTATCGCCCGGGCTGCAGGCCTGGCTGGTGTCACTGCGCATCGATGCGGCCATTCGGATGGCCTGGGGGCAGCGATTTTTCAGAAGCATTGTCTACAGCCACCGAATGGCTCCCCGGGTCCGCAGCTGGTCAAACCCAAGTCGGTGCAAGAAGCACAACATGAACAGCTGGCATCTATGGTAGACGGGACGGGGGTGCATGGATTAGCGGGGCACGAACTGCCACCGCCACCTCCACCGAAATCCAGACCCGATAAAGCAATAGCCCCCAGGCCGACAACCGCTGCCACGCCCACACCGAGGAGGATAGGGTCTATTCCTAATCCCGCATCACCGGTACCGTCTCCCCCGCTTGCAGCCTGTATCGGCGGAGGTGCCGCGACAGGTAACGGGTCCGCTTTGACCAGAAACTGTTTAAAAGGGACCCCACCTCCGAACGACACTGAGACTAGCTTGTGGGCACGAAGAACCTTGCCCTCGTTATTCTTGAAGATCGCCTCAAGCCTTCCTACGTGAATCTGATCGGTCAGAATGTCAGTGGGTGCACCGGATTGCAACAGACTGCCGGTCGAACCGCCGTCAATTCGCGTAACGATATCGGGCGTGGGCTCCTCCCAGGTTACGCATCTTGTAATGTCGAAAGGCTTTCCAGCGCTATTGTATCCGATCACCTGTAGAGGGGCTGTTAGCCCGTGGCCCATGCCCTGAGGAGGTCCAACAGACTTCCCTCCACCAATCGGTCCACGCGTCCGGATTTTCACAATATTTTCGCTTGTATTGCACTGGGCCCCTTGCGCAATCGAAGGTACCGCCCATCCAATCAACAAACCCACACACAAGGTGGCACTCAATACTCGTCGGCTAGTCATAATTTTCTCCGTTTTTACAGGATTAAAGAAAAATTCAAAAGAATACGAGTGACAATGGGAAGATGTTATTGTTCTGTTTGTTTTCCGGCGAATTTCAACCCATGCCAATGTAGAAACAATAAACACATTTAATCTCAAATGTCCAGCACAGGTCTTCTAGAATATCAGATGCGAAATGACTCAAATTAAATGTAACCCCAGGGAATAACAGCCTGGCATCGTTGACTCTTATTACAGGTAACCGTAACTGGGGAATGTAATTATGGGTAACAGAGCGTTAAAGGTTCAACATCATTCCATTTTCAATTCGTATAGATTTTTAAGGCGCTCAATTCTCTTTTTATTCACCCCCCGGTCGCTATAACCCACTCTCGACGCCGAGCGCAGGTGAATCATTTTTTGATTCCTGTCGATCCTGATTTCCAAATCATCGACAAATCTAAAAATCGATGAGCTAAAAGTAGCCGCCAGGTAATTATCATTTTCCGCCTGAATGCTGCCACCCATTTCTCGAACACTATTTTTTAGCCTCGACAGGACTTTTGATGTATTACTTTGAGAAAAAACCACTGGGTCGATGTAATGGCTGACATCAGCCTCGAACTCGGTACAGATGCAATTGGGTTTGTCAGGGCATTTCGTCAGTTTACCTTCGACTATTCCGTTGGCTTCACCTGACTGCGACATGAGACCGAGTACGAAAAACACGATAATGGGAGCGAGGATCAAGGTGGATATGATAATTAATACGATTTTCATATGGGGTGATTTAGCGGTAATTTTTCATTATCTCGACTCGATTCGAGATGATTATAGCAATTCATCAATAATTCCGGGGGCACGATGCTAAGGGCTTTACCCGAGGCGAATGCTCAGTATTGCGCCCTTAATTGATCGGGACAAGCTCCAGATACCGATAAGGGCACTTTTTGTGTATTTAATGTACGGCTAAGCTCGACATTGAGGCCTCAACTCATTAAAGTGCGCTCCGCGCCTTATTCGGCGCCTTTGCTTAACCCCCGACAGTAAACTTCCAGGAATACTTCTTTGATATCCACCGCGAACATCACGATGCAGTTTGGTGCCAGGCCTTTGTTTGAAAATATCTCCGCGAAATTCGGTAACGGCAATCGCTACGGTCTGATTGGCGCGAATGGCTCCGGCAAATCGACATTGATGAAAATTCTCAGCGGTGCCCTGGCGCCCACTTCCGGCAACGTCTCAATCACGCCTGGAAACAAGGTGGGTACGCTAAGCCAGGACCAGTTTGCCTTTGAAGAATACAACGTAATCAATACAGTGATTATGGGAGATGTTGAATTATGGAAGGTGAAGCAGGCGCGCGAACGAATATACGCGATGCCTGAAATGTCCGAAGCCGACGGCATGAAAGTTGCCGATCTGGAAGCCGAATTCGCAGAAATGGATGGTTATAGCGCCGAAAGCCGAGCCGGGGAGATACTGCTGCAAGCGGGTATCGAGGAAGCACTCCATTATGGATTGATGAAACAGGTGGCTCCCGGCTGGAAGTTGCGAGTACTACTGGCGCAGGCGCTATTCGCTGATCCGGATATCCTGCTTTTAGACGAGCCGACCAATAACCTGGATATCAACACCATCAACTGGCTCGCTACCGTGCTTAACCAGCGCAAATCCACGATGATTATTATTTCTCATGACAGGCACTTCTTGAACTCGGTATGCACCCATATGGCCGATATCGACTATGGTGAGTTGCGTATCTACCCCGGTAATTACGAGCACTTCATGGCCGCTTCTTCGCTAGCCCGTGAACAGCTTCACTCAGCAAATGCTAAAAAGAGTGTGGAACTCGCCGAATTACAGCAATTTGTCGATCGCTTTTCGGCCAATGCTTCAAAAGCCAAACAAGCGACCTCCCGTGCCAAAAAGATGGAAAAAATAAAACTGGATGAGATCATACCATCAAGCCGGGCCACGCCTTTCATCACCTACAGGCAAGAGAAAAAACTTCACCGCCAGGCATTGGTGCTAGAAGGTCTATCCCATGGATTCGGCGATGAAACACTGTTCACCGATGGTAATTTGATTTTAGAGGCAGGCGCGAAACTCGCTGTAATTGGCGAAAATGGCTCAGGTAAAACCACGTTTTTACGTTGCCTGATGAATGAAATCGCAGCGAATCAGGGGAAGATAAAATGGTCGGAGAACGCCGTGCTGGCTTATTGTCCTCAAGACAGCACTGCCGACTTTGATGGTGATCTGAATTTATTTGACTGGATGTCCCAGTGGCGAAAGCCAAAACACGATGACTTAATGGTGCGCGGAATGCTGGGGCGTTTACTATTTAGCGCGGATGATTCGAAAAAGAAGGCCAGTGTCTGTTCTGGGGGTGAAAAAAACCGACTGTTATTCGGAAAATTAATGATGTCAGATGCCAATGTGTTAATTCTGGACGAACCCACCAATCATTTGGATATGGAATCGATCGAAGCACTCAACCAGGCGCTGGTGAACTATGATGGTACGGTAATCTTTGTCAGTCACGATCGCGAATTTGTATCATCGCTGGCTACCCGTGTGATCGAAATCAAAGATCAGAAATTGGTAAATTTCAACGGCAGCTACGATGAATACCTGGCGAGCCAGATAGAAGTTTATAAAGTTGCCTAGTTATTTCCCTCAATATATCGATGCTTTATTCGTGAGATAATTCGTAATGTTCGGTATCCATCACAAAAAAGGCGAGCCTAATGTTAACTAAACCCGGTGATCAGTCTCGAATTCAATGGCAGCAGTTACTTAAATCAGGTAATAGAATATTTATAGGCTCAAACGCGGCGGTTCCCAATGCTTTAATTCAAAACCTTATTGATAACAGCGGCAACCTTCACGATATAGAAGTGGTACACATATTAACGCTTTCGGATAATGTCTGGGTTGAACCCCAATACAAAGACCTGTTTAAAGTAAATGCCCTGTTTATTGGCGGTAAAAATGTACGGGAAGCCATCGCTGAGGGGCGTGCGGATTATACGCCGTGTTTTTTATCCGAAGTACCCAGGTTATTTGAGGAAAATGTTTTACCGTTGGACGCGGCCCTGATTATGGTGAGTCCGCCTGATGATTACGGTTATTGCTCACTGGGCGTGAGTGTTGATGTTGTATCGGCCGCGGTGAAATATGCTAAATATGTGATAGCACAAATAAACCCCAAAATGCCGCGTACCAATGGACATTCTTTTGTTCACATAAATCAAATTGATGCCTGGATGGAGCAAGAACAGATATTGCCCGAGTTGGCGCCACCAACACTTGATCGAATTACCGAACAAATTGGTCAGTATGTGGCCATGTTAGTAGGTAACGGTGATACCTTGCAGTTAGGTGTTGGTAAAATTCCCGATGCGGTATTGCGTTATCTCGGTAATCATAAAGATCTGGGTATTCACAGTGAAATGATATCTGACGGAGTTATCGATTTGATGGTTAAGGGGGTGGTTAATAATCGGAAGAAAACATTTCATAAAGGTAAAACGATCACCACATTTTGTATGGGGACACAGAAGTTATACGATTTTGTGGATGCTAACCCCCATGTTGAGTTTTATCCCTCTGAGCACGTTAATTCGCCAGTGAATATTGCGCGTAATGACAATATGGTTTCAATTAATAGCGCGATTGAAGTTGATCTGTCAGGACAGGTGGTATCCGATTCTATCGGGTACCAGTTTTTTAGTGGAATTGGTGGTCAAGTCGACTTTATTCGCGGGGCTTCACTGAGCAAAGGCGGTAAGCCAATTATTGCTCTGGCGTCGACCACTAAAGATGGAAAGATTTCAAAAATCGTTCCTCACTTAACGGAAGGGGCGGGCGTTGTTACTTCCAGGGGACACGTTCATTATGTGGTCACCGAATACGGTATTGCGAACTTGAGAGGTAAAACTATTCGTGAACGAGCACTAGAATTGATTAGAGTTGCTCATCCTAAATTTAGAGCTCAGTTATTAAACGACGTTCGAAAACATTACTGGGTACCTGAGTATCAGGAAAATACACCGACCTCAGTGCCTGAACTTGGAAGCGTTGAATTTAAAAAGTTTGTGTTTGGCGGCACCGAGTATGTACTAAGGCCTTTGTGCCCCGCCGATGAACGAAAACTGCAGGAGTTTTTTTATTCTCATAACAAAGAAACTCTAATGCTGCGTTATAACCACCATATTACCCAAATGAGTAGAGAAAAAGCCTGCACTCTTGTCAGTGTTGATCAGCATAAAGATCTGGCTCTTTGTTTTACCGAGCGGGATAATTCTGGCGATACCATCCAGGCCGTTGGCCGTTATTATTTTATCGCATCGGATAATAGCTGTGAATCTGCATTTGTGATAAAAGAAAGCAAACGTGGCAAAGGTATGGCACAAACGTTACTTTCGGAAATGATCAAAATCGCCCGCATACGTCAGTTGAGCCGAATGTTTGCTTTGGTTCGAAGTGATAATAAACCGATGATAAGAGTTTTCGAGAATAGTGGATTTACGCGAAAACCAGGGGAAGATTTTCAGGAGATTCATCTTGAACTTCTGTTAAATGAAAATAACCGAGCCGCCGAATAAGCCTGGCTCACTTTAACCAGCGGCAGTTGATTCAAGAATGACTCAGCGGCCCCTAAAGAATAAATAAACCGGATATCGGTAACCAGGTAAAGATCGATTATGTCAGTTGGAATTATAAGCCATCATTTGTGTGCGTCTCATGATATGGGGAAAGGGCATCCTGAATGTCCGGCGCGACTAACTGCTATTCAGGACCAGTTGATCAGGTCCGGGCTAGATTTTGCCATTAGACGTTATGATGCCAACCCAATTGAGCCTGAACTTTTGTCCCTGGTGCACGATCCTGAATTTATCAATTATATTTTTGACAATGCACCGAGTGAAGGTCTCTTTGATCTTGACGACGATGCCTTAATGAATCCAGATACTCTAACAGCAGCATTGCTTGCCGCTGGCGCTGCGGTTCAGGCAGTGGATCTGGTTATGCGTGAAGAACAGAAGGTTGTATTTTGTTCTACTCGTCCACCCGGCCATCACGCAACAAAAAATAGAGCGATGGGATTTTGTTTTTTTAATAATATTGCGATTGCCGCAGCCTACGCGAGACAGCATTACCATCTACAGAAAGTCGCAATTTTAGATTTTGACGTGCATCATGGAAATGGCACCCAGGACATTTTTGCCGGTCAACTCGAGGTGCTTTTTTGTTCAACCTTTCAGCATCCGTTTTATCCATTTTCCGGAACCGAAGAAACATCCTCGAACATTATAAATACGCCACTTAGCTCAACAGCCGGTAGTGAGGAGTTTCGCCAGGCGGTCACTCAAACATGGTTACCGGCACTGGAAAAATTTGAACCGGAGATGTTATTTATTTCCGCCGGGTTTGATGCGCATGCTGAAGATGAAATGTCCCAAATTCGTCTTTATGAATCTGACTATCGCTGGGTGACCGATGCACTGAGAGCTGTTGCCACGAAACATTGTAAAGGACGTATAGTTTCTGTGTTAGAAGGTGGTTATAATTTAAGTGCATTAGGTCGCAGTGTGGTTGCACACATCAACGGGTTGATAGGCAATTAATTTTATTCTCGGGTTCACAGGGAGAAAGGCCCGGCACCCGGTTGTCATTACGGATCTATATGGTCATCGAAAAAATTCTGGTATCTGGAGCTTTACGCAACAGTCGCAAATCAAATGCCATGCAGATATTTCTAACAAAAGGCCTGGCATGTTCCGGAACTACCAGCTTATTCTTACCGAGTTCTACCAATCCATCGGCTTCCAGTTCCTCCAGCCTTAGAAGACATTCCGCTAACTCCGGAAATTGACTATCCTGTTTGTCCCAGGTGGTCTCGAAAAGACACATAATATTAAGAATATGGCGCCGTACGATGCGATCTTCATCGGTTAATAAATGACCTCGAAATACCGGTAACTCGCCCCTGTTAGCACGTGTTTCGTATTCAGGAACGGTTTTTTCATTTTGCGCAAAAGCGTACCAGGAATCGCCAATCGCCGACATACCCAAACCGATCATTAATTGAGTTTTATTTGGCGTATATCCCATAAAGTTACGGTGTAATTTCTTGCTTTGTAATGATTGAAACAGGGAGTCAGTTTTCAGGGCGAAGTGATCCATACCAATTTCTTCATAACCCAATTCCGAAAACAGCTTCTTACCCGCCTCGTACAGCGCCCTTTTAACCTCATTTTTAGGTAAATCCGCTTCGCTGAAACCCCGTTGACCCGTACCTTTTATCCAGGGAACATGCGCGTAGCTGTAAAATGCCAATCTATCCGGGGCTAGTTGATTTGTTTTATTAATCGTATCGACTACATTGTCCAGGGTTTGATGCGGTAACCCAAAGATCAAATCATGACTGACCGAAGTATGACCTGTTTCCCTGGCCCATTCAGTCACCTGCTTAACCCGTTCGAAACTTTGAATCCGGTTTATTGTTTTTTGCACCAAAGGATCGTAGTCCTGAACCCCAAAACTGCATCTTTTAAAGCCTAAGTCGAATAATGCTTCGAGGTGTTCCTTAGTAGTATTGTTAGGGTGTGCTTCAAAACCGAATTCATATCCTTCTGCTTTTACCGCATGTTCCATAATCCCATCGATCAACATTTTCAGGTGATCGGGGCTGAAAAATGTCGGGGTGCCTCCGCCCAGGTGTAATTCTTTAATTCTGGGAGTTTCAGAGAATAACTCTCGGTAGGTCTTCCATTCACTTAAGACGGCATCGATATAAGGAGATTCTACGTTATGTCTTTTGGTGATACGTTTGTGACAACCGCAAAATGTGCATAGACTTTCGCAAAACGGCAGGTGAATATATAAGCTGATGCCTTCACTGGTATTACTTTCTGTAAATGCCCGGACAGCCGTATCTTTCCACATGGCTGTAGTAATTGATTCTTCATCCCAATACGGCACTGTTGGATAGCTGGTATAGCGCGGTCCGGGTATATTATATTTCTGAATGAAATGACTTTGCATAATATTCGTTCAATTAAATTTTTAAAAATTGGTGGTCAGATAATTGGAAATAATAATTGGGAGTCTACCATTGTATTTAGTTGGTGACGGTCTTGTCACTTACAACCCCACAAAACCGCCCGACCTCGGCCGCACTATTAAAATAATGCACCGATGCTCGCGCAAAATCCTGTTGTCCGGCAAATCGACTGTCGAATATAGCGCTAGCCGGTGCAGCCCGTGGTATATGCCGGATTACACCGGATGCCCGATGGTTTCTTTGACGAAAATATCCAATAATGTATGTGCCGAGAACCGGGTGATATCGTTATAAGTACTTCCTATAAACGACGAGGCATGGTTAAATATCAGCAACTCAGCAGATTACAATAATAATCGATGCTGTTTCAGTCCACGCAAATCTGGTGGGCAATCTAATTAAAACAATCAAAAGTTAATACGAGGAGACTATATCTAATGTCAGATTACGAAATTAAAAAACTACAAAAGCGCGTCACCAACGGTGGAATGGACCGCCGTGAATTTATTAAAGCAGCCTCGGCGATAGGCTTGGCATTCGCCGCGCCAGCGCTGTATAGCCAGGCAGCTTACGCAACGCCTAAAAAAGGTGGTGTATATCGCCTGGCTACGTCTGGCGCCAACACCGGTGATAATATGGATTCCGGTACCCATAGTGACGCCTATATGCAAAATATGTCCCAGGGTGCGGTGCGCAACTGTATAACCGAAGTCACTGCCTACGGCAAGGCAATCCCGGAGCTTGCTGAAAGCCTTGAGCCTTCCGCAGACGCCGCAACCTGGGTGGTCAAGGTGCGCCAGGGTGTGGAGTTCCACAATGGCAAAACCCTCGACGCCGATGACATCATAGCGTCAATCGAACATCATCGCGGTGAAGGTGCAACATCTGCGGCCAAATCGGTGGCCGAGTCGATGGGCAAGATTCGTAAAGATGGTAAAAATACCGTGATCTTCGAACTCGAAAGTGGTAATGCGGACTTTCCTTACCTGCTCAGTGATTACCACATAACCATCGGCCCCGCGGAAAAGAATGGCAAGGTCGATTGGCAAACGGGTGTCGGCACCGGTCCCTACAAAATCAAGAGCTTCGAGCCGGGCGTTAGCGCCCACCTGATACGTCAGCCTAACTACTTCAAGCCGGACGAGGGTAATTTCGACGAAGTCTGGATATTGGCTGTCAACGACACAGCCGCACGCATGAACGCGATGACCACCGGGCAAGTTGATGCAATAATACGCGCTGATTTGAAGACCGCCCACTTGCTCGACAAGAAGCCAGGCATTGACGTTATAGAGATCGCGGGCACCAAGCACTACACCTACCCAATGGATGTACGTGTGGCACCGTTCGATAACAACGACGTGCGCATGGCGTTAAAACTCGGCATAGACCGCGAAGTGTTCGTCAAAACCGTGTTGCGCGGTTACGGTTCACTCGGAAACGACCATCCGATCAGCACCTCACAAAACTACCATGCCTCCGACCTGCCACAACGCAAGTATGATCCTGAAAAAGCCAGGTGGCACCTGAAGAAGGCAGGTCAAAGCGGTCTCACTGTGGAATTGCACGCCTCCGATGCGGCCTTTTCGGGTGCAGTCGACGCGACTCAACTCTACGCCGAATCATTGAAAAAGGCCGGCATTACATTGAACGTCAAACGTGCATCAGCCGACGGTTACTGGGATAACACCTGGATGAAGGTGCCGTGGAGTTCCAGCTACTGGAGTGGCCGACCCACCGCCGACTGGATGTTCACTATCGCCTACAAAGCAGGTGGTAACTGGACCGAAACCTTCTGGAATAACGCTCGCTTCGAAGAGCTGCTGGTGGCCGGACGAGTCGAACTCGACGAAGCCAAGCGCAGCGTCATCTACCAGGAAATGCAGGCTATTGTTAGCAACGAAGGCGGCAGTGTGATTCCATGCTTCGCTAACAACGTTGACGCGGCCTCCGACAAACTCGGCAGACCCGACAAGATAGCTGCTAACTGGGAGCTTGACGGGGCACGCAGCGCCTCTCGGTGGTGGTTCGTCTAGGCCGTTAGGGCTTCAGGCCCATTTGTAAATGTTGACAACTAAGGTGGTCAGGTTCGCTATAACCTGACCACCTTTTTTGTTTTTTCTGCCCGTATCGGTTAATTCAAAATGAACAGTACGCTGTTCCCTATGATCATGCAGCGCCTTGTAATGGGTGTTTTTATCCTGTTTGGGGTATCGCTTCTGATAACCCTGGGTGTCGAGGCTTTGTCGGGTGACGTTTGCTCCGCGATACTCGGGCAGGCCGCGGAACCTGCGACAGTCGCTGCCTGTCAGGCGCAGCTTGGCATCGACCGACCCATGCACATTCGCTATGTGGAATGGCTGGGCAATGTTATACAGGGTGATTTTGGTACTTCTCTGGCCAACCGGAGAGAAGTAGCGGAACAGATCGGCAAGCGACTGGGCAATACGCTTTATCTCGCGGGCGCGACAGCTATTTTCGCTGTCCCGATCGGGATATTTCTTGGCGTTATAGCAGCGCTTTATCGCAACAGCATCATCGATCACACAATTTCGGCCACGACTCTGACCACAATTGCATCCCCCGAATTTTTTGTCGGTTATATTTTGATGGCGGTATTTGCGGTCAATCTCGGCTGGTTACCGGCGATTTCCAATGTCGATAGTTCGATGGGATTTTGGGCGCGACTGGAGGTATCCGCATTACCGATCATGACACTGGCGCTGGTGACGGTCGCGCATATGATGCGCATGACCCGGGCTTCGATCATTAGCCTGCTGGCCAGCCCCTATATCGAAATGGCCAAACTCAAAGGATTGAAACCCAGCC
>JADFMY010000096.1 GCA_022563685.1 Pseudomonadota bacterium | reverse complement strand
GGAAAGTCTGGATCAGGTCAGGGATGACATAGCGGTGGTCAAAACACCGGCGAACAATCGTGTTCAAAACGGATTCGCGCATATTTTTGCAGGGGGATATGCGGCGGGTTATTATAGCTACAAATGGGCGGAGGTTTTATCGGCTGACGCTTTTGCCGCGTTTGAAGAAGAAGGTATTTTCAACCAGGAAACGGGGCAAAGATTCCTGAACTGCATCCTTGAAAAAGGGGGCTCGCGCCCGGCGATGGATTCGTTTCGATGCTTTCGCGGTCGGGAACCCAGTATTAACGCATTACTACAGCACAGCGGCATAGAAGCTTATGGTTAAAAAATTTCTACCAGGAATTCTGCTCCTGCTCATATCTCTCGGTGCGTCCGCACAGGATGCTGACGAAAAGCAGCAACTATACGTGACTGACAAGTTACGCCTGTCGCTTTATTATGAAGCCGGTGGTAAAGGCGGTACGGTAGAGCTACTTGCCTCGGGGGACAAACTCACCATCGAGGAAGTCAATGGCGCTTATGCGCTGGTGACTACCTCAGACGGAAAGGTGGGTTGGGTCAAGCGTGGCTTCCTGGTGCTCGAACCCACGTCTAATCTGATGCTTGAAGAGGAAAAGAAAAGAACCGAAAGCCTGGTGCGGGAAATCGACAAACTCAAAAACAGTAAGGTAATCATCGACCAGTATGAAAAAGACCTGAACTCAATGAATGAAAATCTCCAGGCCTTGATTTCAGAAAAGAAAAAGGCTGAAACCACCATAGAGTCTCTGGAACAAACGCTGGAGAAGAAAACGAAACAAATTGAAACTTTGTCCGATTACGAGGCCGTACCACCCGAGGAATTATTGAATACCCTGGCAGCCGTCTACTGGAAACATACGCTAGTGATTGCAGTATTCATCATACTGATCAGCTTTTTCACCGGTAAACAAATAATCGCAGCCAAAGTTAAGAGAAAATTTCATGGCATCAAGGTCTGGTAGCAGGCACTTTGTGCTTATTATCAGGGACCTGGAGTAGTCTCCGTTCTGATCATGCGCTATCGGGACTTACGCGACTTTATCCAGCAACTTGAAAAGGACGGCGAGTTGAAACGGATCACCCGGCGAGTCGACCCATACCTGGAAATCACCGAGATATGCAACCGAACCCTGCGCAAGCAAGGTCCGGCATTATTGTTTGAGCAGGCCGGAGACAGCGACATTCCGCTACTCGCCAATCTATTTGGAACGCCTGAACGTATCGCCCGCGCCATGGGGAAGAGTCAGGCCGAGTCCTTGCGCGAGGTGGGTAAGTTGCTCGCTTTTTTAAAGGAGCCGGAACCGCCAAAAGGGTTTATCGAGGCGATGAAGACCCTGCCCATTTACAGGAAGATTCTCTATATGTCGCCCCGGGTGGTTAAAAAGCCCCTCTGCCAACAGATCAAGGTGACCGGTGACTCGGTTGATTTATCGACGCTCCCCATTCAGACTTGCTGGCCGGGCGATGCCGGGCCACTCATTACCTGGGGGCTGGTCACCACCCAGGGACCATCAAAGCCGCGGCAAAATCTCGGAATCTACCGTCAGCAGGTAATCGGCAAAAATAAGCTCATTATGCGCTGGCTTGCGCAACGCGGCGGTGCGCTCGACTATCGGGAATGGCGCGAGCAAAAAGGCGACGAACCCTTCCCGGTATCGGTTGTAATCGGTTGCGACCCGGCGACTATCCTCGCCGCGGTGACGCCCATACCGGACACCCTGTCCGAATACGCGTTTGCAGGATTACTGCGCGGGAGCAAGACCG
This sequence comes from Pseudomonadota bacterium, assembly GCA_022563685.1. GTDB lineage: Bacteria > Pseudomonadota > Gammaproteobacteria. Next base: position 9,033 of record JADFMY010000096.1, on the reverse strand, counting down.
AAGTCGCCAAATCGCTGCTATCCAATCTGCAAATCCCCGCGCGGGCGGAAATTATCCTCGAAGGCTTTATCTATGCCGACGACGAGGCCGACGAAGGACCCTTTGGCGATCATACGGGCTACTACAACGAAGTAGAGCGCTTTCCGGTGTTCACGGTCGAAGCCATTACCTCGCGCAAAAACCCCATTTACCACAGCACTTATACCGGTCGCCCACCCGATGAACCTTCGGTGCTCGGTCTCGCGCTAAACGAAGTATTTATCCCGATATTGCAAAAACAATTCCCGGAAATCGTCGATTTTTACCTGCCCGCTGAAGGATGTTCGTACCGGGTAGCGGTGGTGAGCATGAAAAAACAATACCCGGGACACGCCAAACGCGTGATGATGGGGGTGTGGTCGTATCTACGCCAGTTTATGTATACCAAATTCGTGATCGTGGTCGACGACGATATCGACGTGCGTAACTGGGAAGACGTAATCTGGGCGATTTCCACCCGCGTAGATCCTGCGCGGGACATCACGATTGTAGAACACACCCCGATCGATTATCTTGATTTTGCCTCACCGGTTTCCGGCCTCGGTTCGAAAATGGGCCTGGACGCTACCAACAAGATGGCTGGCGAAACAACCCGGGAATGGGGCAAACCCATTGCGATGGACGCCGACATAGTGGAAAAAATTGACGCTATCTGGGGGGAACTGGGAATAGACACCTAGCGATTTTTTGCACAGCTCAATAAAAAGAAGGATAATTTCCATTGCAAAGCATTCTATGGAGGCCAATAAATGCGCTCGATCATGGTATTAAATTCCAAGGGTGGTTCAGGCAAAAGCACCATAGCCACTAATCTTGCCAGTTATTATGCGTCGCAGGGCAAAAGAGTCGCACTGGTCGATTTTGACCCGCAAGCGTCGAGTATGGAGTGGCTCGCGGCGAGGCCGGTCGGCCGTAAATCGATCATCGGAATCGATGCCTCGGGGGGGAATATGCGTATGCCCCGAAATGTCGATATCGCCATTTATGACACACCGGCCGCGGTGCGTGGCAAGGATTTGAGCAATTATTTGCGCCGCCCACAGAGCATTATTATTCCCATTTTGCCCTCCCCAATCGATATGCGCGCCGCCATCCCGTTTATTCAAAAAGTGCTGGCGAACGGTCGCGTAGCGCGTAGAGAGTGCCGGGTGGCTTTGGTAGCCAATCGCTGCCGAGAAAACACCAATGTTTACCACCAGCTGTCCGATTTCCTGAAAAAAGTGCGCAAGGCACCCTTTATCAGTGTGCTGCGGGAAACGCAAAACTATAATAAAGCCGCTGACAGGGGGCTAGGCGTTTTAGAACTGGCACCCTATCTGGTGCGTCGCGATCAGGATCAATGGCAACCCATTATCAAGTGGGTGAACAGTAAGCGCAGCCAGCCGGTTAACGCCTGAGCCAATCAGTCGCCTATAGCTGCATTCACCGCCTGGTTAGCGTGAATGGCCGTGGTATCGAATAACCTGACTGGCGTATCTGCCTGCTCGACCAACAGGCAGATCTCGGTGCAACCGAGAATGACGCCTTCAGCGCCCTGGAGCGCCAGCTTATCGATAATCTGCAAATATTTATCCTTTGAAGCAGGTTTAACTGCGCCGAGACAGAGTTCCTGGTAAATGATGTCGTGTACTATTTTCCTGTCTCTTGTATCGGGTACCACCACCTCGATGCCGTATGCGTCGGTCAATCGATCCCTGTAGAAAGCATGTTCCATGGTAAATGCGGTACCGAGCAATCCAATGCGATTAATTTTTTCGGCTTTCAGGACCTCTGCGGTGGCATCGGCTATATGCAGTAGGGGTATATCGACCGACTGTGCGACCGCCTCAGCTACCCGGTGCATCGTATTAGTACAGATCAGGAAGAAATCAGCGCCACCAGCTTCGAGCGACCGAGCGGCGCTACTGATAATTTCTGCAGCCGCATCCCAGTCACCGGCCTGCTGTAGTGCTTCTATGGGTTCGAAATCGACGCTATATAAAAGCAGCTGCGCCGAATGCAGCCCACCCAGTCGTTTTTTAACCCCCTGGTTAATATGGCGGTAGTAAAACTGGGTACTTTCCCAGCTCATACCGCCGATCAAACCGATCGTTTTCATAAAGTTTCGGTGTATCTGGGTCAAATTTTCTGTTTTTTGATCACTTCAATCGTCTGGCCGGAAAATTCTACCTTGTCACCGGGATTAATCTTTTTGCGCTTTCGGGTTTCTACTTCACCGTTGACGCTTACCAGGCCATCGGCTATGGCCCGTTTGGCACTACCCCCGCTATCGGACAGCCCCTCGAATTTGAGCAGCTTGTGTAGCTCGACGAAATCGGATTCTAGCTCGGCAATGATGTCAGAAGGTTTTATCATTTGTCAAAATCGATCTGTTGATTGTAAGAATATGGCTTACCCGTGCCAGACTCCTTGACCCCGGCGCGGTGTTTGCTCTCGGCCATGGTTCTATTTTAACTCTTTTGGTGACAAACTGAACAGGGGTAGGCGAGAATAGGCGTATTATGATCCAATGGTATCCAGGCCACATGCACAAGGCCAACAAGGAATTTCTGAAAATCCTGCCCCAGGTCGACCTGGTGATCGAGGTACTTGATGCGCGCATTCCCTTTAGCAGCGAAAACCCGTTGCTGGCCAAATTGCGCGGGGACAAACCCTGTATCAAGCTATTGAACAAAAGCGACCTTGCGGACCCCGCGCTACTATCACAATGGCAGCGCCATTTTGAGAAGGATCGTTCGGTCAGGACGCTGATATGTAATAACCATACAGGGTCGGTATCCGGGTTACCCGGATTATGCCGGTCGATGATTCCAGCGCGCGCCAACCGCTCGGCGATGATTTACGCGATGATCGCCGGCATTCCCAATGTGGGTAAATCGACCCTGATCAATCAACTCGCCGGGCGCAGCGTTGCCAAAACCGGTAACGAAGCAGCCATGACACGGAGGCAGCAACGGGTTGAAATATCCAGCGAGTTGACTCTGATCGATACCCCGGGGGTGTTATGGCCAAATATAGACAACAGTCCTAGCGGATACCGGCTTGCGGCAACCGGCGCCATTCGTGATACCGCGTTAGATCTGCAGGAAGTTGCCAGTTTCATCGCCGAATTTCTGTTACTAAACCATGCCGAGGCAACTTGTGAGCGTTATGCACTCGACTGCATACCTGCCAGCGAAATGGAATTGCTGGAACTTATCGGCCGGAGCCGGGGCTGTGTGATATCCGGTGGCAGAATCGACTTTGAAAAAGTCTCGCGCCTGTTGATTTCCGAATTACGTAACGGCGAGCTCGGTCGTTTTTGCCTCGAAACGCCGGAAATGATGGTGCAGGAATTAGCGCAGGTGGAAATTATCAAACAACAAAAGCTGGCTAAGAAGGCCCGTCGCAGGGGTGAACAAACATGAATCTACGTCGTGCAATTATCGCTGACGCGCAAGCGCTCGCCGATTTCAATATCAATATGGCGCAGGAAACCGAAGGAATCGAACTGATTCCCGAAGTGATCCGTGCAGGCGTAGAGGCGATGATAAACAATCGGCAGATGGGTTTTTACCTGGTTGTCGAAGACGAGGGAGAGATTGCGGCGTCGTTGATGGTGACCACCGAATGGAGCGACTGGCGTAATGGCCTGTTTTGGTGGATACAAAGCGTCTACGTAAGGCCGCAGAATCGGCGTCAGGGATTGTATCGGCAGTTGTACCGGCGCGTGAAATCGCTGGCCGAAGAGGAAAGTAATGTTTGCGGATTCAGGCTTTATGTCGAACACGACAATCGTGCCGCGCATTTAACTTATCGCTCGCTCGGTATGGAAGAAACAGCGTACAAGTTATACGAAGAACTTAAACCCGATACCCGGTATCGCAAAAACTGAAACAATGAAGTGAGCGAAGTCTCGAATCAATTATTAGAAGAAATATTCACACGCATACCCCTGCTGGCAGATTTTCGCGTAGAGGATTTTAAAATCGATCCGCTGCCCGGCTACACCAATCAAAATTTTCGAATTAGCAATAACCACGGAGACTGGGTATTGCGCATCCCGAAGGATGAAACCAATCGATATATCGATCGACAGGCCGAAGCCAGTAATGCTTCGATCGCGCACAGGCTGGGTCTGGCGCCGGAACGCGTCTGGTTCGATGCTTCGGGGTTGAGCCTGAGCGCGACGCTCCGTCACACACGGTCTGTGACACGCGAAGAGTTACAGCAGAAACCAATGCAGCTCCGCCTGGCACACATGCTCAATAAGCTGCATCACAGCGATAGTGCATTTCAGGGTACAGTCGATCTCGGCGCATTACTAACGCGTTATTATCGACTGATGCCTGAAGGCGCCCAGGTTCATTTTAATAAAGCCTACGATAACGCAAAAATAATTTTGGCAACTTTGACTCTACGCGACGTTATGCTGGTACCCTCACACAACGATCTGGTACTTGAAAACCTGTTGCTGGACGAATCGGGACGACTCTGGGTCATCGACTGGGAGTACTCGTCGATGGCATCGCCCTACTGGGATCTCGCAACTCTGTGTAATGCAGCGAACCTGGATCACGAACAGTCCTTTAGCCTGCTGCGCGCCTGTCATGGCGCTTCAGGGGACCCTGGCATGGAGTTACTGATAGATTACCGCAGCGTATTGCAAGTCCTGTCGGATTGCTGGATGGCGGCGGTTGGCGCCGGCTAAGTTATCGAAGACAAAGGAACGCCGAGCAGACTCGAAACATTGGGCACCTGCTCCAGCGCCCATTTGAGTTGTTTGCGTTCCGAGGCGGCGAGCGCTGAAGGTGCAACGAAATTGGAAGGGGGAATGCCTGCTTCGAGATCGAGCAACTGCTGTTGTAAAATCGTGTTGAATATTATGCGGTGCGCTTCCCGAAGATCATCGAAAGTGGTAAGCATGCTATCGCGCTCATCACGCACAGCAAGCAATCGCTCTGGCGTAGATAGTTTGCTAACCCGGTACTGAATCGCGAGCACCCGCGCGGTCGAAAACACTGGCATGATGCCGCCCTTCTTCAAGTCCATGCGCCCCTCTTTGAGTTTATAGCGGCCAAACAGTCTGAGTGGACTACGGTCTTTGCAGGCATTAATCGACATCAGTTTGATAAACGAGGTAGAGTTTGCCCCCTGCTCAAAAGCGAAGTCTAATACCTTGTTGGCAAGATCGGAACTACCGTGTACGCAGGCGGCGTCGAAAAAGATATCGCAGTTTAAAATATCGTCGGGTGTCTGCCGGTTGATCCAGGTCTCGATAGTCGTTTGCCAATTTGCGACCGAATGTCGCCAGTCCGCGTTACTGGCCATGATGTTGCCCTTACAATACGGAACGCCAGCGATGTCGAGAACGGCGGAGACGCGCGAACCCAGCTCGGCAAACCAGCGATCCTGTTCGCCATCGGGTTCGCCCTGTTCGAACACAATCGCGTTGTCCTGATCCATCGCCAGTAAGCTTTCACCCCGGCCGCCGGATCCCAGTACCAGCATCGCGTAATCACAGGGAGGCGGACCTAATCCCTGGTCTAACATCTCGGCCTCGGCGTTTTTACAGGCCTGGCGGGTGAGTGCGCAGAGTTCGCGGGAAATCACCGCCGCTATATCCCGGGCATCCACGCCTTCGGTGTTCAGGCACGCTGCGACTTCGGCGATATTACCCCACACGCGGGCCATCGCTTCGGCATCCTCGGCCTGGTCGATATCATCTCCAAGTACCAGCGCCTCGTCTGCGCGCTGGCGCAACAGGTCACGCGCGGACAATGCGCCGACGATGCGACCCCGCGAGTCGTGCACACCGAGATGGCGAAAACGATTTCGTTTCATGCGGGCTAAGGCTCGATAAACGAATGCATCGGCCGAGAGGCTGTGTAATGGGTATTGCGCTATTTGAACCACAGGAAGTTCGAACGCATCGATACCGCCCTGGTTAAAAGTACGTAATAAATCCCGTTCGGTGACGATTCCAGGCTCGCCATGGTCTGCGTCAGGGTTGACAAAAACCGCGCTAATTTTCTTCTCGATCAGGGTATTTAGAACGTCACGCAGTTTTTCCTGTGCGCCGACGAAGATGGCGGGGCTGTGCATCAGTTCGTGCAGCCGGTGTCGATAGGGGTAACTGTCGATGCGGGCAAGGACCGAAACAGAGCTTTTTCGGGCCTCCCCTGACCGATGCACCTCGTGCCAGCCCAGGCTCACCTCGTCCGCAGTGATCCTGCTGAATTGCTGACAGGCTCTCTCGGCCTCCGCCAGGGTGCGTATATCCCTTTCGCGCAAGCGTGGAAGGAGAGCGAGAAACACCTGTGCAGCCGCGACCGCGTCACCGAGTGCGGTATGCCGATCATGAATCTCGATACCGAGCCAGTCGGTTATCGTATCGAGTGAAAAATCGGGTAAATTGGGGGCCAAAATATTGACCAGATACCGAACATCCAGGGTACGCGGCGCTAACCAGTCCATTCCCGCAAGCAGGTGCTCGCGCTTGAGCATGGCAAGATCGAAGCCACAGGCGTAGCCGACCAGCACCGAATCGCCAAGCCAGGCGCTAAATTCTGCCTCGACCTCGGGGAAGCGTCCTGCCTGCGCCACGTCTTCATCACGAATGCCATGGATAGTCGTACTTTGTGCTGAAATCGGCTCGCCAGGATTGACCAGCTGCTGAAAGCTCTGGGTAAGATCAACCTGACCGCGCTCGATCTTTACCGCGCCCAGCTGGATTATGCGAGCCCTGCTGGTGTCGAGACCGGTGGTTTCGGTATCGAAAGCGATTAAGTTGAGCGAGACCAGGGGGATGGTCCCAGTTTTGATATTGGTTACTGTATTATCGGCTGTCAATTAACGCCCCCGGGAAACTTCGATAACCCCGCCGGTGGTATAAGATACCTGGCCGGAAGGTAACCACACTATTTCCACGGTTCCTCCCGATCAGACCAAGAAAATGATCGGACTACTGATAAACCAGCTCCAGTGTTTCCGGTTGACCATTTTGTTTACGCAATGCATGAAGCCCAAGAACGCCCTTTGTGTCCTGCCTGATTTCGACAAAAATCTGGTCTTTGGGCGCCTGCAGGCTATCGATCAGTTGCGTCGCCAGGGGGTGTTGATTGTAAACAATAATCGCCCGCGGGTCTTTTTTGAGCAGTTTCCCCAGTTGTTGCAGGTCTGAACAGGGTATGCAGTCTTCGGCATCGGGCGTCAATATTGCCAGCAGTGGTTTCGATTCAAGCGCAAGCGCGCGCGTGATGATTTTATTGGTGCAGGTGCGCTTGATCTTTACCATCGTTCTGCGGCCGGTTATTTGAGTTTCTCGCGCAACATCTGGTTAACCTGTGTCGGATTAGCCTTCCCCTTCGATTGTTTCATGATTTGCCCGACAAAGAAACCGAGGACTTTTTCTTTGCCGGCGCGAAATTGCTCGACCTGGTCCGGATTGTTGGCGATCACCTCGTCGATCAGGCTTTCGATCGCGTTACTATCGGTAATCTGATTCAAACCGCGCGTTCCGATGATCGCGTCAGCCGAACCCTCGCCCTGCCACATCGCTTCAAATACTTCCTTGGCGATCTTGCCGGAAATAGTATTATCTGCGATGCGTTGCAATAAACCCGCGAGCATTTCAGGCGTTACCGGTGAATCCTGAATCTCAGCTTCGCTGCGCTTCAGTGCGCCGCTCAAATCACCGAGCACCCAGTTTGCGAGTTGGTTGGTAAGACCGGGGGCCAGCTTGAGCGCCTGTTCAAAGTAATTGGCTGTGTCTCGATTGCTGGTGAGAAGTTCGGCGTTGTATTCGGACAATGCGAGGGTGTCGATGAAACGTCTGCGCTTTTCATCGGGCAGCTCGGGCAGGCTAGCCCTGATTGCCTCTATATCTTCCTCGCTGACCGTTACTGGCAATAGATCCGGGTCAGGGAAATAACGATAGTCGTTGGCTTCTTCCTTGCTCCTCATCGAGCGAGTTTCGTCCTTGTCGGCATCGTATAGTCGTGTTTCCTGCACCACGGTACCGCCGTCTTCGATCAGGTCGATCTGACGTTCGATTTCATGCTTGATCGCACGTTCAAGAAAACGAAAGGAATTAATGTTTTTTAACTCCGCTCGCGTGCTGAGTTCTTTTTGTCCTGCGGGACGTACCGAAACATTGGCGTCGAAGCGAAATGAGCCTTCCTGCATATTACCGTCACAAATTTCGAGGTAGCGTAGCAAAGAGTGTATCTTGCGCGCGTAAACCACAGCTTCCCTGGCCGAGCGCAAATCGGGTTCCGATACGATTTCGAGCAAAGGGGTACCCGCGCGGTTGAGGTCAATTCCGGTTTGATCGACGAATTCTTCGTGCAGGGATTTACCCGCGTCTTCTTCCAGGTGCGCCCGCGTGATGCCGATGGTTTTGTTCACCCCTTCTTCAAGCGTGATTTCCAGGCTTCCCTTGCCAACCACGGGTAATTCAAACTGCGATATCTGATAACCCTTGGGCAGGTCGGGATAAAAATAATTCTTGCGCGCGAATACCGATTGACGGGCAATTTCCGCCCCGATTGCAACGCCGAACTTTATCGCCATATTCACTGCTTCGCCATTGAGTACCGGCAGTACGCCCGGGAATCCCAGGTCGACGGCGCAGGCCTGGGTATTCGGCTCGGAGCCGTAGGCTGTCGAAGCGCCGGAGAAAATCTTGCTCGAAGTAGCAAGTTGGGCGTGTATTTCAAGCCCAATCACGCTTTCCCAGGCGGGCATTATTTCACCTCCGGGGCCTGGAGATGCCAGTCGGTTACCTGCTGAAAGCGATGTGCGACGTTGAGCATGCGGGATTCCTCGAAATAATTACCGATCAACTGTACGCCGACCGGCAAGCCCTGAGAAAACCCAGCGGGTACTGACATACCGGGCAATCCAGCCAGGTTGAGCGCCAGGGTATAAATATCCTGTAAATACATGCTGACCGGATCGTCGGTTTTATCGCCCTGTTTAAATGCGACTTCGGGCGTTGTCGGGCAAAGAATC
>JADFMY010000016.1 GCA_022563685.1 Pseudomonadota bacterium | reverse complement strand
CGAAGATAACGGTCTGGAAAGATCCAGCGAAGATTCAGTGCAGGCAATTCTAGATGGGATGCGGTGGCTTAACCTGGATTTCGACGAAGGCCCTTATTTTCAGACCAAAAGATTTGACCGTTACGAAGCGGTGATCGCACAATTGATAGATCAGGGTGACGCGTATTATTGCGCCTGTTCCAAACAGCGACTGGACGACCTGCGAGAGACTCAAATGGCGGCCAAACAGAAACCTCGCTACGATGGCCTCTGTCGAGATCTCGATTTACGCCCCAATAACAGGCTGGCGCTAGTGGTGCGATTTAAAAATCCTCAACTAGGTGTGGTTACCTTTACTGATCATGTCAAAGGTGAAGTGAGTGTCCAGAATGCCGAGCTTGACGATCTCATTATCGCGCGTAGCGATGGTTCCCCGACCTATAACCTTACCGTGGTTGTGGATGATATGGATATGGATATAACCCACGTGATCCGGGGCGACGACCATGTCAACAATACGCCCAGACAAATCAATATTCTCAGGGCACTGGGGGCTACCTGTCCTGAATATGCGCACTTGCCGATGATCCTCGGCGATGACGGCAAACGTCTCTCGAAGCGGCACGGTGCAGTCAGTGTAATGCAGTATTTTGAAGACGGGTATTTACCCGAGGCGATGTTGAATTACCTGGTGCGCCTGGGTTGGTCGCATGGTGACCAGGAAATTTTTAGCCGTGATGAAATGATTGATCATTTTTCGCTCGAAGGGATAAATAAATCAGGCTCTTCGTTTAAAACCGAAAAGCTTAACTGGATCAATCAGCAGTATTTAATGAGTCTGCCACTGGAACAGATTATTGATTTAGTCAAGCAGCGTTTGCAAAAAACCGGGGTATCGTTCGACGGCCAGGTCGATTTTCAAAGTATCGTTGACCTGTATCGGCAGCGGGTATCGACGATTAATCAGCTGGTAGAGAGTATTCTCTATTGTTTTCAGGAATTTGATAGCTATGACGATAAAGCCGCAAAGAAAGCATTGCGTCCTTTGGCTCTCGAACCGTTAAATAGGCTTTATGCAGGTTTAGAGGCGCTCGATGACTGGAGTGCGGGTGCTATTCACGGGGTCATTGAAAAGATAACTCAGGAACTGAATGTCGGTATGGGAAAGGTCGGCCAGCCCCTCCGCGTGGCGGTTACCGGCAGCTCATTTTCTCCGCCAATCGACAAAACTGTCGAAATTATTGGGAAACCTCAGACATTGAGCCGAATATTGAGGGCGATCAATTATATTTCGACTAAATAACTGTTAGAATCCTTTTATAATTCAGTTACCTGCTGTATATATCTTAAGTAATTCCTGAACTATTCGTAATAATTTCAAATCTAATGGTATGCAATCATCGCAATGAATAAATTTTGCCACGCTAAATTAGGTGAATCTAGACATATTGCCTGGCCTCATTTGGAGATTCGGTAGGCATTAGTGATATTCGGGGATCAAACCACAGGTTAAAATATAGATGGCGCAAGAAACCATTACCAGTGTTGTAATGTTCGCTGACGTTGCGGGCAGTACCGCGATATATGAAAACCTGGGTAACGAACTGGCGCGCGAACGTATTGCCAAAGCCCTGAATATGTTGATATCTATCACCAAACGGCATAAAGGCGTACTGGTCAAAACAATTGGCGACGAGATACTAGTCTACTTTACTGATGTGGATATGGCCGTATTGGCGGCTCGTACGATACAGGAAACAATGGAAGACGATAGTTCGCCCGAAACTATCGGTGTATTGATTCGTATCGGCATGCAGTACGGTAGTGCTATTTTAGAAGACAACGATATATTTGGAGACACAGTCAATATTGCTGCCCGCGTCGTCGGCATGGCCAAGGCTCGCCAGGTACTGTGCACTCAGGAAATTGCATTCAAGCTGAGTAATCCCGAGCTTTCCAGTAGCATGCGTCCTTACGACCGCATTCGCGTGAAGGGTCGTGACGAGCCTCTCGATATTTATATCTTAGCCTGGGAGGAGGAAGGCGATATCACCAATATGGCTACGGCAAGTAGCTTTACTAACCCAGCACACCATATACAAATGCAAAAACTCACCTTGTCCCACGGTGAGAATAAATACTTGATCACAAATGAAGCAATCTCATACATGATCGGGCGAGGACTGGATTGCGACTTAACTATCATCGGGGAATTAATATCGCGCCATCATTCAAAAATAGAACACCGGCGTGGCAAATTTATTATTACCGACCACAGCACCAATGGAACATTTGTCCAGCCTACAGAAGGGCAGGAGGTATTTCTGCGTGGAGAGGAGCTAACACTGATAGGATCCGGCGGAATCGGCCTGGGAAGGTCTGTAAAGAAGGGCGAACCTGATCTGCATTTCCTTTGCGAGTAGATAAATCCATCCGAGTCAATTCTAGTATATGCCGAATCAATGTTAATCACGTTCAAAACAAAATCTTACGCTAACATCACCCTGTTTGGCGATGTGGCGGAAAATATGCTGAAAATGATGAATTTCGGTGCCACAGTACCGGGCGCAATTGTGGCCAAAGATGTAGCTAAGGCGCTGGAGAATTTAAAATCCAGCCTCGAGGCGGTTCCAGACATAGCGCCACCACCAGCGGATGAGAATGATGATCAAACTACGGTAAGCCTGCACGCGCGTGCGGTTCCGCTGATCGAATTATTAGAGTCGGCGATTCAGGACCATAACGATGTAAGGTGGACGTAAGTCTGGACTCGCTAAAATGGATGTAGCAGCTTAATCTGCATTGATCATCGAATCGACCACTGCAGTCCAGGCACGGGCGATATTATCGTGGTTATAGCCGCCGCCACCCATCGCCAGTATTTTCCCTTCACAGTAGCGATCCGCAATTGCGCACAGTCGTTTAGCCGCATAAGCATGTGAGGCCGGGCTAAAGGCCATGTTGGTTATGGGGTCGCCTTTGATACTGTCTGCCCCGCATTGTAGCAATATAAATTCGGGTTCATTCTCTTCTAAATAAGTTTCAATTTTCGGCCATACTGCCTGAAATACCGAGTCGTCGGCGAAAGGTGGGACGGGCAGGTTTAATTTAGTGCCTACTGCTGCTCCTTTGCCGGTTTCCTCGGCAAAACCAGTACCGGGGTATAAAGTGAGACCATCCTGGTGGATATCTGCGAATAATAAATCGGGGTCTTCTTCGAAACTATAGAAAACACCATCGCCGTGATGGGCATCGATATCGATATAGGCTACGCGCTTGATACCGTATTGTGCACGCAGGTACTCGATTGCTATTCCACAGTCATTAAATACACAAAATCCGGCGGCCACATGGCGACGCGCATGATGTAGTCCGGCAATCGGCGAAAAAGCCCGTCGAAATTGTTTTGCCATTATCCGATCTATTGCATCGGTGACCGAACCAGCTACATTACTGGCGGCCTCGAACATACCGACGAAAGAGGGCGTGTCACCATCGTCCAGGTAGCCGTTTCCGAGTTTAGAATAATCCTGTACTTTTTCGATATAATCGCTGGTATGGAACAATTCGATTAAATCGCGACTGGCCTTAACTGGCTGTAAAATATCGAGCGATTTATCCAGATTTCGCTTTAACAGTTCGGCCTGAAATACATCGTGCCGTTGCGGCCCAAATGGGTGGCCGTCTTTGAACCCGTAGTCGGCTAGCTGTTGACCCAGGTAAACACAGGTATTATTGCGAGACATCGTGGTCACCGCCAATCACCCACTGGTGATCACATTTTTGGCACCGGGCATAAATTGGACGGGTACCCGGGATTACTTCAAACTGACCATAGGTGCTACAAGTCTTGCATGTGGCGGCACTTGCGCAAGCCTGGGCATAGGCAAATCTGATCCAGAAACGACGAAATAGCTCGATTATGGCAATACCGATTAAATAGAGTGCGACCAACGTCCCGATCAGTAGTAGTCCCGAGGACTGCAGGCCAACGAATTCGATAATACTGACAAACAGAAAGCCAGCCAGCAGACAACTAATCAGCCAGGCAAAGCTTTGGTACAACTGCTGTTCATGCCAGCGAATAAATCTCGGTTTTTGCGTTAAACTACTTTCTGTTTTCATTTCGAGGACAGATTATCCTCCTAAAAGTCCTGTATTAACAGACCAGGGAGCGTTTGGCTCTCGCGACCCAACCAGAGGTTCCCAGTACAGCGATGCCTGGCTGAACTGATGCCAGGGGTCAAAGGCATTTCTTCTTTCAAAGGATCGAGCGCCCAGCGTGTAGTCGGTACCTTCGGTGGCGCTGTATCTCGCTATTTCGCTTTGCCTCAGCGGCATGTCTACTCACTTTCCCCGGCGCTTAATGCCAAGTTTCGCTGCGGCTTGCGAAGCAGTCGCGGGCTCGCGTCCGATATCGCGAATGATTCGTACTGCGCGTTCGACCAACTTCACATTGGTGGCAAATTCGCCTTTTGAAAGGTACAGGTTATCTTCGAGGCCAACGCGGCAGTTTCCGTTTTGACTGACTGCCTGTGCGACGATTTCGAATTCCCAGCGCGAGATTCCAAAGGCACTCCAGCGGGCATTTTTCGGCAGCAGGTTTTTCATCACGTTGAGTATTTCAGGAGTCGCAGGCGATGCGTGAGGGATTCCCAGGCATAATTGAAACATCGGTGGATCGTCTACCAGGCCCTCATTAATCAGTTTGTGCGCGAACATGATATGGCCGGGTTCGAACACTTCGATTTCCGCCTTGACGCCAAGTTCCCGAATGCGTTTAGCCATGATGCGAAGATGCTCGGGCGTGTTAACGAAAATGATATCGCCGAAGTTGAAGGTGCCGACATCGAGGGTGCAGATATCGGGCCGAAGCTCCTCGATGTGTACCAGCCGTTGCAATGGTTGAACCAGTGTCGTGCCCGGGCCTCCCGTTTTCGGGTCTTCAAGGCCTGGCGAAAACCGGGCCCCTTCGCTGGTGGTCAGGTTGATCAGGATATCGCTACCCGAATCCTTGATGCGCTCGAATACTTCACGAAATAAAGCCGGGTCACCAGAACGAGCGCCTGTGTCGGGGTTTCTGACGTGGATATGGGCGACTGCAGCCCCGGCCTTACCAGCATCTATGCAGTCCCGCGCTATGTGTTCGGGCGTAATCGGGTAGTCTGGATGTTTGCCTTGATTGCTGTGACCACCACTGACCGCGCATGTCAGTATGACTCCTTTATCCATTGTGTATCGAACCAGTTAAAACATGACTGGTATGTTATCACCATTTTTACGGGTATGAGCGTGGGAGCCAAAAAGCATTAGCTCCCGGCGCTGGGCGAATCAGCGGACCACTAACACAGAGCACTTGGCATGGCGTACAACCCTGGCTGCGGTCGAACCGAGGAAGTAATCCTGTAAGCCTGGCTTATGCGAAGCGATGATGATCAAATCGGTGCCCACTTCATCCGCGACAAGTAGGATGGTTTTGTAGGGGTGGCCCGATCGTATCTCGACTTCCACTTTGATTACAGCGGCATTCGCCATGGCTTTCAATTCGGATCGTGACGTTTGACTGGATTTTTCTAGAATACCTGCGGGTAATTCATTAGCGATCCAGCTCGGTACCTCTTCCACCACATTGAGCAAAATAATACGCGAACCCTCAGCTCCCAGTTTTCTTGCAACTTCGATCATTGGTTTACTCTTTTCAATGTTGGCAAGATCGATGGGAACTAAAATTGATTTATACATGAAGTTATCCTTCTTGATGATTTTCTCTGGTTAATGTTTCGACTCAAATTATTTATCTTCATTCTTATCGTGCCGTTGGAGATAAAAGAGCATATTGATTAATATCAAATTTCCAATGTTTAAAGTCTGTAAAAAGATAGTCAGGCTCTGGCGCCTGAGAGTCAAGCGGGAAGGTCCTGAATCGGGATTAAATCCCTGTTCAGACCAGGCAAACGTTACCACTATCCCTTGCAGGGTTCAATAACAGGAGCACAAGCCCGTGCAGGTCTGATATTCTCTCAGGTGTCGATATGGCCGGCTTAAATGTGACTCACTCTTTATGGCGCTTAAAACTGGAATGAAGACCCAGGAGCAATCCGAAAAATTAATTTTCGATCCTGGGGAATACTATCGGTCGTTGTTGGCCGACATCGACCTCGCGCACGAGGAAATCATCCTTGAGACCTACCTGTTTAGACTCGATGAGTTGGGCCAGCAGTTTCTCTCCGCGTTGATCGCCGCATCGAGTCGTGGTGTTCGCATTCGATTGCTTGTGGATGGTGTAGGTTCCTATTATGACGCCAACGAGATAGCCGATCGGCTCGAATCGCCAAACTGTCAGGTACGTATTTTTCATCCATTGCCCTGGGATTTTTCGGCGTATCGCAGGGGATTGACCTCAGGACGCTGGTATAGCCAGATGTTGCATTCGCTGGCCAGGATAAATCGCCGGAATCATCGCAAGTTGTGCCTTATCGATGAACATATCGCCTGGTTAGGTAGCTATAACATAAGTGCGGATCACTTCAATCGAACCCTGCATAACTCGGATGATAATTGGCACGATACGGGCCTGAGGGTCATGGGGCCTATAGTACCCGAGTTAAAGCGTAATTTTGAAGAAGTCTGGCATCGCAAAGGTGGATCGATTGCGTATCGTGCTCGAAATTTTCTGAGTAACAATTCGATAAGGGCCAGACGAAGGCGCAACCGTCGACTCATAGGTATTCTGCAGGAAGCCACAGAAAGAATCTGGATTACCAACGCTTATTTCAATCCCTCTCCCAGGCTATTAAAAACACTCAAAGCTGCCGCCCGAAAAGGAGTCAATGTCCGGGTCATCACGCCATCCCACTCTGATGTCCTGTTCTTTCCATCGCTTAGCCGAACCTACTATGTCGACTTGCTTGGCGCAGGTATACAGGTATTCGAATTAGAAATTCGAGTGCTGCATTCGAAGACCATGTTGATCGATAATCAGGCACTGGTGGGAAGTACCAATTTGAATTACCGAAGTTTTTTTCATGACCTGGAACTGGATGCACTTTTGAATAAAAAGGAGAGTGTCCAATGTTTGCAGGAAAAGTTTTGTGCCGACATCAAAGACTGCTCGGAAATCACTCTGGCACACTGGCAAGACTATCCCTGGCTACTGAAAATGCTGGGCTGGATATCGCGAATTATCAGGTACTGGATTTGAATTCGAATTCGAAATTCAACTTGACGCACCGTGAAAGGCACCACAGACTAATTTAAAACCAGACGTCGCAATGCGGGCCAGTTTAGCACGACAGTCCACTCAGACTGCTGGCCGGATTACACCCAGATTGATTATACGTGGCAGATAACACATGAATGCGAATCAGAAAATCGCGCTCGTCACCGGCGCTGGTAGCGGAATTGGCCGAGCGGTCAGCATTGCGCTGTTAAATACAGGCTATGCTGTCACGCTGACCGGGAGACGTGTCGAATTCCTGGAGGAAACCGCAGGGCTTTCAGGTGCTGACACTAGCCGTACCCTGTGCATCGGTTGCGATGTCGGTGACCCTGAGCAGGTAAAGTCCCTGTTTGCTCAATCCAAAAAAGAATTCGGCCGGCTCGATCTACTTTTCAACAATGCGGGCCGCGCGACGCCGGCTATGCCGATGGAGGATCTGAGTTACGAGCAATGGAAAGGCGTCGTCGATACTAATCTGACCGGGGCTTTTCTGTGTGCGCAACAGGCGATCCGTATAATGAAAAATCAGTCGCCGAAAGGAGGGCGAATCATTAATAATGGTTCGATATCAGCGCATGTGCCACGCCCTTTTTCAGCACCCTACACCTCGACCAAGCACGCGCTCACCGGGCTCACTAAAAGCATTTCCCTCGATGGTCGTAAAGACAACATCGCTTGCGGGCAAATCGATATAGGTAATGCCGAAACACCGTTGACCCGGAGCATGCCTAAAGGCGTACCCCAGGCTAATGGGGAGATCGCGGCCGAACCGGTAATGGATGTCGCGCAGGTCGCTCAAGCTGTGTTACAGATGGCCGAACTGCCGCTCGAAACCAATGTGCAGTTTATCACCATCATGGCCACAAAAATGCCGTATATTGGGCGGGGCTGATTATTACGAGTTATTTTTTAATACTCTCGTCATAATCGCGTCGAAATTTAATACCTAAATGATCTCTTTGCTACAACTCGACTGGCCACTGGTGTTCGCGGTGCTGTCGATTATGCTATTTGCCGGCCTGGTGCATGGCACATTGGGACTAGGCTTTCCGATGGTGGCCACGCCGATGCTGGCTGTCTTTTTCGACGTACGCAGCGCCATATTGCTAACGCTGCTGCCCACGGTCGCCGTTAATATCGCGAGCATCTGGAATAGCCGCCATGCACTCGCTAGCGTTCAAAGATTTCTACCCCTCACCGGGTTTGTTTTGATCGGTTCGATCGTCGGCGCCTATATTCTCGCGCGTGTTGACCCCAACCCTTTCAGGCTGGTACTGGCGGGGTTAATCATGCTTTATCTGTGGACTCACCTGTCCGGTCGGGTACCACGGCAATGGATAGATACCAATCTGATCGCCGCGATGGGCTTATTTGGTGTTCTGGCCGGGCTAGCCGGTGGTACGACAAACGTTATGGTCGCGATACTGATCGTATTTTTTCTGTCGCTCGACGTACCTCGCGCGACCATGGTGCCGGTATTAAACACCTGTTTTCTGATTGGCAAGATATCGCAAATCGTCGTGCTTTCGATAGTGGGACTGGTTAGCTTCACCTTATTCTATGAAACAGCGCCCCTGGCACTCACAGCAGTGCTGGCATTGTTATTCGGTCAACGGCTTCGGGAAAAAATAGCCATCGATGTTTACCGGCGAATACTGCAAGGGTTACTGGTAGTATTGGCATCGATACTGTTAGTACAGTTTTTTTACTGAGGAGTATTTTAACCACTATGTACCTGCCGGCGCTTCTGTATCCCGCTTATGCTTAATATTCTATGGCTGATAATAGCCGGATTGTTTTTTTACTACTGGTGGAATAGCTGGAAGTATAAGGGCAGGGCGATGGGACTCGCATTAGATCATTGTCGTCAGTTAGATTTACAGCTACTGGACCAAAGCATGGTAATCAGAGGGATCTGGCCTGAGCGTAATGCCAACGATAGTCTGGTCCTGCGACGGACCTATCAATTTGAATTTACCTCGACCGGAGAGCAACGGTATCAGGGGCAGATAGTCCTGACCGGGATGGAATTAAAATCTGTCGATTTTGAAGCTTATAGACTTCCTGGCTCGGATTAGGAGCCTGTGCTCCAGATTGAACCTTAAGGAAGGTCTGATTTATTCAGGCCTTCCCGCAGTACATGGATGTGCTGCCAAAATCGATGCCGCTAAGGCATTGATTTTGTGAGACAAATGAAAATCACATTTTTCGTTTGTCGTCCTCTGAGAATTCATGGATGAATTATTCAGAGGTTCCTTGATATATCGAGTAACCAGTTTTAATGTATTCGCTTATGACGTTTAACCTCACTACCGCTCAAAACTTCTCCAGGGTAAATTAACAAGATTGTAATGAACGAATCATCAAAATTCATCCCGGATAACTGGTATGAAATTATTCTCGATTATCTGACTGGCAGGGGTGTGATTGACGATCCGATTGCCTGGGTCGATAGTCAGGTTTAGCGCCTTTATCGCAGTTTAAAGTAATCGACTTTTTACCCATAGCGCAGAACAGAAATTTCGAGGGTTGGTGATAGCGATAAACTGCGCCAAGTTCACTTTCTCGGTTTCATCCCGGCGGGTTTCACGGTAGGATGTCGCGGTCTCCTGATCTATAGCCTAATTCGGCGACAGGCCAAAAACTTTAAAACCAACTCAATCACTGGAGACCAGGGCTACACTACTTATACATTCTTCGTGTGGTGAAGGTTTCGTCGCCGTGCTCGGTGAGAAATCCTGATAGATAATGAACTAGACCCCCTGCGAACAGGAGAAAATATTGTTTGATTTTACTGCACTGACCACGGGTTCCCCCGGGATGGTGGCGATAGCATTGGTGGCCTTTGGCGCCGGGATTATACGCGGATTTACAGGATTCGGCGGACCTGCTTTCATGCTCGCCATTCTGACTATATTTTTTACACCCTATAGCATCGTATCGAAAATACTGGTGGTAGATATTTTCGCGAGTGTCTATTTATTCGTCGCCCATTTTAAAGAAGTGCATTGGAAACCAACCGTTACTATGGTGATTCCAACCCTGCTATTTGTACCCCTGGGGCACTGGTTACTACTTGAACTCGATCCGGTATTGTGATGAAGCGTGCCATTGCCGCGATTATCGCCCTGGCCTGTATCACGATGCTGATTGGATATCGTTATAAAAAACCGATGACTGCTGTTTGGCTGGTTATCGTGGGAATTTGCGCCGGAATTATTTTTGGAGGGACGTATATTGCGTTAATCGCGGTGGTTCCAATTCTGCTGGGTCCCTACAATAAACACGAAGGCAGGACCCTTATTATTGCCTGGACATTTTTTACCGTGATCGCATTTGCCCTGGTGTCGGCTCTTAGTGGCACAACGACTGTCGATGATGTGCTGATTGCTCTTCCTGGTGCAGCAACCTATATGCTCGGCGCCTGGCTGGGATCAAAGGGGTTTCGTAAGTCGAGTGAAAAGCTGTTTCGACGTGGCTCCATAGGGATACTACTTTTACTATCCCTGTTTAATCTGATGCAATAGCATGAGGTTTATGCGAGCGATGGCGGAAACTCCTGGATACTCAGGCCGATATACTCATCCAGTAGGCGGCAAACTGAAACGCGATACGTCCACTGCGAGAACCGCGCGCGGTAGCAAATCGCAAGGCCTCGATACGTGCATCTTCACCCATGCTCAAATTACGTGCGCGCAGAGTTTGCTCAACCACGGCCAGATACTGATCCTGGGTGAAGGGGTGAAAGGATAACCACAGGCCGAAGCGATCCGACAGAGAAACTTTCTCTTCGATACTGTCGCTGGGGTGTAACTGACCATCGACCATAGAGCTGTCCAGGTTATCTTGCATCGTTTCCGGCATCAGGTGGCGACGGTTCGAGGTCGCGTAGATCAACACATTATCGGGTTGAGGCTGCAGTGAGCCTTCGAGACAGGCCTTGAGCGCCTTGTACGAATCGTCGTTGGCTTCGAAAGATAGATCGTCGAGATAAATGATAAATTTTCGATCGTCGAGACTGAGTTGACGAATAATGTCGAATACCTGGCTGGTCGCCGATTTGGGCACTTCGACGGCGCAAAGACCCTGTTTTGCAAACTCGGTTAATTGCGATTTGATCAACGATGACTTGCCGGTGCCGCGGGCACCCCAGAGTAAAGCGTTATTGGCGGGCTTGCCGTCCAAAAACTGGGCGGTATTTTTGGTCAATAAATCTTTCTGGTGCTCAATGTGTAATAATTCTGCAATATTGACCTGGTCGAATTTTGGAATCCCTTCAAGGTAAAAGTCGATCCAGCGGTAAGCGCTAAAAGAAGCATCGGATTCACCGGATCGACAAGCAGGCAAGAGTAGCTCGATCCGGTCGATCAACTCGTTTAACCGATTGAAAAGCCTGTCGATGTCGAACATTTTCAAGTTTCCAGTTTTTTATATTTAATACGATGAGGCTGGTCGGCATTCTGCCCCAGTCGCTGCTTGCGGTGAGATTCGTACTCAGAATAATTTCCCTCGTAAAAATATGCCTGGCTGTCGCCTTCGAACGCGAGTATATGCGTGGCTATACGATCGAGAAACCACCGGTCATGCGATATCACCACCACGCAACCAGGAAATTCAAGTATTGCATCTTCTAGCGCACGCAGCGTTTCTATGTCCAGATCGTTAGTAGGTTCGTCGAGCAATAATAAATTACCGCCACTTTTTATCAATTTAGCCAGGTGCAGGCGATTGCGTTCGCCACCGGACAAATCCTTGACGAATTTCTGTTGTGCTGCACCACGAAAGTTAAATCTTGACACGTAGGCGCGCGATGGAATTTGATAGCCGCCGACGATAATATGGTCGAGTCCGTCGGACAATTCCTGCCATACGGTATTATCGCCATTGAGATCATCACGCGACTGATCGACGTAGGCGATTTTTACCGTTTCACCTATTTTTACCGAACCCTGGTCGAGCGTTTCTTCGCCAACCAGTATTTTAAACAAGGTCGACTTGCCCGCGCCATTAGGCCCGATGACGCCAATGATCCCACCGCGAGGCAGTTTGAACTCGAGATTCTGATACAGTACCTTGTCACCGTAAGATTTCCTCCCCTGATCTATTTCGACTACGACATCGCCCAGTCTTGGGCCAGGCGGGATATACAGTTCCTGGGTTTCGGCCCGTTTTTGATGTTCTTGCGACGACAATTCTTCGAAACGTTTCAACCGGGCCCTGTTTTTCGATTGGCGACCTTTCGGGCTTGAATTAACCCATTCGAGTTCGGCCTTTATCGACTTCAGGCGCGCTTTTTCCGAACGTTCCTGGTGCGCCAGTCGTTTCTGCTTTTGGTCCAGCCATGATGAGTAATTGCCCTGCCACGGAATACCATGACCACGGTCGAGTTCGAGAATCCAGCCAGCGACGTTATCGAGAAAATAGCGATCGTGGGTGACGGCTACCACGGTGCCTGGAAAGTCCAGCAGAAATCTCTCCAGCCAGGCGACCGATTCGGCATCAAGGTGATTGGTAGGTTCGTCCAGAATCAACATATCCGGATTGGATATCAATAATTTGCATAGTGCTACTCGTCTTTTTTCACCACCAGATAAGTTCTTGACCGCTGCGTCCCAGGGTGGGAGCCGCAATGCGTCGGCAGCAATTTCAAGTTTACGTTCGAGCTCCCAGGCACCGGCGTGATCGATTTTATCCTGTAGTTCTGCCTGCACCGCGAGCAATTCATTCATTTCGTCATCCGACATGGGCTCACTAAATTTCATCGAAACCTCGTTGAATTGATCGAGCAATGCCCTGGTATCGGCGACACCCAGTTCAACATTGCCACGAACATCAAGGGCGTTATCAAGCTCTGGCTCCTGCGGCAGATAGCCAATTTTAATGCCAGTTTGAGGTCGTGCTTCACCGGAGTATTCCTTGTCGACCCCTGCCATAATTCGCAACAGGGTCGATTTGCCTGAGCCGTTGTAACCGAGTACCCCGATTTTTGCGCCAGGGAAAAAATTGAGAGAAATATCTTTCAGTATCTCTAATTTCGGCGGTACGACCTTGCCTACGCCATTCATGGTAAAAATATATTGAGCCATTAATTTGATTCCGGGAGACTTTTTATAGCTTGGCAGCGACCCTTCAAAATTCCGCTCGACTGGGTGTAGCCGTTAATAGAAACGCCTCATACTAATGATATTAACAACGAATATGTTATCCTTTCGCGGCAAAGCCGATATTTCTTGAAGCCTGAAAAACCCACAGAAATAAGTTGAAAAAATGCACATAGATAAAGCTGAAACTTACGCTATTATGTTCATAAAATTTAAATAAAGGAAGCTCTGCCTTTTGCAGAATTACCTTATACAATTAGCTGGCAGGTGAGCTAGCAGGAAGAGCAACAATGAGCATGAGAGAGTTGCAACAGGACAGCTATCTCTATGGAAGTAACGCGGTGTTCATCGAAGAGTTGTACGGTAAATATCTGCAAAATGAAAACGATGTAGACGAGCACTGGCGTAGCTGGTTTTCTGAGTTGAAGGATGGTGGTCTCGCTCCTGATCATGATCACCTGGCAATTCAGGCGCAAATGAAAAGCGCGGTGATGAATAAGAAGTCGAGGAATGTCATCGTTAGTACCGCGCAGCATGAACACCAGGTCAAGCAGGTGGCCGTATTGCAACTCATCAATGCCTATCGTTTTAAAGGCCACCAAAAGGCCGATCTGGATCCACTCAAGCTCGGTAACAAGGAAACGATCGCAGACTTGACCCTGGAAGGACACAAGCTCAGTGAAGCCGACCTGAATACGGTATTCAATACTGGCTCGATGTTCGGCGTCGATGAAGTACCGTTGCGTGAAATTATCGAACGCCTGGAAAAAACCTATTGCGGTACCCTGGCTTCCGAATATATGTATATTGAAGACCTGACGCAAAAGCGCTGGATTCAGGAGAAACTCGAAACAAGCCTGTCAACACCCAATTTCAGGGAAGGGCGCAGGAATCGTGTACTGGATCGAATCATCGCTGCAGAAAATCTGGAAAAATATTTACACACCCGGTATATCGGACAAAAGCGGTTTTCGCTGGAAGGTGCTGAGTCACTGATACCCTTGATGGATCGCGTGATTCAGCAGGCTGGAACTACAGAAACCCACGAAGTGGTGATCGGTATGGCGCATCGAGGCCGTCTGAACGTGTTAACTAATATATTGGGCAAGATGCCGAAAGACCTGTTCGAGGAATTCGAAGGCACTGCCGATTTTGACGAACGCTACAACCACGATGTCAAATACCACCAGGGATTTTCCTCCGATATTTATACCGATACGGGTCCTATGCACCTCGCGCTCGCGTTCAATCCATCGCATCTGGAAATCGTCGACCCGGTAGTCGAAGGTTCGGTACGGGCCAGGCAACAACGTTTTAAAGACCGTACGACGAAGCACGTATTGCCGGTACTGATACACGGCGACGCGGCGTTCGCAGGGCAGGGCGTGGTAATGGAAACCTTCACTATGTGTAAAACCAGGGGGTACAGAACCGGCGGTACGATACATATTATCGTCAATAACCAGATTGGATTTACTACCAGTAATCCCAGGGACGTTCGATCGACGCTGTATTGCACCGAAATCGCGCGTATGGTTCAGGCCCCTATCTTTCACGTCAATGGAGACGATCCCGAAGCCTGTGTATTCATTGCCGAACTGGCGGTCAAATTTCGTGAAACTTTCCAGCAGGATGTAGTAATCGACATGATTTGCTATCGACGCTACGGCCACAATGAAGCAGACGAACCGGCGGTAACCCAGCCGATGATGTACGAAGCGATTCGTAACCATCCGCGACTGGTAGATTTGCATTCACAACGCCTGATCGACGAAGGTTTCACTACACGCGAGACCGTAGACCAGATGATTAGTGACTACCGTAAGGCGATTGAATACGGCGGTGGCGTGGCGCTGAATGTGATTTCGGGGCTCGAACCACTTTCTGCACGAGACTGGGCTGGATTTGAAGCGGGGGATATTAATGTTACGGAAAATACCCAGGTCAGTGCCGATACCGTACAGCGCCTCGGCAAGAGTATGTTGACCTTGCCGGAAGGTTTTCAATTGCACCACCGGGTGAGGAAAATCATGGAAAAACGTCAGAAAATGCTCGATGGAGAGATTTTCTGTGATTGGGGTTTTGCCGAAAACATGGCTTATGCCTGCCTGCTGGATGAAAATTTCTCGGTGCGACTGTCAGGCCAGGATTGCGAGCGCGGTACTTTTTTCCATCGTCACGCTGCCTTGCACAATCAGGACAATGGGGATGTTTACAAACCATTGAAGCACTTGAGCGACGACCAGCCCAGGTTTGAAGTGATCAATTCTTTTCTTTCAGAAGAAGCCGTGTTGGGTTTTGAGTACGGATATTCGTCTACAGATCCCAACACACTGGTTATCTGGGAAGCCCAGTTTGGCGATTTCGCCAATGGCGCCCAGGTGGTAATCGACCAGTTCATCAGTTCTGGCGAAATTAAATGGGGGCGTTTGAGTAATCTGGTGATGCTGTTACCCCATGGATACGAAGGGCAGGGTCCCGAACATTCGTCAGCCAGACTCGAACGCTATCTTCAATTGTGTGCGCAGCATAACATGCGGGTTGTACTGCCAACCTTGCCGTCACAAATTTTTCATTTATTGCGCAGCCAGATGAACTGTGGATTCAGGAAACCCTTGATCGTAATGAGTCCCAAGAGCTTGCTTCGACACGAGGCTGCGGTATCGCCTATTAGTTCATTTAGCGATGGTGGGTTTCAAAAGGTAATTCCGGAAACAGATGATATTGACGATCTAAAGGTCAAACGCCTGATTCTCTGCTGCGGAAAAATTTACTACAAATTACACGAAGTGCGTCAGCAAAAGTATGATTACAGTACGGCAATAGTTCGTGTCGAGCAGCTATATCCGTTTCCGCATGTAGATCTAAAGAATATTCGTGACCAATACCCTAATCTGGAAAGGGTAGTCTGGTGTCAGGACGAACCCCGTAATCAGGGTGCGTGGCGAGAATACAAGAGTCGTATGAACGAAACCTTTGCGCCGCTATCGGTCGAGTATACAGGTCGAATTTCATCTGCGTCCTCAGCAGCAGGTTATATGAGTGTGCATCTGGAACAGGAAACCAGACTGGTGACCGATGCGTTTGAAATATGATTTCGCTCAGGGTAAATTATATAGCGGATACCGATCCCTCATACGTATATGTAGTAAATCGAACATCGATAGAAAACATTTGAACATCATTAGGAGCAGGTCATGCAGGTTGAGTTAAAAGTTCCAGTTTTACCAGAATCGGTTACCGAAGGAACACTGGGCGACTGGCACAAGAATGTTGGCGATGCGGTTGTGGCGGACGAAAATATCGTCGACCTGGAAACCGACAAGGTCGTGCTCGAAATCGTGGCAACATCGGCAGGGGTGATCGAATCGATCGCCTTTGAATCGGGCGATACAGTCAGGAGTGGTGAAGTGCTCGGCGTGATCAATACCGACGTACCTGCCGCCAAAGAGGCAGGTAGCCCAAAAGCCGAAATAGTTTCATCAAATAAGGTATCACCAAACAAAGCCAGTCCAGCGGTCAGAAAAATGATCAGCGAAAACGATCTCTCAGTGGACGACATTAAGCCCAGCGGTAAAAAAGGGGCTGTTTTGAAAGCAGACGTCGAGCAACATATACAGTCAAAATCTGATACGCCGACCGCGAGCACAAAATCAGACGCAGGAGCACCGTCCAGGCCACCGGCCGTCGAGGCACTCGCCGCTGGAAGAAATGACCGGCGCGTACCGATGAGCCGGTTGCGGGCCAGAATCGCGGAACGTTTGAAGCAGGCTCAAAACACGGCCGCGATGCTGACTACCTTTAATGAAGTGAATTTAAAACCGATGATGGATGCACGCGCCAGTTACAGGGATGCTTTCGAAAAAATGCACGGCGTAAAGCTTGGCATGATGTCGTATTTCACCCGGGCTGCAGTAGAAGCGCTGAAGCGATTCCCTGTAGTGAATGCTTCTATCGACGGTGACGATATCGTATACCACGACTATTTCGATATTGGCATCGCGATCAGTTCTGACCGCGGCCTGGTGGTGCCAGTATTGCGCGACGTCGATCAGTTGAGTTATGCCGATATCGAAAGAGAAATTCGTTCCCTGGGCGAACGCGCCCGAGACGGTAAACTCGGGATTGACGATCTAACCGGTGGCACTTTCACTATTACCAATGGCGGCGTATTTGGATCTTTGCTGTCCACGCCGATTCTGAATCCGCCACAAAGCGCGATACTGGGAATGCATGCGATCCAGCAGCGCCCTGTTGTGATAGACGGTGAAATAGTGGCTAGACCCATGATGTACCTCGCGCTGACATACGACCATCGTATCATCGACGGTAAGGATGCGGTGCAGTTTCTGATAACGATTAAAAATGTACTGGAAGATCCTTCCAGGCTGCTATTAGGTATTTAGTATTAGAGACTCGCTACCTAAAGTAGCGTTTCATTAGCAGTGATTACGAACCCAAAGTGTGGAGAACGCTGGACTGGTTGCGTTTCGAGCCAGGCGATTGCGCCTTAATTAAAGATTTTTCACCAGATTTCAGTTCCTTGTTGAGTGTCGCCCCATCGATTTCGCTGACCCTCTGACCATTCTGGTCAATAAAAATAAACAGACTGAAATCGTCTGCCTTCCAGGTCAGTTTTGCCATAATCGTCTTATTTTCCTTTTTGCATTCGATCCAGTCGCCAACCTGCATTTTTTCAGCTTCTGACGATGTGCTTTTTTTGTTGACTTTCGTAGTGGAACTGGAGCCCTCAGGCGATGGCTTGCTACTCGTCTTTCGATTCTGATCAGTTTCCATCATCGAAAAGAAATCATCAATATCGTTAATGAGTTCTTTTTGGTCGGGTCCCTCGACACTACCCGATACTTGCAAACTTTCCAGGATACGTTTTTTTGCCGTTACTTTTTTATGGCTTTGTTGCTGCGTTGCCTGCCCAATGTTGAAATCAGTTTTCTCGAGGACATCATCGTGTTCCGAGGTTAAATTTTCCAGCAGTAATTTTTGTTCCCGGGCGGTGAATTTAAGATTTTTCATCACCCCTTTTAGAGACCTGGCTATTTGTGGCAACGCGGCCAGGAGTTTTGTCTGTTCCTTTTTAGTCGTCTTCGGTATGAGTGCCCAGACATGAGTTTTTACGATAGCTACGACCTTTTGCCAGGCCGGCGATTTGAATCCCTGGGTCAGGGCGACCTCTAGCATCAGAGGTGACCATACTTCTTCGAAAATATGCAACGACTTTTTCTGTGCTCTTAAAGGTTCGACAATACCCTCAAGCACCGACTCGACAATACGATAAGTTTTCGCGGGATCTTCGGGTTCAGCTTCCTGTCGATTCTTATCGTTTTCTTTATTTGCGGTTTCAAGCTGAGATTTATACTGGGTGAGTAGTTCCTGATAACTTTCGCTGTTAACAGTCTGGTAACCGGTAATTTTATCAATCCCATCTTTTAGCACATCATGCCCAGAAAACTGAGCTTTATCGGTGGTAGCAAATTCGACCTCAGACATTACCACTGTATCGAGTAAACGACGTGCAGGATGACTAGAACGATTAAGAAAACCATTTTCGCGAATAGCGGAAATAAAAAAATAAACCTGTAACCTGGCGAGCTGAGCCTTGATGTTTGATGGCAGATCTTCATCGTTAAAGATTATCTTAAACTGCAGCCCTAGCTGTTCGAGTGGCTGATCGAAGTCCGAATATTCCTGCTTGAGCAGTTCCTCCTTTAATTCCGGAAACAGGTTTTGGTACTTCATCGTCGTGTCGCGTGATTTTTCCTTGAATTTCTGTAACAGCAAGATCAATTTTAAATCATCCGAAACAGGCATAGATTTCGGCGGCATGGACTCGCTTAAGTTGGTGCAGCTACGAAGAGAAAATCGTGCGGGTTTCAATTGGGGCAAGATATTATGATCGAGCAAACAGCGTTCCATCTTGCGATAAATTGGG
Source organism: Pseudomonadota bacterium (assembly GCA_022563685.1). Lineage (GTDB taxonomy): Bacteria > Pseudomonadota > Gammaproteobacteria. The sequence goes on along the minus strand of JADFMY010000016.1, from coordinate 20,072 downwards.
CCGAGATTGACAAGTGTAGTGCTTGCAAACAAACGGTAAAGGGCCAAATTATATTTTGTTTCCAGGTTCAGGCTATCAATCGAATTTTGAAAGGACTCACACAGACGCTTTACATGCATTGGATTTTCGTCTATTTCAACCCGAGTACGGTTCAGGCAAAACTGTAACCGCTGAATCAGGGTCTGGTAAAAATCCCCGTAAAGTTGACTAAAATCACCGATAATTGTTTCCAGCTCTTCAACTTCAGTAGCGGAATTTGCTCCGACCAGCCCGAGTGCCTTCCAGTCGGTAGAGTCATTTTCGTGTAGTCGTGTTTTTCGTATCGACTTGAAATCGGAAAAACCCTTCTCCAGTTGAAATGCAAAGGATGACTTGATAATTCTTTTCTTGTCGAATAACTGCTGGGCGAGGTGGGTTGAATCCGTATCAGATAATGTCCATTCGGCAAACGACTTTGCAGTTTCGATCATGTTTTCAAGCATGATCTGGATTTCATCTTTACACAAATCGATGATTAGTTCGTATACCTCTGCACCTGAACTGGCGTTCTTAGAGGCCGTGGAATTGCTATCTGATCGACTCATGCGTCCCGTACAAGTAGAGTCCTGGAATGGCCTTACATTATAGGACAAAATATCGCTTCATTTTTGCGACTATTTTCATATAAGAAGCCCGGATCAGGGGATAATTTGCCACCATTTCATGCCCTTTTGGGTTCCTTACAAATTTGTTCTGTAATTTAAATCGTAACTGGAAATTATATTGCGCTCGATAGTGGTATATTTCAATTCAGCTATCGCACATAAAACTACTCTATGGCATCTTCCCCACACCTCCGACCTGGCTTATTGCCCGTTATCCTGCTGGTATTACGGTGAACCCTGTCCTCTCGCTTTTTATCATCGGACATAAAGGGTTTGAAACCCTGTTATTCCACGAAGTACGCAAAATCCTGCAAAACCAGGAGGCGAAAATCACCCGGCGGTACGGCGGCGTCGAGATATCGGGCAGTATCGAATGTGCCTATCGGCTATGCCTGTATTCGCGACTCGCTAACCGTGTTTTTTGTCAGTTAAAAACTTTCGGGGCGGAAGACGACGATCAGTTGTACCAGGCGATCCGTGATGTCGACTGGAGCGAGCATTTCAGTGTGCGCCATAGTCTGGCGGTATCGGCTACATTATCGCGCTCCAATCTGGATCATACCCACTTTGCCTCCCTCAGGGTTAAGGATGCGATCGTCGATCAATTTCGTGAGCGTTTTGGTAGTCGGCCCAGGGTAGACAAAACGCAACCCGACATCCGCATTCATCTCAATATACACCGCAATCAGGCCAGTCTCAGCCTGGATTTGTCGGGTGAAAGTTTGCACCGGCGCGGCTATCGGATCGAACATACAGGGGCGCCCTTGAAAGAGCACCTCGCGGCATCGATGCTAGCGCATGCGGGTTGGAGCAGGGAGACGGCATCTACCCATCGATTTATCGATCCGATGTGTGGCTCCGGTACTTTTGCTATCGAGGCAGCGATGATCGCAGCCAATATGGCCCCGGGGATCAACCGGGGCTATTACGGCTTTAACAAGTGGAGCCAGCACGACACAACTTTGTGGCAACAGTGTCTGGATGAAGCAACACAACAAATCGATCACTCCGCACAGACACGCATTTTTGCCAGTGATTATGATCTAAAGGCTATCCAGGTTGCGCGCGCCAATGCAGCCAGGGCGGAGGTAGGGCGCCTGATCGAATTTTCACACCAGTCGATTGACGAGCTGAGGCTCGAACCAGACAGTCGACCAGGCATCATCGTTTGCAATCCACCCTATGGCGAACGCTTGCAAAGCGAGCAGGGACTGGCTTCGCTCTACACTGATATGGGCAAAGGCCTGCGACGATTTGCCCCAGCCAGGCTGCATATCATTTCCGCCAATCCTGATCTGCTGCACCGGTTGCGTCTGAAACGGTATTTCAAGAAAGCGGTGAAAAATGGGCCGATCGAATGTTTGATCGCGAGTTTTGAAATCCCCGGTGTTGACTCAAAGCCTGTACCTGCTGTCCCCGATCGAGCATCTAAAGATAAAATTGACAAACTGAAGGCTTCTGACCGAGAAGCTATTGCCCCGCTGCTCAACCGCCTGCGAAAAAATGCCCGGCACCTGGGGCGATGGACGAAGAAAAACGATATAAGCTGCTACCGGGTTTACGACGCTGATTTACCCGAGTTTTCATTTGCGCTTGACGTCTATCAAAGTGAAATTAGCCCATCGATGCACTGGTATCATCTGCAGGAATACCAGGCGCCGAAAACAATCGACCCGGACAAGGCTGAAGCCAGAATCGAATGGGCAAAGCAGGCCGTCAAACAGGTATTTCAGATCGACGACGAGTTGCTTTTTTGTAAAATCCGAAAACGCCAGCGAGGTAAACGACAATATCAAAAGCTGGATAACCAGGGAGAAATGTTCCAGGTACGCGAAGGTTCAGCCTCCTTGCTGATTAACTTGAGCGATTATCTTGATTCTGGACTATTCCTCGATCATCGCCTCACGCGAGCACGAATATTCGACGCAGCGAAGGGAAAGTCGGTGCTCAATTTGTTTTGTTATACCGGTTCGGCGAGTGTTCAGGCAGCGCTTGGTGGTGCGAGTCGGGTGTTGAGCGTCGATATGTCGGCCACTTATCTGAAGTGGGCCAGAGAAAACCATGCAATCAACCAGTTAGAAGACGAATCGAAATATCACTTTTTACGCACCGATGTGATCGAACTACTGGAAAATCCTGGCCGATACGATCTTGAAAATCCTTTTGACCTGATATTTCTCAACCCGCCTTCGTTTTCCAATTCAGCTAAAATGCAACAAACCCTCGATATTCAACGCGATCATGAGCATTTGATCGAACGTTCTATGCGATTGCTGGCAGAAGATGGCCTGCTGATATTCTCAACGAATCGCAAAGGCTTTAAACTGGGTGCTACTCTCGGTTCGAAATACAGGCTCAGGGATATCTCGCGTGACACCTTACCCGAAGATTTTAAACGAAGACCAGGCATCCATAAGTGTTGGGAAATTCGATTCAAAAATGCGTGAATTTAGAAGCGACACTACCGATTATCTGCAACTATTCCTGAATGACATTCCCATGATGGATGTGCGAGCGCCAGTCGAGTATCGCAGGGGCGCTTTTCCCAATGCCAGTAATCACCCCCTGCTCGACGATAATCAGCGCGAACAAATTGGTATCCGTTATAAAAATGCCGGGCAGGAGGAAGCGATTCGGCTCGGTCTGCAACTGGCCACAGCAGAAATTCGAGCGCAGAGAATGAACCACTGGCTGGAATTTTGCCGCGATAATCCGCAAGGTTATCTCTACTGTTTTCGCGGTGGCCTTCGATCGCGTACCACCCAAAGCTGGATTCGGGAACAGGGTGTCGAGTTTCCGCTGATCAAGGGTGGTTACAAGGCGATGCGCCGATTTTTGATCGATGAACTCGAAACCAGCATACAATGTATTCCGCTGGTGATCGTCAGTGGACTGACGGGTTCGGGTAAAACACGCGTACTACGCCGGATACCACAGCATATCGATTTCGAAGGCATCGCCAATCACAGGGGTTCGGCTTTTGGGCGCGAGGCGGATGATTACCAGCCGAGCAACATCGACTGGGAAAATCGGGTTTCTATCGAATTTTTAAAACATCGACACCGGCGCCCGAATAAACCTGTATTCGTCGAAGACGAGAGCCGAAGAATCGGGCGCATCAGCATGCCTGAAATTCTATACCGGAAAATGCAGCAGGCTTCGCGAGCAATACTGCAGGTGGATATAGATTCACGGGTCCGGCTGATCAGCGAAGACTATATCTTAAACGCCTGGCCAGGTTATCAGCAGGCCTATGCAGACTGTGCCGAGGAGGAATTCAGCCGATACGTGCTGGATAATCTGAAGCGCATCCAGAAAAGACTTGGGGGGGAGCGGTATAAGCAGGTTAGACAGTGTTTCGAAGCTGCGTTGAAAGAGTTTTTCATCGCTCACAGCGATGCAGAATTTCACCAGGGTATCAAAATTTTATTAACCGATTACTACGACCCGATGTATCGGTATCAACTGGACAACAAATCGACGCAAATCCTGTTCGAAGGGCCTGAACAGGCGTATCTGGAGTGGGCAAAAGATTACCTGGATAGTTATTAAATTCTCGGTCGCTCTACAGGGTCTCTACAGTTACACTAGAGGTTCTGTTTCTAAACTAGAATTCTGCTTCAACAATCCATAAGGAAATCAAATGATCATCTCCAACCTTGAACACATCCCCGGTAAAACCATCACCAGGCATTTTGGGCTGGTGCAGGGTAATACTATTCGCGCCAAGCACATAGGCCGTGATTTGATGGCGGGGCTTAAAAATATATTTGGAGGTGAACTGAAAGGGTACACCGAATTGCTGAGCGAATCTCGCCAGCAGGCTACCGACCGTATGATCGAGCAGGCACAGTCGCTGGGGGCTAACGCGATCTTGAATGTCCGTTATAGCACTTCGTCGATCACCCAGGGGGCTGCCGAACTTTACGCCTATGGTACCGCCGTGGTAGTGGAATAATCATGCTGGAACTGACAATATTTCTGGTTTTGCTGGTATTAGGTTATGTATTCGGACAATGGACTGAAAAACGACATTTCCGTTCCCTCATCAGGCGTGAAAAGGAAACCCTCAAGGTGCCCGTGATTACGCTTAAGGCGATACCCCCAGAATTGAGCCCCTGCAATACTTTTCTGGTTTGCGGCAACGTGGTGATTTCGATCGATTATTTTAAGAAATTCCTCTCTGCGCTAAGAGCTTTATTTGGCGGTCGCCTGCGCAGCTACGAAACCCTGCTCGATCGGGCGCGTCGGGAAGCGATATTGCGCATGAAGGAACTGGCGATTGCCAGGGGTGGCAAGATTATTGTAAATGTAAGGATTGAAACCGCGTCGATCAGCAAATTCAGCCGAAATCGAAGCTCGGTAGGATCGGTCGAAGTACTCGCCTATGGGACTGCGATCGCACCCTGAAAACCTCCGGTTATCGAATGAAATACGAAGCCAAAGTGATACCCGAGGGTATCAATACTTCGCGTCAAAACCCATTAAAAGAACTATTTTTACTCATCACTGCGTCCTTGAGTATTCTTGCGCTGATCATTGTGCTATTGGCTTTTATGAGCGATTTCCTGATAGGTTTTATTCCACCTGAAACTGAAAGTCGCTGGTTTGGAAAGCAATCTATCGAGCTTGAGAGGTTCGGCCTGATCCCGGAGGATCAGGAAAGTTACCAGCCCGTCGAACAGTACTTGCATGCTTTGATTGAACGCTTGAAATCTGATGAGTATTCGAATTTTGAATTCACCATTACCCTGTATAAACACGAAATCCCTAATGCGTTTATCGTTCCTGGAGGCCACATATTTATATCGACCGCGCTACTTAAAAATGTCGATAGTGAAAATGGACTGGCCATGGTGCTGGCACACGAAATGGCGCATCAATACAAACGTCATCCACTCCGCTCTACAAGCAGGGGAATCATCATTGTAGTTGCACTTGCCGTTTTATTGGGGAGCGACGCAGATGGCTGGCTTTACCAGATATTTTCCGAGACAGCCACTATTAGCCTGTTAGCTTTCAGTCGTGAGCAGGAGCGTGAGGCAGACGAAATAGCACTTCAAAGCCTGATCGAGTATTATGGGCATGCATTGGGATCTACCGAATTCTTTAATAAAATCAGTAATCTGGAGAATCTCGATAGTCGGTTACCCGTATTCTATCAATCGCACCCTGGCACTGCGGAGCGTATAGAATTCCTCCAGGAATTTATAGATCAGGCGACGGGCGAAACGACCCCCTTACCCGATTTTGTGCGGAATATCCCTGCGGGCTAGTCATGCCACGAACTTATTTTTTTGTATAGACCCGAGACACTGTAGATGAAAAAACTTGGCCTGGTTGGATTGGTCGCGCTTGTCCTGGTGGTATTTATCACCCTGGACCTTGGGCAGTATCTGACGCTCGAATATATCAAAGCTCAACAAAGCGAAATAGAAGCCTTTTATGCCGAAAATCCGCTATTAGCGCAGGCGTCTTTTTTCCTGTTCTACATTATCGTGACCGGCGTTTCGTTGCCTGGCGCCGCGGTGCTCACCCTGGTAGCAGGCGCGGTGTTTGGGTTTGTTAATGCATTAATACTGGTGTCGTTTGCGAGTACCATCGGTGCTTCCCTGGCTTTCCTGGTATCGCGCTACCTGTTTAGAGATATGGTGCAGACCCGATTTGGCGGATCGCTAAAATCGATTAACGATGGCATCGAAAAGGATGGTGCATTTTACCTGTTTGCGTTGAGGCTGGTCCCCGCATTCCCATTTTTTGTGATCAACCTTGTCATGGGGCTCAGCTCGATCAGGTTATGGACTTATTACTGGGTGAGTCAGGTGGGGATGCTGGCCGGGACTATGGTATTCGTGAACGCGGGTACGCAGCTCGCCCAGATCGAATCAGCCTCTGGAATCTTCAGTGCCGAAATAATTTCCTCGTTTGTATTACTGGCGCTGTTGCCATTTATCGGCAAGAAAATTGTCTCGATGGTGCGTAATCACAAAGCCCTGGCAGGTTTTAAGAAACCTGCGCAATTCGATACCAACATGATTGTCGTAGGCGCTGGTTCTGCCGGGCTCGTATCATCTTATATCGCTGCCGCGGTAAAGGCTAAAGTCACATTGATCGAAAAGCACAAGATGGGCGGTGATTGCCTGAATACCGGCTGTGTTCCTTCCAAGGCGATTATACGTTCGGCTAAATTCATGTCGCATATCAGGCGTAGTGAGGAATTTGGAATCAGGCGGGCCGATGCCAGCTTTGAGTTTGCCGAGGTGATGCAAAGAGTAGCCAGGGTGATCGAAAAAATTGAACCGCACGATTCGGTTGAACGCTATACCGGGCTCGGCGTCGATGTAATCGAAGGCGAGGCAAAAATAGTTTCTCCCTGGGAGGTAGAGGTTAACGGCAAGACCATTAGCGCCAGGAATATTGTTGTTGCCACTGGCGCTAGCCCATTTGTGCCGCCAATCGAGGGTATCGAACAGGTTGACTACTATACTTCGGATAACCTGTGGGGGTTGCGCGAGAAACCCGAAAAGCTGGTTGTCCTGGGCGGAGGGCCTGTCGGGTCGGAATTAACCCAGGCCTTCGGCCGCCTGGATATCTCGGTTACCCAGGTCGAGATGCTGCCGCGAATATTATTACGCGAAGACCCCGAAGTATCCGAACTGGTGAAGCAAAAACTCATCGATGAAGGCGTCGATGTTCTGGTTAATCACCAGGCGAAGGAGGTTTTACTGGAAGATGGCAAGAATTTCCTCATCGCCGAGCACCAGGGAGAGGACATTAAAATCGAATTCGATACGCTTATCGTCGCAGTTGGCAGGGCTCCGAATAGTGCAGGATTTGGTCTTGAGGATCTCGGTGTGGAATTGAACCCGAATCGAACCATCAAGGTGAATGAATATTTACAGAGCAACATTCCCACAATTTACGCCTGTGGAGACGTTGCCGGACCCTATCAATTCACCCATGTCGGAGCGCACCAGGCCTGGTTTGCAACGGTCAATTCATTGTTCGGTGCGTTTAAGCGCTTTAAAGTGGATTATTCAGTCATTCCCTGGGCCACGTTTACAGAACCCGAGATTGCCCGCGTCGGCCTCAATGAAACCGAAGCGCTCGAACAGAATATCGAATACGAAGTAACCCAGTATGGAATCGACGAACTGGATCGGGCTATTGCCGATAGCGAGGATCACGGTTTTGTCAAGGTATTAACAGTGCCGGGTAAGGATAAAATTCTCGGGGTAACCATTGTCGGTGAACATGCAGGCGATCTGATCGCAGAGTATGTGCTGGCAATGAGGCACGGTCTTGGCATGAACAAGATATTGGGTACGATCCATATTTATCCAACGTTGGCTGAAGCCAACAAGTTTGCCGCGGGTGCATGGAAAAGAGCGCATGCACCACAAAAATTACTCGCATGGATCGGTAAATATCACGCCTGGAAGCTCAGTCGCTAGTCCCAATACCGTCGTTTAGCAGGGCGACAAAGAAAGCCTGGTGTTAATTTTCGGAAAATATCGGATTGAATTGCTCCCCGGTTTTGACAAAGGTTGTGCATTTGCTCAGCCATTTGAGCTTTTTTGCGCCGGCATAGGTACAGGTGCTGCGGATTCCACCGAGCAAGTCCTGAATGGTTTTGGCAATCTCGCCACGGTAAGGCACCAGTATTTCCCGGCCTTCGGACGAGCGGTATTCTTTTAGGCCTCCAAAGTGCTTTTCGTTTGCGGCTTCCGAACTCATGCCGTAAAACTGAACGAATTTTCGTTCTTCGACGACATCTTCCCAGCCATTGGTGGTTCGGTTCACCTCACCGTTTCTAAAATATCGGGTAATGACCTCGCCACCACCTTCGTCGTGTCCCGCAAACATACCACCGAGCATGACGAAGTCGGCGCCTGCGGCAAAAGCCTTGGACAAATCGCCCGGGCAGGTGCACCCGCCATCGGCAATGATATGGCCACCCAGCCCATGCGCCGAGTCAGCGCATTCGATTACAGCGGATAACTGCGGGAAACCTACCCCGGTTTGCATACGTGTGGTACAGACGCTACCCGGACCGATGCCGACCTTGACGATATCGGCACCGCTGAGAATCAATTCCTCGGTCATTTCACCGGTGACCACGTTGCCAGCGATAATCACAATGGCAGGGTAAGCGTCCCTGAGCTGTTTGATGAAGGCTGAAAATCGTTCGGAATAGCCATTAGCGACATCAACGCAAACGTATTTTAGGCGAACGCCAGGTGCCTGGTATACGGCTTTAAATTTTTCCAGATCCTGTTGTGTAATACCGGTCGAATAGGCGACGTTTTGCAGCCGATTAGGGTCGTCTTTGCTGAAAAACTCGATCAGGGCTTCGGCTTCGTAGCTTTTCACCAGACTGGTAAACAGGCCTAGTTGCGCGAGTGCATCGGCCATTTCGAATGTGCCCACGCCATCCATATTCGAAGCCATGATTGGAATGCCCCGGTAATGCGAACCAGACTCTTCACCCTGATAATTACGAAAACTGAAATCTCGAAACAAATCGACTTCTTTACGGCTGCCCAGGGTGCTTCGCTTGGGTCTGATGAGCACATCCTTGTAATCAAGTTTGCTGTCGTCTTCGATTCTCATAGTGAGATAGTACTCCGGGGTGATTGGTCATTGCATTAAGGCACCAGGACATTATCACTATTTTAGCCACCCGAACAGCATAAGTCATTGGGGCTGCGGCAGGCATATTCGAATCAATTTAGGCCCAGGCTTACGCTCTGTTCAGGAGCGGGTGATTTTTGTCCAATTGTTCAAGTTTTGGCTGTATCCTCGATTAATGGGCATAGCTCAGGGGCTGGCCCCATTGTATACCCAACCGGCGCTTATTTAGGTTTGCGTGCCGTCCTTACCACATCAAAGTCATTCATAAGTTGATCTGTATCAATAAGGAGTACTTTAAGGGCGCGTAGAATCATTACATGGCATCACTTCAGGTTTTATGACCATCGTATATTTAGGATGCAGTAAGTAGGTCATAAATGCCTATGACTTGGAGGGTAAAGATATGCATAATCGTATATATAGTATTATTTTTGTTGCGGCCATCCCTTTTTTTAGCATTAGCTGTAGCAAACCAGTCAGTTTTAATAAAGATGTTAAACCCATCCTGGTAGCCAACTGTTTGATTTGCCACGATGGTAGTGGTGAGGGATCCGCTGCGAGTGGATTTAGCGTGAAGACCTATAACAGCCTTATGCAAGGAACAAAGTATGGCTCGGTTATTGTACCCGGTAGCAGTGTATCCAGCACCTTATACCGCCTCATTGCTCATAAGGTTGACCCGAAAATTCAAATGCCACCACATCATGATGAAGGGCTGGCTAAGGGACGAGAAGATGAGCTAACACCGAGGCAGATTACAACAATCGAGATGTGGATTGACCAGGGAGCGAAGAACAACTAAGGACCCGTTATTCGTTCAACGCGCGTTCCAGATCAGCAAAAGTGTTCGCTCTCGGCGACAGTTCTATTTTTATATTCAGTCGATTTTCGATTTGAGTGGAGGAAAATAATCCCGAAATAGCCTGTGACCCGTCCGCTTGATCCTTCACTACCAGGATATGCTGTCGACCGCTGGATTGCATCGTCTCGACAATGTCACCGATGCGCACTTTCAGAATATCGTCTAGTTCCAGTGCTTCCAGCCGTGCCAATGGCGTCATGATCTCCTGTGCGCCGATTTCTTCGCGCTTACCGCCGTTTTCCTGCAGGTAGCGCACAGGCTTTTCGCCAAAAATATCGTTATAGGTTACTAGCCCTAGTAAAGCATCGTTGTTACCGGCGACAAATAGCAGGCGTACGCCACAGGCGATCATTTTTTGACTGATCTCATCTATGGTCGTCGTAGTCGTCGTCGAAAATGGACGAACATGTTTGAAATCGGTCATCATCGAAAAAGCGGGGTCGTCCAGGCCTGCCTTTACCGCTTTACCACGACTGTTTTGCGTAATAAGCGTTCTGGAAGAGAGGAAACGATAGGGCAGGTTCTGATATTCGTTTTTCATAATTACTACCTCCTGAAGGTTATCAGAGGGGTTAAGTCCGATCGGTCAATTATAGCTTATTTATCGATTCTCAGAAAATGTCGATCGTAACCCCATTGATTATGACTAAGGAACCTCTGCATAAGTCATTCATGACTTAGCAGAGCACGTCCCTATGCTGCGGAAACTCTGCCTGTCGCAGAGTTTCCCTAACGTGTTCTGGCGCAAATACCGTCGGCGCCAAAAAAGAATTCGATTTCGGCTCGTGCCGTCTCTGCTCCATCTGATCCATGAACCGCATTTTCGTCGAGGGTTTGTGCAAAGTCGGCCCGAATCGTACCAGCCGCAGCTTCGGCCGGATTGGTAGCACCCATGACTTCACGATTCCTGTCGATCGCATCTTCGCCTTCCAGCACCTGAACTATAACGGGTCCGGAGGTCATAAATTCGATCAGGTCGTGGTAAAACGGCCGTTCCTTGTGAACCGCGTAGAATTCGCCCGCTTTCTCGGCGCTTAAATGCTCCATGCGCGCTGCGACGATACGCAAGCCTGCCTTTTCAAAGCGGCTGTAAATTTCGCCGATAACATTTTTTGCTACCGCATCAGGCTTGATAATAGAAATAGTACGTTCTATAGCCATTTTTAGACTACTCCAGTGGGTCAAAAATGTGCGCATGATAGCCGAATTGCCCGGTATCGCAAGCCCCGAGCAGGTCTATTTAGGGCACCCGGTATGGTTGTGATAAAAAGCTCAGTCACCGCCTAGCGAGAGCTCGATACTTTCGGGTACACTTCGTTCCAGTTTTATTCAACACGAAATCGATGAAAACCGTCCAACATCAGCGTAAATATCTGAGTGACTATCGTTCACCCGACTTTAGAATCAATGAAACCCGGCTTGAATTTGACCTGGATACCGAGCAAACCCGGGTTAAAAGTCGATTGTATATATCAAGACAGTGCCCCGATAAATCAGTACCGTTGGAGCTCGATGGTGTTGAACTTAAGCTTTTGAACCTGAGCATCGATGAGGTTCCATTGCAAGCCGATCAATACCGGTTGGGTGCCGAGCAGTTGACCATTTTTACCGTGCCGGACGAATTTGTACTGGCCTGTGAAGTAGAAATCAACCCGTCAGCCAATACCCGTCTCGAAGGCCTTTATTTGTCGAGTGGGAACTTCTACACCCAGTGCGAAGCCGAAGGTTTTCGTTATATCACCTACACTATCGACAGGCCCGACGTCATGTCGGTGTTTACCACGCGTATCATCGGTGACAGGACAAAGCTCCCGGTACTTTTATCCAACGGTAATCGAGTGAATACCGGCGGGGCAGGGGACCGGCACTGGGTCGAGTGGGTAGATCCGTATCCTAAACCCAGTTACCTGTTTGCCCTGGTAGCCGGTGATTTGGCTAACGTCGATGGCGAATTTGTAACCAGATCTGGAAAAACGGTAGCCCTTCAGTTTTTTACCGAGCATCACAATCGCGAAAAATGTGGCCACGCCCTGGCGTCTTTACAAAAAGCGATGAGATGGGACGAAGAGACGTTTGGACTCGAGTACGATCTGGACTTGTATATGGTCGTCGCGGTCGACGACTTTAATATGGGCGCAATGGAAAACAAGGGGCTCAATGTATTCAATACCAGGTACGTACTGGCTAACCCGCAGACCGCGACCGATGGCGATTATCATGCGATAGAAGCGGTCATAGGACACGAGTATTTCCATAACTGGACCGGTAATCGCGTAACCTGCCGCGACTGGTTTCAATTGAGTTTGAAAGAGGGCTTAACCGTGTTTCGGGATCAGGAATTCAGTGCCGACATGAGCTCTCGGGCGATCCAGCGTATTTCCGATGTGCGGGTATTGCGTAATCATCAGTTCCCGGAAGATGCGGGCCCGATGGCGCATCCGGTGCAACCGACTTCGTATCAGGAAATCAATAATTTCTACACTGCCACGGTTTACAACAAGGGTGCAGAAGTGGTGCGTATGCTGCACACCATCCTGGGCAGAGAGCGTTTTCGTCAAGGCATGGATCTGTATTTTCAGCGCCACGATGGGCAGGCGGTTACTACCGATGATTTCAGGCTGGCAATGCAGGATGCTTCGGGAATCGATCTCGATCAATTTCAACGTTGGTATGAGCAATCGGGTACTCCAGGGGTCGAAATCAGGCGTCGGTACGACGCCGGGAAAAATAGTCTCGAGCTGAAGATAAAACAGGATGCGGGCCAGACCAGCGGCAAGTCGAATCGTGCGTTTCATATACCGATGCGACTGTCATTATTCGACCCGGAAGGACAGGCTATCGCGCTCGATGCCGGCGGTAGTAAGGAACTCATGGTCAATATCCGTGAAGCTGAGCAAACCCTGCGTTTTAACGATATCAGCGATTTACCCGTGGTCTCCGCATTCAGGGGATTTTCGGCGCCGGTTATATTGCAGACAGATCACAGTGACGCAGAGCTGGCATTGCTGATGTCCTGCGATACCGATCCATTCAACCGCTGGGAAGCGAGCCAGCAATATGCCACTGGAGTCATGCTCAAGATGCTCGACTCCAGGCCTGATCGCTGGTCTGAACAAATGCAGGGTCTGGTCGATAACTTTGGGATAATACTGAACGACGCCGAAATGGATATTCAGTTAATGGCGGAAATGCTTGTATTACCCAGTGAAAAATACCTGGGCGAAATGCTTGATATGGTCGATATTCACAAGATACGCAAGGTGCGTGAGCGTGTGCGGCGCGCGCTGGCGCACAAACACGAACAGTTACTGGCAGGGCACTACCACAGTTCACCTAGCCAGTCAGGGTATCGTAGTGAACCTGATGATATTGCCAAACGCAGGCTGAAGAACACCTGCCTGAACTATTTGCTAACACTCGACAAAGCAGAATATTTCGATTTGTGCCTGCGACAGTTCGAAGCTGCGGATAACATGACCGACCAGATGGGATGCCTGGCACCCATCGTGCATTATCAAAATCGGCATAGAGATCAAATCGTCGCACAATTTTATCAACAGTGGCAGGCTACTGCGCTGGTGGTCGATAAGTGGTTTAGCGCCCAGGCTTCGTCCTATGCCGATGGTGCGCTGGATCATATTATTTCCCTGTTCGACCATGAAGCCTACACCCTGCATAACCCTAACCGGGCCCGATCCCTGCTAGGCGCATTAATCGCGAATTCGAGCGCTTTTCACCAGAGTGACGGCGCTGGATATGAATTTGTTGCAGGCAAAATCATGCAACTCGATGCGATTAACCCGCAGGTAGCGGCGAGAATGGCGCATGCATTTCTGCATTGGAGGAAGCTGATTCCGACTCAGGGAAAAATGATGAGACAGCAGGTTGAAAGGATGATGTCGAGCAAAAATATCTCTAACGATTTGAACGAGTTGATCACCACCAGCTTGCAGGGCAGGTCAAACTGAACAGCGTATGTCAGCCAGTATCGAACTGATTATACCCGGCCTTTTCAAGCTGCCATTACACGAATTCGATTCAGGATTTCTGGATCGGGAATTACCCGCATTGAATTATATATTGCGCTACGCTACCAGGGTAAATAACCAGGTATACGAATTCGAGCCTATGCTTACAGAAAGCCTGGGTCTATCGGGTATTCAGTGCTTACCCCTGGCGCATGCCTATAGGGATAAATCATCTACAGGTGACGCTGCTCATTTGCTCTGCCAGGCGGTTCATCTCAAACCTGATATGCGTAATGCAATTGTCTTACCCCTCGATAATACGAAAGAAACAAAAGACGATATAATCTTAATAATCAATGATTTAAACAATATATTTAATGTAGATTGTTATATAAAAGCAGTATCTGATCGGCTATGGTTGATACACTTAAAGCAATGCGAAGCGCCCGATAACTATCCACATTATCTGTCGGTTCTTGGCAAAAAAGCGGATCAATACCTGGAACAGTCGAAGCAAAGGATGCCCTGGTATCAATTGATCAACGAAATACAAATGTTCATGCACGCGCACGAAATCAATCAAAAGCGGTTCGAAAAAGGGTTGTTATCGATCAATAGCCTGTGGTGCTGGGGGGGCGGTCAACTCCCTGAACTGCACAGTAAGGATATTCACTGGTACACCAGTGACGATGCATTAAACCGTTTTGCAGACAAACTGGGGATTTCAAATAGTGAACTCGAGGCATTCGGTGACAAGGATGTTCGCAATCATGCTATTTGCATCGAATTATCGATTCTCGAAACCTTGAAATCTGTCCGGGATGAAAATTTGAAACTATTGTTGAGCCGATTGGAGCAGCAATTGTTTAAACCGGCAATCCACCGGGTTAAATCACAGCGGTGTAGTCTGAAGCTTTGGGCGAGTTACCGATACGATTTTATCCTGTCGGCCTTTTCCTCAATCAGATTCTGGAAACAACCGCAAAGCCTGCACCATTTTTCTGGCGAATAATCCATGCTAACCAACCCCTATATCGTGCGTCCGATTCCCGAATCGAATTTACCCGGCGAGGTAAATTTACACCCCGTATGCAGACGCATACTGGCTGCGCGCAATGTGCAGTCTATGGCCGAGACAGACTATAGCCTCACCAAACTGCTGCCGCCTGATGCTATCAGGAACCTGCAGGAAGCAGCCGAACTACTGGCGAATTGCTTCTTGCAAGATCGGTCGATACTGATCTTTGGTGATTACGATGTCGATGGTGCTACCAGCACTGCCCTTTGTATCCGCGCGATGGCCCTGTTCGGATATCAAAATACCGCTTACCTGATGCCCGATCGTTTTATCGATGGCTATGGATTATCTACCTCGAGTGCACAGCGGATAGTCGAACTCAATCCTGACTGCGTTATTACCGTTGATAATGGTATTTCCAGTCACGATGGCATTTCGTTGCTGCGCGAGCACAGCATCGATGTGATCGTAACCGATCACCATTTGCCCGCCAACGAACTTCCGAACGCCAGCGTGATTGTCGATCAAAATGCCTGGCCCGATGAGAAACAGGCTAAGAATCTTGCCGGTGTTGGCGTGGCGTTTTACCTGATGCTGGCCTTGCGCAAAAGCCTCAGAGAAACAGGCTGGTTTAACCAGCAGCGCGTCGAACCCAATCTGTCCTGTTGCCTCGATCTGGTGGCCATAGGAACGGTAGCGGATCTGGTGCCACTCGATTATAACAATCGGGTATTGGTCAACGAGGGCTTAAGACGCATCCGTAAGGGGCTTTGCGCGCCAGGTGTCAAAGCATTGATCGATATTGCAAAGAAGCAGATGGATAAACTCTCGAGTGCAGATATCGGTTTTGCGATTGCACCCAGGATTAATGCAGCTGGCCGTCTGGACGACATGACAACCGGTGTGCGGTGCCTGCTAAGCGATGATGAAACCCGGGCTCGTTTGTTGGCCGGGCAGCTCGATGAAATCAATCGAAAGCGTCGGGATATCCAGCAGCAAATGTCCGACGAAGCCCAGCAACAATTAGCCAGCCTGAAAGATCAGGACTTGTACCCTCAGGGGCACTTGAAAGACAGGTGCGGCATCGTATTGTACCAGGAGGGATGGCACGAGGGTATAGTTGGGATTGTCGCTGCGAAGATTTGCGAAAAGTATCATCGGCCGAGCATCGTCTTTGCCAGATCAGATGACGATATACTGAAAGGTTCGGGTCGTTCGATTCAGGGGATACACCTGCGCGACATGCTCGATTGCGTGGATAAACGCTATCCGGGCATGATTCTCAAGTTTGGTGGACATGCAATGGCTGCAGGGCTTAGCCTGGTGGCTACTTCACTGGATCAGTTTACCGAGGCGTTTCATCGGGTCATCGAGGAGATTGCCGATCCGAGCTGTTTCTCTGCCGTTATCGAATGTGACGGCGAACTGGAACAGCAGTATCTAAGCCTCGATTTCGCGCAGGAACTCCATAACCTGGGCCCCTGGGGGCAACGATTTCCAGTCCCCAGTTTCGTGGGGGAGTTCCAGGTGCTGGGTCAACGCGTGCTTGGTGGGCAACATTTGAAACTGGTGCTAAGGCCTTTAAATAGCCCGGATGAAGATATAACGACACTCGACGCCATCGCATTTTTTCAACCGACATCGATTCTAAATAAACCTTTTGATCGTATCCATATTCACTTTGAATTAAATGCCAATCGCTTTCGTGGCGAAGAATCTTTACAGTTACTAATCCGCGATATTTTTTAGCGGGCTGCTGTGACACAATACCATTTTTTAGAGTCGGCAGACTCACTCGATACCGGATACCCTGATGCCAATCCCTTGTTTTGAAACCGTGGAGCAAGTCATAGAGAAACTAAAACCGGGTTACCCGGTATATTGTTTGCGCCCTGCTGAAATTGACCGGCAGGCACGTTTTTTTCTGGATATGTTTCCGGGCAGAGTACTATACGCGGTGAAATGCAATCCCCATCTTGAAGTGCTACGAGCATTATACGAAGCGGGTATCCGTCATTTCGATACCGCGTCCCTGGTCGAAATAGCCCTGGTTCGTGAGCATTTTCCGCAGGCGGATTGTTATTTCATGCATCCGGTAAAGGCTCGTGCAGCGATTAGCACGGCCCACCAGGTCTATAGCGTCGATCATTACGTTATCGACCATGTAAAAGAACTGGAGAAACTTATCGATACGACAGGAGGAGGCGATGGGCTCGTAGTGCTAGTACGCATCGTGACGCCAGAACACGATGCCCAGTACCAGCTTTCCGATAAATTTGGCGTGCCCGCGGATCAGGCTGCAGAACTCTTGCGTCAGGTTCACAAAGCTCACTTTCAAACCGGGGTGGCATTTCATGTTGGCTCGCAGTGTCGATCGCCAGAGGCTTTCGTAGATGGCATCAAAACCGCGCTGGAGGTGATAGCGGAAGCCGATGTTCCGGTCCATTACCTGGATGTTGGCGGAGGATTTCCGGCTCTGTATGAAGACGACCAGCCACCTCCTTTGGAAGAGTATTTCGACTCAATCCAGCGTGCTTTTGATCAGGCTAAATTGCGCCGAGATTGCGTACTGATGTGTGAGCCTGGCCGGGCTTTGGTAGCCAGCGGGTGTTCGTTGCTGACTCAGATTCAGTTACGCAAAGACGACAGGCTATACATAAACGATGGTATTTATCAGAGTCTGTCAGAGACTGTGTTCGGTAAGATGAAGTTGCCAACGCGCCTGATTAATCCCTACCGGAGTATTTCCAGCACCAGCCAGGACTTCACCATTCTCGGGCCTACCTGTGACAATCTTGATATCTTGCCGATGCCTTTTCATCTACCGGACGATGCTGAAGAGGGAGACTGGATCGAAATCGGGCAAGCTGGCGCTTATACCAACGCGGCTGCAACCCGTTTCAATGGATTTTTCCCAGAGACCTATGTGTCGGTGGCCGCGCCACCACTGATGCCAACGACAGCAGGGAGTTAAAGGAGGTTTCATTCACAGTGCGATGAATGAACGATGCAAATACTATTTGTCGCCAGAAACTGCCTTTTCGAGTGACTCGAGTAATTCCTGGTCGAGTTTGGGGATTTTGAAGACGTGCTTCTTATCATCGCTCAAGGACTTGATCTTCTTATTTTGCCTGGTACAAAGGTCATGAAACTCTCTCACCTGCTCGATTAGCTTTGAACTTTGTTCGAGCAAAGACTTTTGAGTTTCTAATTGGGCTTCAATCTTCGCTTTTTCCTTACGTGTCGCCAGCAACTTGGATTCGGTTTGCGATTTTAGTCTGGATTCTTCAAGCTTCTGTTTCTTCAGGGTCTTTAGCTTCCTGACCACGTTTTCCGGGGTGTCGGCCAGGGCTTTGGAGATGGCTTTGAGTTTGTTCTGTTTGTCGGCAACCTCAGCGCGCGCTTTTTTCAGTACTTCGGCGTTTTCGGTGCGACCGACGGCTAGCTGTCTGCCTGCTGTTTCGCTGGTTTTTTCCGCAGCGGCAATTCTCGCTTCTGCTTCGAGTCGCTGCTGTTCGCTGGATTTTACCTGCGCTTTCATATCGGCAATTTCCTGGTCGGCCTGCTCGCGAATCTTAACGATGTTGATATCGGCTTCCCGGGCTCGTTGAATGGCCTTTTCCAGGGCTTCTTTCAATTCATCGGTGCTACATCCAGCATCCAGTCCGAGGGCATCGGTGGCCGCCCCCATTAAAATTTGTTTACTGATTGCCAGGTCTTTCCAGACCTGTAACTGAATTTCACTATCTGCTGGACTCACTTTTAATTTTACCTCGGGGTCAAAAAAATTCGCGGCACACTCTACCATAAAAGAAAGTAAAATGCGCCACTACCGAGAGAAAATAATGGTAAAAAATAGACCCGAATAAAAATAGCAAGAACCAACCCGGATTAGCGGAATTGTGAGCATAAAATTCGCTTTTCTATTTCTGTCCTATAACGTCGGAGTGAGTGGTTGCCCGTCATTATCACCCTGAAAAAGCACCTGATCGACGATATCTGCATTGCAAGGTGATCAACATCAGGTAAAATCTCAGCTTTTCGAAGCGCAGGCACACATTTTGGAAATCGGTCCAATTACCCAACACATAGAAAGTCTCGAATCACGTATTGGATTATTACGGGGGTATCTTTGACTACGATTTAAAAAAAGAAAAGCTCGAAGAAGTCCAGTTAGAACTTGAAAACCCGAATATCTGGAACGATCCTGAAAAGGCTCAGCAATTAGGCCGGGAAAAAGCCAGCCTGAGCGCTGTCGTGGGTGGCCTTGACGCCAGTAGCCAGTCAATTCGCGATAGCAGTGAGCTGCTCGAACTGGCAGTCATGGAAGACGATAGCTCGATCGTAGAGGAAATTATGCACGATCTCCAAAGGGTGGAAAAAACTGTGGCGGAGCTGGAATTTCGCCGAATGTTTTCAGGGGAAATGGACGAATGTAACGCTTTCCTTGAAATCCAGTCGGGATCGGGCGGAACAGAAGCTCAGGACTGGGCCAATATGCTGCTGCGCATGTATCTACGCTGGGGAGAAGCCAAGGGCTTTAAAACTGAGCTAATTGAAGTGTCTGACGGAGATGTAGCCGGGATTAAAAGCGCCACGATTCGCTTCGAGGGGCCTTATGCCTATGGCTGGCTGCGTACAGAAACGGGCGTTCACCGGCTGGTACGGAAGTCGCCTTTCGATTCTGGAAACCGCCGCCATACATCGTTCGCAGCTGCTTTTGTATCACCCGAGGTGGACGACGATATAGAAATTGAAATCGATCCATCCGATTTGCGCATCGATGTTTATCGCGCGAGTGGTGCCGGGGGGCAACATGTTAACCGCACCGAATCAGCGGTTCGAATTACCCATTTACCGACCAATGTAGTGGTACAGCGTCAGAATGATCGCTCGCAGCATAACAACACGGCGACTGCGATGAAGCAACTTACAGCCACACTCTA
>JADFMY010000095.1 GCA_022563685.1 Pseudomonadota bacterium | reverse complement strand
TGGACGTGCACCTGGTTACACCCGATTCGAAGGTTTCGAGCTGGACCGAATACACCCTGGAGCAGGAAAAAATACAATCGAGGTTACTGTCGCTGGGCGTTTCTTTGACGACATCGCACGAGTTATTGCGTGTCAGCGCAGGCAATGCACAAATCGCGAATGTTTACCAACGGGCACATCGGCAGGAGATCCCGTTCGATACCATCATACTGGTCACTTCAAGGCACCCAGGCGATGAGCTATACCAGTCCTTGCTGGCCCACCAGGACCGATTCAAAACCCTACAGGCCATCGGCGACTGCAATGCGCCAGGAACCATAGCAGCAGCGGTTTACGATGGGCATCTCGCAGCACGAAATCTGGAATCGGAGGAGGATTTCTATGAGCCGTTGTTTCGGCGGGAGATGCCGGAGCTGGGGTAGTGGCTGGCTATCAGACTATCTCGGGTGAAAGCGCTCAAAACACGCTGTGAATACATCCCTGTACGCTCTAATTTTTCGTCCCTGAAAAATAAGGTTTTGAGCCCTTCCCCCCGAGACAGCCTCATTATCGATGCGTGACTGCCGGTATATTTTTTCAGGACGTTGCGCAACAGGGGCAAGGGCTGTTCCTACAGCCCTATTGCATTTCCACCATCCCATGGGCGGTCATGTTGCGCACGAGCCCCCAGGGAGGGGTTCACGGCGTTCCTGTAACAATATACTGGCGGTTACGCTTTCCCAAGCTGAGTCACTGCCAATTGATGTTAATCAAATAGTGAGTCTCACTCAAAAATACCTAGAATAATTTACTGTTCACCTATTTTAGCAGCCAGTACATACAACATCTCCAGGCCCAGTGTCGCACCCGCTAGTGCGGTAATCTCCGCGTGATCGTAGGCTGGCGCGACTTCGACCAGGTCCATGCCAACCAGGTTCAGGTGTTGAAGTCCATGCAGGATTTTTAACGCTCGGTCGGTGGTGAGACCGCCGATCACCGGGGTGCCGGTGCCGGGCGCGTAGGCTGGGTCCAGGCAGTCGATGTCAAACGTTAGATAACAGGGTGAAGCGCCCACGCGCTCGCTAATCGCTTCGATTATTTGCTCGGCGGGCAGGTCGTTGGCCCGGGCAGCGCTGATGACCTGAAACTCGTGCGTGGCTTCGGTATATTCGGTGCGTATGCCGATCTGAATGCTTGTGTCAGGGTCGATGATACCTTCCCTCGGTGCATGATAGAACATGCTGCCGTGATTGTAAGTCGAGCCTTCTTCAGAGTAGGTATCAGTATGCGCGTCAAAATGAATCAGCGAGAGTTTGCCGTGTGCCTTGCGATGCGCACGCAATAACGGCAGGGTCACGAAATGATCGCCGCCAAAACTCAAGGTAGTTTTTCCGGCTGCGAGCAGTTTTCCATAGTGTTGCTCGATCTGTTCGAACAAACTTTCATGATTGCCGGCAGGAAATTCAAGATCACCATAGTCAGCGACGCGAATGCGATCGAATACGCAAAAATCCCATGGCCAGCGTTTTTCTTCCCAACGCAGATTGCCGCTCGCCTGGCGAATAGCCGTTGGACCGCTGCGTGTGCCGGCGCGCCCGGTGGTGGCAAGGTCGTAGGGCAGACCTACCACGAACACATCGGCAGCGTCTGGATTTCTGCTCAAGGGCGTCCCCATATAACCAAACAGGTTGGCGTGCATCGAAAAACTATTTGGGAAATCGTCGTGATTCATGAACTGATCCTGCTGAAATTAGGGAAACTCTGGTTTAAAGATACCAGTCGTATTCTCGTGGGCTGATAAATTGTGCGAATGCCTCGATCTCGAGTTCGCGGTGTTGGCAGTAGAGTTCGATGAAATCGCGGCCCAGGATATCGATCAGCGCTTCGCTGCCGATAGTGGCGCCGAGTGCCGCACTCAGGCTAAGCGGCAGATTTTCGTCTTTACCGTCGACCGAAACGTCGCAAGGATTGCCGGGATCGAGCTTATGCTTCATTCCATGTAGCATGCCGGCGAGTGAAACCGCCATAGCCAGGTAAGGGTTGGCATCGGCGCCAGGAACACGAATTTCTACGCGCCAGGCCCCATCCTTTGCCAGTGGAATGCGAAAAGCAACAGTGCGATTTTCGTAGCCCCAGCTCAGGCTTACCGGAGCGCAGTCAGCACCGCCGCTATAGCGGCGATAAGAGTTAATATTCGGCGCCCAAAATGACATGGCGGCGGGCATTGTATCGATTAGTCCGCCTATCGCGTGCAGTAATCTTTGATCTGGCTTGTCGCCCGCAGCGAAAATATTTTTCCCCTTGTTATCGACCAGGCTAATGTGCATATGCAGGCCATTTCCCGGTTGATCCAACTTCGGTTTCGCCATGAAAGTCGCCATCATGCCGTGTTTTTTCGCGATCTCGATGACGATACGCTTGAACAGACAGGTTTCATCGGCTGCGCGCATCACATCGCTGTGGTGATTAAAATTAATTTCGAATTGTCCGGCGCCCATTTCGGATGAAATGGCGCCGGTCGCTATGTTTTGCTGCTTACAGGCAGCAATGATGCCGTCTATGACCTGTTCAAAATCGGAGATACGGGTGCTGGACAGCACGGTCGGCGAGTCGAGGCGCCCAGTCTTGGGGTTGCGCACAATCTGAACTAAATCCTGGTCATCACGCTCACGAGCGAACAGGAAAAATTCGAGTTCAAAGGCCACTGTCGGGCTCCAGTTTTTCGCCTCGTAGGCCCGCAGAACCTTGTTTAGCAGGTTGCGTGGTTCAAAAAACGTGGATTCTTTGTCATTATATGAGGTAGCCATTATCTGTGCTCGAGGCTTGCTGCCCCAGTCGTTCAGTGACAAGGTACCCGGAATCAGGAAAAAATGTGCGTCGGGGTCACCGTCAGCATCACCATAGTAAATACCATCGAGCGGTTCGCCCAATGTGCTCAGGACGATTGTACTCACGGGAAACGCAAGCCCATCGCGCGCAAAGGATTTCAACCTGGCAATCGGGTATCGTTTACCGAAAAAATGGCCGCTGAAGTCGACCGCGAGCACTTCAAATTCATCGATCTCGGGATGATTTTGAGTTAATTCTGCTATTTCGCGATTTAACTGGCTGTTGGAGTTCCGCTTCATATTTGTTCCTTCGGTCAATGTTTGCGCATATTAGTGATCACAAAAAATTAATCGCTTCTCTAATTATTTTAACAGACATGCATATAAAGTGATCACGAAAATGGGCGTTCTTTAACGCATCGCTGGTCAGGAAACACCTTCGAAATAATCATGGATGCCCTCAACAGATTTGATCGAGGCAATTCCGTCGCGTATGTCGGCTTCGATAGCACGTCGCAAAGCAAACGAGTTTTGCTGTTTGAGGGCTGCGATAGCCTCGACATGGCGATCGACAATGTATATTTTCTCCAGCTTGCTGATGGCTATACTGGAAAAGGGTCCGAGCTGAAGCCACAGGCTTTCGATCAAAGGTATGACGATCTGGAAAGGGTTGGCGCTATACAGGCTGCGGTGAAAATCCTGATTGATCAGGCTGATGTCCTCTACATTACCCTCTTTCAAAGCTTCGTCAATCTTCGCGTCTATCAGCTCCAGGCCAACTATATCCTTCTCTCTGATATAAGGTAGCGCGCTTTCTGCAGCGTGGGTTTCGAGCAGAATTCGCAGATCGCATAACTCGCTGAATTTTTCCGCAGTCATTAGCGGCACGATCACGCGTCGATTATTTTTGACTTCGACCGCACCCTCGCAGGCGAGCCGATGCAAGGCCTCCCGTACCGGCATAGGGCTCACATCCAGCGCTTCGGCAACCCCTCGAATCGTGAGTGGAATACCGGGCTGTATTTTGCCGCAGAGCAAATTCGTGCGTAGTAACTGGTAAACCCACTGGTTGGTTTTCTGCGACTCGGTCTTTTCCAGCATCAGTAATTCAAGTTTGGCAGATTTGGGTGATCGCATTACTCGGGTGGTTCCGATCGAAGGAATAAATATGTAATCACAAATTCGAGCTGGAAACTATAACCGATGATAAAACCTTCTGGACCGAATTAGAATATTGTGATCACATTAAGGATAATTCTGGATTACTCTGTTAAGAGGATGAAGTGATGAACAAAACCACTAGTGCGCCAACCACTGTCGATTATTGGTTCCTGGTGGTATCTTGCACGCGACCAACTGGGTCTTTAAATTGGGTTGTTAAATGAAAATAGGAATACTCGAAACCGGGTTGATAAATGAAAAGCTGATCGATCGCTACGATCCCTATCCAGTCATGTTCGCGGCTTTGCTCGACCGGGCGCGACAGGATTTGCAGTATCAGACCTATAGTGTGATTCGCCGTGATATACCGGCATCGATCCATGATTGCGGAGGCTGGCTTATTACCGGTTCGCGCCATGGAGTCTATGAGAGCCTCGACTGGATGCTCGAATTACAGGTGTTTATCCGAGAGCTTGAGCGTGCCTCGGTTCCCCTGGTCGGTATCTGTTTCGGCCACCAGATAATCGCCCAGACGCTCGGCGGCGAAGTGGTGAAATCGGACAAGGGATGGGGTGTTGGCTTGCATAGCTATCGGATAGATGTAGCGCAGGAGTGGATGGGCGACGCCCTGGAGCAGGTAGGTATCTACACCTTTCACCAGGATCAGGTAGTCGAGAAACCCCCAGCGGCAAAGGTGTTTTCCAGCTCCGATTTTTGTCCTTACGCAGGCCTGGGTTACGGTGATTCGATCATCACGATACAGGCGCACCCCGAGTTTGAAGAAGACTATGAACTCGCGCTGCTCAATTTGTACGATGGCAATATAGTGCCTGAGCCAGTGGCCTCAAAGGCGCTGGCCGATATGCAGACTTCCGGCCGCAAGGCCGATACGCAGGTGCTGGCCGACTGGCTCGCCAGGTTTTTTCTGAGTAGGGGCGACCGTAAAATATAGGCAAAATTAGGTTATAGTCAGATGCAATCTTATCAATGAATTTAAGGCATGAGTGACACCAGCGAAAAATCCGTCGTACTACTAGTAGCGAAGTCACCGCAAAGCAGCCGGTCAATCAGCAAATTATTAGGCGATCATTTTACCGTTCTCCATGCTGAAGACGCCGAGGTGGCC
Organism: Pseudomonadota bacterium; assembly: GCA_022563685.1. Classification (GTDB taxonomy): domain Bacteria; phylum Pseudomonadota; class Gammaproteobacteria. Next base: position 6,106 of record JADFMY010000095.1, on the reverse strand, counting down.
TGGGAAAAAATGCTCGAAGTATCGAATATTTCAGTATTAATTTGCGAGCTTCCGCTAGCAATAGACCAGTTTGGCCTGCTCGAGAGAATCCGAGGCGCCAATGATAAACACCTGGCGGCCAGGCCGGTGCTGTTACTGGTGGGGGAAAGCGATCAGGAAAATGACCGCGAATCCGCATTCCGGCTCGGTGCGACCGATTTTATCAATATGCCATTTACGAGCACCGAACTGACTACCCGAGTGCGATTACACGCGCAATTATTCGTCCAGTATGCCGATGAGCAAACCATTGAAATGCAGCAGGTTTCTGCAGTCAACGTACTTCAGCAATTAAGCCGGCAAAACTACCTAAAATCTCGGCTGAACCAGGAATTGTCGTTTTCGTTACGCCACAAAAGTAATGTTAGCGTCTGCAAGTTTAAGGTAGACAACCTGAAAGCTATCGTGGCGAGCTTCGATAAAAGTTCCGCAGTCTCCGTCGTGCAGGCGGTAGCGAAAATCATGCAGCAGACGCTCAGGCGTGAAGATATTTTGTGTTATCTCGAAAAGGCTGAATTTTGTGTACTGTTTCCAGTGACCAATGCGATCGGTGCGATTAAGGGGATAAATCGAATCAGGGAAAGTATCGCAAGGCGGCGTATTCGTATTGCTGGTAAGCGGGTGCCGGTCACCTTGAGTAGCGCCATATACAGTTGCGTCGCAGACAAGAATACCAGTTTCGAGAGTGTCAATGAAATCCTGGACAAGAGGCTTGCCGAAGCAGTGCGCAAGGGCGGAAACTGTATCGTCGGTGCTCCCAGAGCCAGCGAAAAGCGACCGATGACAGTAGACAAGGCGCTACAAATGATCGCTAATGATAATACCGATGGCCTGGCCGATCATGCGCATGATCTGCTGCTCGACATTCTGCCATTACTTGAATACGCGGACCAGACACTCGAACTGGGAGTAGGAACGCTGACCCAATCCTTGCGGGATCGGCTTAATCAACAGTCCTGATTGGGGGCGGATGAATGATTCGGAGGTTCCTTATGCAATACTCATCAGTTTCAAAATGAAACCCCGTATTGCTGACAGGGTCAATATAATATATTGTTTGGTTTAATGCCTTTACAGGCCTGGCGTTCTAAGGAGATGCTTTGAATATTCTGGTTTTTCTATGTGGTCTATTCGCGATGATTTACTCGATTGCGCGCTATCCTTCTGCGCTCAGGACTATCTGCCTCGCGCTCGTTGCTTTCTTGCTCATCTTTACGGCCTTCGACGGATTTAGCCTGTTTTGGGGAGTGCTGGCCTGGGTTCTTTTAGGTTTACCTATGGTTTTATTGGGTATACCCGGTATCCGGCAGAAATTTCTGAGCAGGCCGATGTTAAAGCGTACCAGGTCGGTATTGCCGCCGATGTCCGAAACCGAACGCGATGCTATCGAGGCCGGAACAGTTTGGTGGGAGGCTGAATTATTTCGCGGTGCGCCGGACTGGAGCCAGCTTTTGCAGTACAAAAAACCTGAACTCAGCGATGAGGAACAGGCATTTCTCGATGGACCCGTAGATCAACTATGCGCAATGATCGATGACTGGGATATCACGCACAACCTCATGGATATGCCGGAGGAAATGTGGGCATTTCTTAAAAAACACCGTTTCTTCGGGATGATTATCCCCAAGAAATATGGAGGTCTGGGATTTTCGGCCCATGGGCATTCCAATGTGGTGATGAAAGTCTCCGGCCGCAGTATATCGGTTGGAGTCACCGTAATGGTGCCCAATTCGCTCGGTCCGGCGGAATTACTATTGCACTATGGTACCGAAGCGCAGAAAGACTATTACCTGCCCCGACTCGCCGAAGGACGGGAAATCCCCTGTTTTGCCCTGACCGGCCCTGACGCCGGGTCGGATGCGGGTTCCATGCCCGATACCGGGGTGGTATGCAAGGGCACGTTCAAGGGCAAACAGGTACTCGGCCTGCTGTTAAATTGGGAAAAACGTTATATTACACTCGGCCCGGTTGCCACCGTCCTTGGTCTCGCGTTCAAAGTGTATGACCCCGATGGCTTGCTCGGCGGTGATATTGACTTAGGTATTAGCTGTGCGCTGATACCCGCAGAGATGCCGGGAATCACCATCGGAAATCGACACTTTCCAATGAACGCAGCGTTTCAAAATGGTCCAAACAGTGGGAAGGATGTATTTATTCCGATGGACTATATCATTGGAGGCCAGGAAAATATTGGCAACGGCTGGCGCATGCTGATGGAATCCCTGTCGGTGGGTCGTGGCATCTCTTTGCCGGCCGCCGCCACCGCTGGGGGCAAGTGTTCGGCACGCGTCACTGGCGCCTACGCGCGGATTCGCAAACAGTTCAATACCGCGATAGGAAAGTTCGAGGGTATCGAAGAGGCATTGGCGCGTATTGGCGGTTTGACCTACATGGCGGACGCCGGGCGACTATTAACATTGTCGGCTCTCGATAGTGGAGAAAAACCTTCGGTCGTTACTGCGATCCTGAAATATTACAACACCGAGTTTATGCGTCAGATAATCAATGATGCGATGGACATACATGGCGGCCGTGGCATTTGCATGGGACCGAGCAATTATATTGCACGGCCCTACCAGATTCTGCCCGTCGGGATAACGGTCGAAGGCGCGAACATTCTTACCCGTAGCATGATTATTTTTGGGCAGGGGGCGATTCGTTGCCATCCTTACCTGGTGGCGGAAATGGAAGCGGCCACCATGGTCGATCAGGCTGCCGGCGAAAAGGCGTTCGATCAGGCTTTAGCCGGTCATATCGTTTATCTGCTTACCAATGTTTGCCGGGCGTTTATCTATGGAATCAGTGGAAGCCACCTGGCCGCGTCACCCTTACCGGGTCGCATCGCTACTTATTATCGGCGTCTGGGACAGATGAGTGCTGCTTTTTCGGTCACGGCCGACCTGGCGTTGATGATTCTGGGCGGGGCTTTCAAACGCAAGGAAAAACTATCCGGTCGCTTCGCTGATGCGCTGGGGTATATGTTTTATGCCTCTGCGGTGTTGAAAAAGTTCGAAGATGATGGGCGTCCCAGAGCCGACCTGCCGCTGGTTGAATGGTCGGCGAAGTATAGCCTGTATCAGATTCAAATGGCGCTGGACGAAGTTTTGCGTAACTTTCCGATTAAATGGTTAGGCGTGTTAGCGAGAACCATCATTTTCCCCCTGGGCCTGAGTTTGCGCCTGCCCAACGATTCTCTGAGCCACCGCGTTGCTGCGTTGCTGGTCAAGCCGGGTCAGGCGAGGGATCGGTTGACGCAGGGTATTTATATCAGCGACGATCCTGACGATATTACCGGTTGCCTGGAACATGCCTTGAAAAAAGTTATTTTGGCCGAGCCCATAGAACGAAGGCTTCGCGCCAACGACCAGGTGAAATCCGATTTGCAAAGCTACCAGCAATGGATCGATGAACTGGTTGGAACGGATCTTATTTCTAGCGCAGATGCGAAAATACTGATGTCGGCACACACTGCCACCAGAAAAGTTATAATGGTCGACGAATTTTCGCCGCAAGAGCTAGGAGTAAAGACAGGAAAGGGTTCACCCAAAACAAAGGAACCACCAAATAACAAACGAAAAGTCAGGAGAAAAGCCGCACCAGTAACCTAGCGGTATTAAACATAGATTTTTTTAAGGAAGGTCTGATTTATTCAGACCTTCCGGCAGTACATGGGCAGGTTTTTGCTCCTGCAAAACCTGCATTTCCCACAGAGCCTGCCCCGCGAGCATCGCGAGTGCTTTGGGTATCCGTGTGGGTCAGGTACTGCCAAAATCAGTGCCGCTAAGGCATTGATTTTGTGAGACAAACGAAAATGAAACTTTTCGTCTGTCGTCCTCTGAGAATTCGAGGATGAATTATTCAGAGGTTCCTTAATAATTATTGATTTCAAGCTGAGGAGTACTCATGGAAAAGACATGGTTAAAAAGTTATCCTCCGGGTATGCCAAAAACGATCGATGCCGACGCCTATCGGTCGGTGACAGAGGTTTTTGAGCAGGCGGCTACTAAATATAGCAATAGTCCAGCGTTTACTAACATGGGCACTACGTTCAGCTATGCCGATATGGACCGCCTCACTTCGCAATTGGCGAGTTATCTGCAACAGTTACCCAATATGCGGGGAGGTGATCGCGTTGCGGTGATGATGCCGAATGTATTACAGAATCCAATAGCGATCTTTGGAATTTTGCGCGGTGGTTTTACCGTGGTCAATACCAACCCACTCTACACTACCCGTGAGTTAAAACACCAGCTCAGCGATTCGGGCGCCAAGGTCATAATCGTGATGGAAAATTTTTGCCATACCTTGACGGAAGTTATCGATGAAACGTCGATTCAACATGTCATAACCACCCAGTTGGGGGATTTGTTGAAATTCCCCAAGTCTCTGATCGTTAACCTGGTGGTGAAACACGTGAAGAAAATGGTGCCACCATTTTCACTTCCAGACGCGGTCAATTTTAAAACAGCTCTGAGCCGTGGTGCGCGAAAGCCTCACATCCCTGTAGAAACGAACCATGACGATATCGCATTTTTACAGTACACGGGAGGCACCACGGGCGTTGCCAAGGGGGCAATGCTGACGCATGGCAATATGATTGCCAATATGCTGCAGGCTTCGGCATGGATCAGTGACTCGGTTGAAGAGAATAAGGAAATCATTATCACCGCTTTGCCGCTGTATCATATTTTTTCACTGACCGCCAATTGCCTGACCTTTATGAAAGTGGGGGCGCAGAATTATTTGATTACCAACCCGCGCGACATGCCAAACTTTGTTAAGGAGCTACAGAATGTAGCGTTTACTGCAATTACCGGTGTTAATACGCTGTTTAATGGATTGTTGAATACACCTGGCTTCGATCAAATCGATTTTTCTGGCCTGAAATTGGCCTTAGGTGGCGGTATGGCGGTCCAGAAACCGGTTGCAGAACGCTGGCAAAAGGTGACTGGAACCCCCCTGATCGAAGCCTACGGGTTGACCGAGACTTCTCCTGCAGTGTGCATGAATCCGCTTAATCTGCCCGAATTCAATGGCAGTATCGGTTTGCCGGTGCCTTCGACCGAAGTATCGATCCAGGACGAAAATGGCAAATTATTGCCCCGGGGTGAAGTCGGCGAGCTATGCGTGCGCGGACCGCAGGTGATGAAAGGATACTGGCAGCGAGAGGACGATACCCGTGAAGCGATTACCCCGGATGGCTGGTTTAAAACCGGGGATTTGGCCAAAATGGATGCGGCTGGTTATTTTCGAATCGTCGATCGCCTGAAGGATATGATCCTGGTATCTGGATTTAATGTTTATCCGAACGAAGTAGAAGAGATTATTGCCGGGCATGAAGGCGTGCTCGAAGTCGGAGTGATTGGTAAACCCGATGAGGAATCCGGCGAAATAGTCAAAGCGGTGATCGTAAAAAAAGATCAGTCATTAACGGAAGAAGATGTCATCGAACACTGTCGAAAGAGCTTAACAGGCTATAAGGTACCCAAAATCATCGAGTTTAGAGCGGAGCTGCCAAAAACCAATGTAGGAAAGATTTTGAGACGGGAATTAAGAGACTAGAACGGGTAGCAATGCGCGATGATAATCAACTAGATTGCGCAGGAAATTACTCAATGGATCGACCCGGCCGAGACCTGCAAATTAAGGAACCTCTGAATAATTCATCCATGAATTCTCAGAGGACGACAAACGAAAAATGTGATTTTCATTTGTCTCACAAAATCAATGCCTTAACGGCATCGATTTTGGCAGCACATCCATGTACTGCGGGAAGGCCTGAATAAATCAGCCCTTCCCTAGCTTAGGCAGTGTGTTGAAGCGGAAAAATTCTTACCAAATTATCGCCATCAGAATTACTGCAGCCATTTTTTCGCATTTCTGAACATGCGCATCCAGGGTCCATACTCTCCCCATTCGGGTGACTGCCAGGAATTCTGTACGCTACGAAAGATGCGCTCCGGGTGCGGCATCAGAATCGTAAATCGACCATCCTCATTGGTGAATCCGTTTAATACAAGTGCCGATCCATTGGGATTAATTGGGTAGATTTCGCTCGCCTCGCCGT
>JADFMY010000015.1 GCA_022563685.1 Pseudomonadota bacterium | reverse complement strand
CTGGCTTGAAAGCGCCATTGAAAGGTTCAATTGAGTTTGACTCGACTGAAAACTTAAATGTTTCTGTCGATCATCGCGCAAAAGACACCTTGAGAAGAATACAGCTCATTTTCCAAAATCCAGACTCATCCTTGAATCCGCGCCAGACAGTAGGCGAGATCTTGACTCAACCCCTGAAACTTTACTTTGGCCTTCAAGGGGAGGAATTGCGTGAGCGTATTGAAGCCCTACTGAATCGCGTTCGCCTACGTGTGGATTATATCGGTCGCTTGCCCAGTCAGCTATCCGGCGGTGAAAAGCAACGGGTCGCAGTGGCACGCGCATTCGCGGCTGAACCGGATCTGGTTTTGTGTGATGAGGTGACCTCCGCCCTTGATGTCTCGGTTCAGGCGGCTGTTCTCGAGTTGCTGACCGAGCTTCAGGCGGAGCAGGACACGACTTATATTTACGTTTCGCATGACCTGTCGGTCGTCCGCGCCGTGTCCGATCGGGTGGCCGTGCTTTACCAGGGCAGGCTATGTGAAATAGGGCCTGCGGAAAAAGTTTATAGCTTGCCTTCTCATCCCTACACGGAAGCGCTGCTTGGTGCGGTACTGGAGCCTGATCCTGACATTAAGCCCAACCTGGTAACCGAAGATATCGTTGAACTCTCACCACCACCATCTGGATGCCCGTTTCAACGGCGCTGTTCGAGGCGCATAGGCGAGGTATGTGACAGGGAAACTCCTCCGTGGCAATCTACCGGGCAGGGCCATGTGATCGCCTGCCATATCCCCCTCGATGAACTACAGGTTATGCAGAAACAGACAGACATGAGCCCTGCAACCCTGGTCGGAGATAAAACGGGCTTAAAGTCATGAGTATACTGAATCAGGGTGAAATTTTCGCACGGAAATAAGCGCGGATATTGATATGCCGAATGCCTTAGCCCAGAATTCCAGCCACCTGGCATGCCGATAACCTGCCGCTTCTTTTGCTGACCACAAATTAGTGGTTTGAGTGGGTACAACAAGATTGGCGTTGCAGTCGACCGCGAACAGGTCGATTCTTCGTTTACCTTCCCCCATTTACTAAATTCTTCACTGATCACATAGAGGTCGTTGTCAACCACTTGTATCTGGTCCCGGAGAAATTACTGTAAGTCCTGACGCTCGCGTAGTTGGGCGCAAGCGAAGTCGGTCCGCCTTATTTATTCAAGGCCGCCATCGGTCACACGATATAGTGGCATGCGCTTTTTTCTCCTTGTTCTGGCCAGCATCGACCTTGAAAGTTTCTGTTACCACACACCTAGAATCCACCCCTCGAGCATCACTGTCTGTCGCTCCGGGATACTGAGCGGCGGTGAAAAGTATGATTCCAGCGCTCCACGACGATCCATCTCCTGGATCCAGGCCGCAACAGAAAAGGCATCGTGTTCGTCAGCAATGCGACCACCCTTGGGATATCGACGGCGGAATAGAGATGGGTAGACCTCTGCGATGACAGATTTGCCTTCCGGCACTTCGAAACCATCGAACGGCCAAAAATGAACCAGAGATCGAGCGTCCGGCATCGTTCGCAGCCAAAGCAACCACGGCAGACCCGCGTGAGTGGACTTCGCGACCTGCCCCTGCACGTCAAATTGGAATACGCTCTTGGCGCCTGACGTCCATTGTTCGCACAGGCGCAGTTCAGTTGGCGTGCCAGTTCTGGGATTGCCGTCGCGTAGGAAATCGACATAGGTGTGCGGATCGGCGGTCGGCCAATGACGCATGAAGTCATCGAGAAATTTGTCCCACGACGTGATGCCATAGCGTTTCATGTAACTCAGCGGAAACGAAAAACCATGGTCAATCCCGATGATCACTGGATTTCGCGAGTCGATCGCAGCACGGCAATATTGCGCTATTTCCTGACGAGTCCAGTTCTTCGCCCCAGTTACCCTGGTACTGATCTTCACTGGTGTGTCTATGGCGTCGGCCGCAAAGAGCTGCAGCGCTCTTAGTCTGCTCTCAGCCGTTTGTGCGCCCGAGTAGTCTATTCCGATGTATCGGGAAAATTTCAATTTTCACTTACCCCAGAAAAAAATAACCCCCCATGGTGCGCATCGTAGAGAGGCGTGGGAGGTGTTGTTAATAACGATTATATGTCTGCCTAAGACTTTTTCAACCATTATCTGATGAGTTTTTCTCTGGGTACCCCAACTAGAGATAGTGAACTTCTGTTCGGTTTCCTTTCGAGTATCCGATTCTAGTAGCGTTTGATCAATCAATGACCAGCCCTTTTTGGTTTTTTATTTTCCCGCTTCGATTGTGTGGGAAAAATTGAGTGATTGCAAACGAGGTGGCGTGGTTTATCGGGGTTACTGTTTATGGCCGTACCAGGTTTTTAATAGATTCCGGGTCGTCGCTTCGCTATGCCCGGAACGACGATGGGGGTCATCGGGGCATTTTACAAACAGCTACAATCTGATACCCAGGCCGAAACTAAAACCGATTCTGCTTCGACTGGTTTCGGGTGACCATAATTGTAACTGCTGCGCATTGATAACCGGGTAGATATAGGCGCTCTCACCGACTTTACCGCTCTGACTTTCGCTGACACTGCCCATGACGCTGACCAGGCGTCCCTCGCTGTAAGTAGCAGGTTCAAGGTAGCCCTGCCGATGGATGATAAATCGTCCCAACGGTTTACTGCTCAGTATCGGTCTCTGTGACGAGTCGAGCGGGTAAGCCAGGACTTCTATTCGAGTTGAATCTTTCAGGTTGCGAGTATCCAGTATGGTTCCACCCCATAGCGCGGTTTTGCCTCGACTGTCTGCTGGCTCCGCAATGACACTCTGCGGCGTCAACGATTTCACCACTGCTGTAGTATCAAAAACAGGGGTGCTGGCACAGCCCATCAACAGGCTGATTAAGAACAGTAAGGACAGTATTTTCCTATACATCAGTTTTTCACATCAGTGGTGTCCAGGGAACAGGTGTCTGTGCGGGTGAGGCCAGGGATAGCCCGGATAAAACCAGGGGTCATATCCCCAATAAGGTGGATAGTCGACGTAGCTCGGCGCCTGCTTTTTGGGCCATAAATAATAATGATCTACCTCGATAACAGGATACACATACGGATACTCCCCTATCTTTAGAGTTTCAGTTTTGAAGAAGCTACCCTTTACCGTGATTAAGCGATCGCGACTGTATACCAAAGGTTCCAGAAATTCATTGACCAGGGCTATAAATCGCCCTGGACTGCGTGCGGAAGTCTGCGGTTCGCCATTATCCGACAGTGGAAAGGCGATAATCGTCAACCAGCTTGTATCTTGTTTGTTTTCTGTTTCCAGGATCATGCCGCCCCAACGAATGGGTTGTGAAATATAGCTGTCGGGTTGGTCACGCAGCTGCGCCACACCGGGCGCATTATTCACTGTCTGCCGAATTTCAACTGGGATGGACGAGCTACAGGCCGTCATCAGCATCATTAAAATTAGCCAGCCTGAACGGGTTGTGGTGTTAATAAAAAACATACTATTTGGAAAGGTTAACTTAAGCTTGGTTCCCTATATCTGTGCCAGGGATAAATATTATATCCGTTTCAATTATAACATTGTGATGGTTGGGACGGCTCAGGATTCGACTATGCGATACCGATGGTTAGCTTGTTGGTAAGGCAACACGCACTTTTTATATCGCGAACAGGCGGCTATTGTGTTGGGTTCGGTCATAAAATTATTCTCTTATGGCTAGCAGATTCGAGAGCAGGCTGGGTATATCGCCACGAATAATGCTCCACAGGGTGTCGTTGTCCATACCTAAATACCCATGGATCAGTCGGTTTCGGGTGGCGATGACGAGTCGCCAGGGTATTTGTGGATTATCCTCACGAACATCTTTTGGAATATGGGTAGCAGCTTCACCAATCAGCTCCAGATTACGCAGGGTTGCGTCGTAGTTCAAACCGCTGCTAATAAAACCGTCTTGATCCAGAGCTTGGGTGTAGGCGATAACTTTCTCTGCAAAGCTGACCATATCGTCGAGATAAAATCGCCATTCGCGCTGTATCGCATCAGACATGCACCGCCTCCTTTTCTATATATGGACGTAGTTCCGGACGCAGGGCCTTGTCAGTCACCAGATCAACGGGTCGGCCTAGCTGGTCTTCAAGGTAGAATTGGACGCCGAAGTACCGTTCCGATGTGGCTGGCCCATCGAAGGCAACCAGGATGTCGATATCGCTGTCGCTATGCGCAGCGTCACGCGCGGTGGAGCCAAACAGGGCCAGGCGCGTCACCCCATAACGGGCGACCAGCGCCGGTTTGCTTCGAGTCAGCAATTCAACAACTTCCGAGCGATTCATTATCGCCTCCTTATTAATCAATCGTGTGATATCGAATATCCTCTTACGTGAGAGCATACAGAGCCCTCTATATAATTGATTTTTCCGAGATTACGGCGGCACGGATTTATGCTCCTCGTTGATTGTGTGCGAAACATTGGGTGATTGCAAATGAGTTGACGACGGGATTCTACAGCTTCCCCACCGTAATCACCCACGGCTCAGCCCGCTTGCCGAAGGCGACTCGCACTGTGTAGCGCGGTGTTTGCCTGTTTTGATTGCGGCGTAGCTGTGCTGCTTCCAGTGGCTCGAATAGTGCGCGGTGTTCGAGCGGGATGTTGATGGTGCCGATCAGCAGGCCGGTGATTGTGCCTTTCCATTCTTCTTCATTTTCATCGCGGCTCCAGGTCGGTCTGATCAGGGCCTGCATGAGGATGTATTGGCTGGTGTCTGGATAGGTGTTTCTTAATCGGGCCCTGTCCAGTCCGGCATCTATCGCGAACAGGCGGCTGTTGTGGTGTTGTTCGTTGTTCAGTTTCTTCGCTGCATCTTCTACGCGTTTTTCGAATTCTTCCTGCCCCGGGTTGTTGGCCAGCAGTGCCTGTTGTTCGCCCAGTTCTTCTTCTGCACTGCTCACTACCCTCTGGTGCGCGGCGCCGTCGTATTGCAGCACGAGGAAGACCTCGCGCGGCAATTCTTTTTCAAAGGCCAGGCGGCCTGCTGTTTTATCTCCCTGGAGCTGGAGTTGAAAGCCGAGTTCGATCAGTTTTTCTTTATTGAGCCAACTCGGGTTACTCCAGCAGTTGGTGTTGCCGTAGAAATAGCGTTGCGCATCTTCTATGCGGCAGTTGATTCGCAGGCCCAGGCCAGTGTTTTCCTTGTTCATGCCATAGCGGTAGGGCAAGCCCAGTTCGCGTTCGGTGAGTTCGACCACGGCATCGGGTTCGCCAGAGCGGTTGTAGGCCACGCCGGCGAGCGCAACGATGTTGGTGACGATGATGATGGCGAGCCCGGCGATGAATATCTTGCCTTTGAATATTTTGTAGTCGAGCTTCATGGCTGCGCTCCCTCCGCTAGCGGTTGCTCTGCCTTGCGCAGGCGCTTGAGTATGACCAGGCAGAGTATCGCCACCAGGCCGAGCACCAGGAAGAACAGGTACCTGGGCATCACCTCCCACCACCAGTCGAAGAATTTGGTGTAGATGAAGATAACGAAGAAGGTCACGCCACTATTGACGACATGGCCCCAGCCGCGGCGAATGCCATACCAGATAAAAACGCCACTGAGTATAAACCCGGCCAGTTGATAGCTGCCTTCGATGAGGTCGGGGTCGATGTTCAGGTAGCTGCCATAACCCCAGTGGGCGAGCACCAGCATCGGCAGTAACAGGGTGACGATGCCGAACACCCGATAAGACAGGGCAAAGCCGCTGAAGCGCTCATGGTTGATCCATTGCGGGATAAAGAACAGCAGTAGGGCAATGGGGAAAAAGTTCTCCGGCCTTTCGCCAAAGTGGATCCAGTACATGCCGCTCCACGCGCCGACCCGCGCCGAGACATAGGCGATGATGCAGAGCAAGGCGGCGACCTGTAACAGGCGGACGTCATAGGCATAGGCCAGCAACAGGGCCAGCGCCGCCCAGGCCAGCAGCGCGTTGTCGGTGGGGGTGATGTTGAATATCAGCCCGAACATGGCGATGTTGAGTACAAAACAGGCGAAGGCCACCAGTCCGATGAGCTTGGTGAAATAGCCCGAGGCATCCTTACTGGCGACTATGACCGTGGCGAGGAAGCTGATTATCGAGGCGCCGCTGAGGATGGTGACCTGGCTGGCCGTGCCGAGCCTGCCCCAGAATTGATAAAACAGAAAAAACACGCTGGCGGCCAGTGCCACCGCACCGAGAAACGAGGCGATGCGCATGCCGAGCGAGAGTTGCTTTTCGTGCTGGCTGTGGTCGATGTCAAAGTCGCTGCGGAATTGATTTAGCAGGCCCTGGTGGTAATCGTCGATAGCCGCCTGTTGTTCGGCGCTGAGGCTTAACACCTGCTCGCGCGTCAGCTCGGCCAGCTCATGGTTGAAAGCATGTATCTGGTCGGCGCGCTGCTGGGCGGTAGTTTTGCTCGGTGTTTTCATGCCAGCCCTTGCTACTTACTATTTTCCTCACATCGATTGTGTGGGAAAGGCTGGTTGATTGCAAATTGAGGAATATTCGGTTAAATAGGCAGGGGTAGTTCCTACTACCATACTGCATTTCCACCGTCCCTGGCGGTCATTCCGGCTCGGGGGCCGAAATGACGATATATTAAATGACGATCCCGTCATTCCGGAAAGCCCGAAGGGGTTATCCGGAATCTATTGAACCATTTCCATCTGGATTTGTCAGGAAAGAGGGGTTATTTTTTTACCTCGGGAAAAATCTTGCATATTCAGACTATGTCTGTTTTGGCGCCAGGAGGATCATCATGGAACGCAAGAAAGCCAGTGATTACGATCAAGAACTACTCGACCTGTATGACCGCTACGTGCATAGCAGCCTCAGCCGCAGAGAATTCTTCGATAAGGCCGCGAAGTTCGCCGTCGGCGGTGTCACCGTGGCGGCACTGGTCGAAGGCCTGTTGCCCAATTACGCACTCGCCAACCAGGTTGACGATAAAGATCCACGCATCAAGACCGAATTTATCGAGTATGACTCGCCCCGGGGTCATGGGAAAATCCGCGCTTACCTCGCCCGCCCCGCGGGTGCGCCCGGCAAACGGCCCGGAGTTGTCGTGGTGCATGAAAACCGCGGGCTTAATCCTTATATTGAAGACGTCGCGCGCCGTGTGGCGGTGGCTGGTTTCGTTGCACTCGCGCCCGATGGGCTCACCCCCCTGGGCGGTTATCCCGGCACCGACGATGAGGGCAAGATGATGCAAAAAACACTCGATAAAGGCAAGCTCCTGGAAGACTTCGTCGCTGCATACGAGCACCTCAGGTCCGATGCCAATTCCACCGGCAAGGTCGGTGTGGTCGGTTTCTGCTACGGTGGGGGCGTGACAAACGCCCTGGCCGTACGCCTGCCGGACCTTGCAGCCGCGGTACCTTTTTACGGCCGTCAGCCAGCCGCTGAAGACGTCGCCAAAATCAAGGCGCCTTTATTGTTGCATTACGCCGGACTCGACAAACGGATTAATAAAGGTTGGCCCGATTATGAGCAGGCATTAAAAGCGCACAATAAAGAATATACCTCGCACCTGTATCCAGAGGTTAATCACGGTTTTCATAACGACACCACAGCCCGTTATGATGAGGTCGCGGCAGAACTTGCCTGGCAACGAACCATCGATTTCTTCAACGAAAATCTTACGTAAAAAGGATTTAGGAGGAGAATTACTGCGCCGGCCAGAGTTTACCGGTGGCAGGCTATTTAATACTCTAATTGTTAGATTATGAGGGTCAAGCTATGAAAAACATCAGTATCAGTGTATTCGCTCTAAGTGCAGTATTAGCCGCGGGCTCGGCGTTTGCAGGCAGTTGTCCCAAACACATGAAAGCAATCGACGCGGAGTTGGCCAAAATGCCGTCACTCAGCACGGAAGCTATGTCCCAAGTCAAAGAGCTACGCGCGAATGGTGGAAAATTGCATAAGTCCGGGAGTCACTTAGATTCCGTCAAGGCGTTGCTCGAAGCCAGAAATTTGCTAGGTATATAACCCACAGTACAGTAGGTTGGGGTTCGTTACATGGGCAAGGGTTGTTCCTACAACCCAATTGCATTTCCACCATCCATGGCGGTCATGTAACTTATTAGAGCACCAACAGTAGGCGCTTTTAGGCGACGCAGGAGCAGTTGCCGAGAGGGACGAACCCCAACATATTGATTTGGATTAGTCATGTTGGGCTTCCCAGGCTCAGCCCAACCTACGGGTTATGGATTCCGGCTCGGAGGCCGGAGTGGCGAAGGGGATCTGTAATAACGGGTTAGGATGCTTTATTAATCTTTATCTGTTTTCGGATCACCGATTTCTGTCTTTTTGGAAGCTTTCGGCTCCCCTTTCGGCCAGGCGCCAAAGGGATAGGGGTGGACTTCGCTGTTGAAGCTGAGGAACTGGATAATTTGATAAATGTAGGTACCGATACCTTGCCCCAGTTTGCGCAGGCGTTCGTTGGTGTCGCCGGTCAAGAGTTTGAGGATAAACTGGAATAACACCATGGCGAACAGCACCCCGACAGCGATGGTGTAAAGAAAAGAAAACAGCAGCATATATAAACCGCGTATCCAGGTGGATTTTTTTTTGATGTTGTCTTTTATATTGTTGCTCATGGTCTGCTCCTGGGTTTGTATTCCCCTAGATAAACTACCTCGCTGCCAATACGGAGAGCCTGACGCTAATAACTCCGCTCAAAATGACATAGGGACAGGTATGTTACCATTAATTCGATTTTGAATTTAGCGCGTATCGGGTCGATTACGTCCTGACGGTGTGGGGTAGAATGTACCTGACAATATTTAGCCGAGGATGGCGTTTATGAATTTCAAATGCAGCAATAAGCTGATTCGGATTGGGCTGTTGTTTTTTTGCCTGTCCGGTTCTGCCGCTCAGCTAATTGCCGTTGACGATAATGTACTCGATCCGAGAGATTTAATTCGCGCTGCGATGGAGCACTGGCGTGGGGTGACTTCTTATTCGGACATGACCATGACGGTGCATCGCAGCGACTGGGAGCGCACCCTGTCGATTCAGGCCTGGACCCAGGGCGATAAAGTCTCGCTGGTGCGCGTCACCGGACCGAAACGCGATGCCGGGAATAGCACCCTGATCAGGGATCGGAATATGTGGACTTACTCGCCCAAGGTGAATCGCATCATCAAGGTGCCTTCATCGATGATGAAACAAAGCTGGATGGGCAGCGATTTTTCCAACAGGGACATCAGCAAGTCTACCGATATTATCGACCAGTACGATCATCGTCTGATCCACACCGAGCAGAAGGAAGGCCATCGCTATTATACCATCGAGTCGATACCACACGAAGATGCGGCGGTGGTCTGGGGCAAGGAAGTCGTGGTGATTCGCGACGATTTCGTCATGATGCGACAGGAATTCTGGGATCAGGACGATGTGCTGGTCAAGGAAATGCGCACCCTCGAAGTTATGGTGATGGATGGTCGCACCATTGCCCGGCGCATGCGCATGAGCAAGGCAGATGCGCCTGGGGAATGGACCGAAATGCTGGTTGATAATATCGACTTCGACGTGGCTTTATCCGACAGCTTGTTTACCCTGTCTAATTTGCGCAACCCACGCCCATGAGCAATATCGTGCTGCGATTGGCCTGGCGTAATCTGTGGCGGCATAAACGCCGCACCTGGCTGACCGTCGGCGCGATGATCTTTTCCAACGCCCTGCTAATATTTAGCATCTCGCTGCAATTTGGCAGCTATGACATGATGATCGACAATACCCTGCAGGCGTTTACGGGTCACATTCAGGTTCAGCGCGAGGGTTATCTGGATGACCCGAAAATGCGTTATACCCTGGATGATATCACCAGCACCGCACAGCTATTACGCACTGAGTCAGGCTTACAGAGCATCGGTGCTCGTGCGGCCGGTTTCGCCCTGGTTTCCAGCGATGAACGCACTTATGGTTTGCAAATTCTCGGCGTCGAGCCGCAATTCGAGGCTTTGGTATCGACCATTCCGGGCCTGGTAAAGCAGGGTCGTTATTTGCAGGAGGACAGTGCTGCAGAAATTGTCATCGGCTCGGTACTGGCGCGTAATCTGAAAGTGGGGCTCGGTGATGAAATCACTTTCCTGGGCAGTGGCTTCGACGACTCATTTGCCGCAGGCGTGGTCAAGGTGGTCGGTATTTTTGAATCCGGTGTATCTGAACTCGATCGCAGCATGGCGCAAGTCAGTCTCGTCTATTTCCAGGATGCGTTTGCGATGCAACAAAGGGGGCACAGTATCGTCATTCGTGCTCGTCATATCGATCAGGTCGACGAATTGCAGCAGCGCATCCAGACCTTACTCGCCGACCGGAATCAATTAGTGGTGCTGCATTGGGATCAATTGCAACCGGGCCTGAAACAGGTGATACAGGCAGACATGACCAGCGCCTGGTTTATGTATATGGTGCTCATCATCCTGGTGGCGTTTAGCGTCCTCAACACGCAACTGATGTCCGTGCTGGAGCGCACGCGTGAGTTCGGCGTGATGATGGCCCTGGGCCTGAAGCCCGGCAACCTGTCTCGACTGGTGATGATGGAAACCTCGATGATGGCTGGCCTCGGGCTTGCGCTAGGTGTGCTGGTTGGCTTTGTGATTACCTGGTATCTCAGCATCGCCGGTTTTTCTTACCCCGGCATGGAAGAAATGGCGGCCAAATTTAACCTGCCGGAGCGAATTTACCCGAGTGTTTCCATCCTTTCACTGATGTTGGGTCCTGGTTTCGTCGCAATCGGTTGCCTGCTCGCGGCCATTTACCCGGCGCTGCGCCTGTACGTGTTGCTACCCGTCGAAGCCATGCGAGCGGCATAAAGAGCATGGGCCTGTTTAATCTTCCCTTCAAGGCGATGTTGATCCTGTCGTGGCGTAACCTGTGGCGCAATCCTCGGCGCACATTCATCATGCTGGGCGCGATTACCGTAGGGGTCTGGGCGATGATTTTCATGACCGCGCTAATGCGTGGCATGGTCGATGACATGCTCGAGCAGGGCATCCAGAATTTACCGGGGCATATCCAGATCTATCACCCCGAATATCGTGACGACCCAAGTGTGGTTAACAGTATTGCCGAACCGAGCGGCAAGTTGCTCGATGCTCTGAATGACCCCGCGACGAAACACTGGACGACCCGTATCAAGGTTCCGGCGATTATTTCGAGCGAACGCGAAAGCCGTGGTATCAACCTGCTGGGTGTCGATCCACTGGCCGAAAATGCGATCACCGGAATCGCCGATCAGATTGTCGAGGGCCGATTCCTGGAAACGGATAGCGACCGGGGGCTTGTCATAGGCGCAAAACTCGCCGAACGCCTCGAAACCCGGCTCGGCAAACGCGTCGTGATTATGAGCCAGGACCCTGACAATAATATCGCCGATCGCGGTTTCAGGGTGGTGGGAATCTATAAGGCCAAAATGCCGGGCCTGGAAGAGTTTAATGTATATGCCGCGCGCAGCACGCTACAGACTTTGCTGAAGATAGACGGCCTGGTTTCGCAAATCGCCATCATCGATGAAGACTATCGCGATATAGACACCCTGTATCGAAACCTCAGGCAGGCGACACCCGAAACACTGGAAATCAGGGCCTGGTATGAACTGGATTCCTACTTAGGCTACATGCTCAATATGATGGACGGCTTTGTGCTGGTGTGGGTCATCATCATTTTTCTGGCGCTCTCGTTTGGCCTGGTGAATACGCTGGCAATGGCTATCTTTGAGCGCGTTCGCGAAATCGGATTGATCCTGGCACTGGGAATGCGCCCCAGCATGATTGTCTATCAAATTTTGCTTGAGTCATTACTGCTACTGTCGATCGGTTTAACCGCCGGGAATGTGCTGGCTATTTTAACCATAAAGCCCCTTGAAAGCGGACTGGATATTTCGGTGGTGGCCGAAGGCCTGGCGATGATGGGCGCAAGCAGCATGCTTTATCCATCGCTCAGGCTGCACGATATCATTTTAGCCAATAGTGTCGTTCTCATACTAGGCACTCTGGCCAGTATATTGCCCGCCTGGCGTGCGGCGAAGCTAAATCCTGTGCAGGCAATCAATACAACCTGACCCTGATAAATATCATGAGTACGATTTGCTGCAAGCAGCTATACAAAACCTTCAAACAGGGTGACGAGATCATTACTGGAATCGATAATGTCAACATCACCATCGAAGAAGGCGAATTCGTTTGTCTGTCGGGTCCTTCCGGTTCCGGTAAGACTACCCTGTTGAATGCCATCGGCGGGCTGGACACGCCCGATAGCGGTGAAATTCAGATGGATGGCCTACGTGTCGACCAGCTCGATAAAGGGTCGCTGGCCGATATGCGATTGCACCATATCGGTTTCGTGTTTCAGGCCTATAATTTAATTTCGGTACTCAGCGCACAGGAGAATGTAGAGTTTGTCATGCAGGTACAGGGTGTAGCCGCCAGTGAACGCGCGCAAAAAGCCCGCGACATTTTAAAAGAAGTCGGCCTTGAGGGCATGGAAAATCGCCGGCCCGCACATCTCTCTGGCGGACAGCAACAACGCGTCGCTGTTGCCAGGGCGATCGTCTCGCAACCCAAACTGGTATTGGCAGACGAACCTACGGCTAATCTGGATAGCGTGACGTCGGCGCAGCTGATGAATCTGTTTTCTGAGCTTAATCATCATCACAATATTACCTTTATCATCGCTACCCACGACAAGCGCGTGATGTCCTATGCGAAGCGATTGATCAAAATGCGGGATGGCAAAATTATCAGCGATGAAATGCAGGTGCCGGAATCTATAGTAACCCGTAGATTGGGCTGAGCTTGCGAAGCCCAACATGACTAATCCAAATCATTATGTTGGGGTTCGTCCCTCACCCCAACCTACGGGACTAAGCAATACATGATGTTAAAAGTCGTCACTTCAGGGCTTCTAATTTGTCTATTAACCGTGCCAGCCAAAGCAGCTACCAATTTCGATTACAAAGGCCACATAAAATATCAATCCTTAGTAACGAATTACCCGAGTGACAGTTTATTCCAGACCCTTACCGATGACCCGGCCCGGGATAACAATGCCGAACTGCGATTGAATTTCTCGGCCTTTAACAACCCCTGGGCATTTCACGCGGATTATCAACTCCTGATAAAAAGTGGCGATTCCGTTTCCCTGCAGCAACAAAATCCGGGGTTCGGATTAACATCGCAACTGATCACGAACGATAATAATCGCTTGATGGATTTAACCCATATCATCAGCGAGGATGAAGATTCCATTAGCGCGCATCGGCTGGATCGGCTTCATTTAAGCTATACCACCGACCAGAGCGTTTTCAGAGCCGGACGCCAGGCAGTCTCCTGGGGGAATGGCATGATTTACAACCCGATGGATTTTTTTAACCCGTTTGACCCCGCTGCTATCGATAAAGAATATAAAACCGGCGACGACATGCTGTACGGCCAATACTTGCTTGATAGCGGTAATGATCTACAGGCAGTCTGGGTAGGGCGTCGGAATGACAACGGCGACATTAGTCACCGAGTTGCATCGAGTGCAGTCAAATATCATGTTTTCTCAGACGACTATGAATTCGATTTTCTACTGGCTGAACATTTTGATCATCGCACCTTTGGTCTGGGCGCGGTAGCAAATGTCGGCGGTTCAATCTGGCGCAGCGACATCGTTGTCAGCGAGGTTAACAGCGACAATATTGTGAGTGGGGTGATTAATGTCTCTTACTCATGGGTCGCCTGGAATAAAAACATGAGCGGGGTTCTCGAATTTCATCGCAATGGATTCGGTATCGAGGATGGTAACTATAGCCCGGCTAATTTAGCCAGGCATGCGGAATTACTGGCGCGTTTGCAACGCGGTGAACTGTTCACCCTCGGACAAGATTATGTGTCAGCATCGGCCACAGTTGAATTAACACCGCTATGGCTCCTCACATCGAGCCTGTTTGTAAACCTGGACGACGACTCCCGTTTGCTGCAACTGTTCAGCCTGCACGACCTGCAACAGAATCTACAGTTGTTCGTGGCCGTCAACTTCCCAACAGGCGATCAGGGCTCTGAATTCGGCGGTATCGATTCCGGTATTACTGGCATGCCGTTGAGTATCGATGAGTCGGTTTTCATGCAATTGGCCTGGTATTTTTAAGGATGATGGTCCCCCAGCCGGGATATCGGTGTGATGCTTATCCCTTCTTCATCGAAATCGATGCGGCTTTTGACGCCGTAGACGGTGGCAATATTTTCTGCGCTCAGGACTTCGGTGGTACTACCGCTGCAATACAGCTCACCGTGGTTGAGTAAATACAGGCGGTCACAAAACCGCGCGGCGAGGCTCAGGTCGTGCAGTACCACGACCGCGGCACCTTGATCGCTAGCGTGGTTACGCAGAATTTCCATCACATGTAGCTGATGGTAGGGGTCGAGTGCTGCGACCGGTTCGTCGGCGAAGATCAATTGCGGTTCAGTGGCCATGACGCGTGCGAGCATCACCAGCGTGTGTTCGCCGCCGGAGAGCGTGGTGACGACGCGATTTCGATACGCCAGGGTTTCGGTCATTTGCATCGCCTGCAAAACTTTTTCGTGGTCCTGGTTCGATGCCTGTTGCCACCATTTTTGATACGGAATACGGCCGAGTCCGACCAGCTTTTCTACCGAGAAAGGCCAGTGCGCTTTGGCGCCCTGCACCAGGTAGCCGATGCGGCGCGCGCGTTCTTCGGGACTGAGCTGGTCCATCGGCTTACCGTCGAATAAAACCTCGCCAGCGCTCGGCGGCTCGACCTGGGTGAGCAGTCGTAACAGTGTACTTTTGCCCGCGCCATTGGGGCCGATCAGGCCAATCAGCTCGCCTTCGTTGATTTCGAAATCGATACCCTTGAGGATCGCCAGATCCCCGATCAGGTATTCGAGCCTGGTCGCCTTGAGCAGGCTCATAGCATCATATTCTTCGATTTTAAAATCAGGAATAAAAAGAAAGGCCCACCGACCAGCGCTGTGATGACCCCGAGTTTTATTTCACCGCCACTGGAGAGTAGCTGCACCGCGATATCTGCCACCAGCAACAGTATCGCGCCCCCGAGCGCACTGGCGACTAACAATCGCCTGGGTTCGTAACCGACCAGGGGCCGGATCAAATGCGGCACCACGAGCCCGATAAATCCGATATTACCCGCGACCGACACCGCGGCGCCCACGCTGACGGCAACACCGAGCACCAGGGTCCAGCGATACCGGCTGACATCGAAACCCATCGAGTATGCGGTTTCCTCGCCCAGCGTTAGCGCATTGAGGAATCGTCCGGAGGATAAAACCATGATCCAGCCCAGCGCGATGAAGGGCAAGGCGATGAGCAATTCGTTACTACTGCGGTTCGCCACCGAGCCCAGCAGCCAGAACAGGATTTCCTGCATCGCGTAGGGGCTGGGGGCAAAATTGAGCACTAACGCTATCAGCGCACCACCAATCGCATTGATCGCGACCCCGGCAAGAATCAGGGTTACGATCGAGCGGCTTTTACCCACCAGCATGAAAATAATCACCACCGACAACAGGGCCCCAACCAACCCACCGAGCGGCAGGGCATACCAGGCCAGGCCCGAGAGGCCATAGTAAAACACGATGACCGCGCCGAGCGCGGCGAAACTGGAGACGCCGATAATACCGGGCTCGGCGAGCGGATTGCGCAACAAACCCTGCAACGCGGCGCCAGCGAGGCCAAGCGTTGCACCGATCAATAACGCGAGCAGCGCGCGCGGCAGGCGGATTTCAAACAGGATCAAGTATTCGATCGATGCATCCTGTTGCAAGCCCTGGCGCATCGCTTCGAACAGGCTGATTTCGACCGGACCCACCATCAACGCTGCAATAAATACGATGAACAGGCCGAATATCAAAGCGCCCAACAGGGCCTTGCTGGAAAGTGTTTTACCAGGTAAAGGTGCGAGGTTCATCGTCTTTGTGCCATGTATTCGATCGCCTCGGTCACCATAGGGCCGGCACAAATGCGTAAACGCGCAGGGATAAATACCCGGTCTTTTTGCTTCACCGCACGGTCGAGTACCGGGTGACCGATATAGGCGCTCGCAAGCGAGTCACGGTTGAACACATGGTTATCGATATGGAGGACATCGGGTTTGGCCGCGATTAATCGTTCCAGCGAAATTCTCTGGAACCCGTCGATGCCCATCTCTGCGGCGAGGTTGCGAAACCCGGCAAGATTCAGGATTTCATTTTCGAGCGTATTAGCACCGATGGTGTAACCGTTGGGCGAGTAGACGATGACCGATTTTCTCGGTTTGTCCGCGTTGGCTAACTGAATCTCACTGATGGCCTGCTTCATCTCGCGAATCAGGTTCTGCGCTCGATCCTGATTGCCGGTCCACTGGCCAAACTCGCGCAGCATGGTATAAATTCCCTCGATTGTGGTCGGTGGCGCCAGCAGTTTGACGTCGTACCCAAGGTGGCGCAAAAATCGTGTCGTATTCCAGGCTGCAAAATTGCTCCCCACCACGAGATCGGGCGCATAGGGAATGACGGCTTCTACCGAGGCATCGTTGAGCGGGATATCACCCACCGCGTCTGCCATGTAAGACATATTGACATCGGTCGCAAACGAAGACAGCGAGGCAATTTGCGAACGCTCCGCCAGCATCAATAATAGCTGGTCGGCACACAGGCCGATCGACACGATACGTTGCGGCCTGGTCTGCTTGCTAGCGTCTGCCCACAGGAGTGCCGGCAACAGCAGGAACAACACGCCAATCGCAGTTATGATTCGAGATTCTGGGGTCATGGGTTTTTCTTTTACGGGTCTCCGCACATCAGAACTTAGCTATTTAACCCATTGTTGGTTAGCAGTAAAGCTCTGATAGTATTTCTACCGCCGCTAAGGTTAAAATTCGATACCAGTAACTAGAACCGGGGGATAGAATGATTGCCGTTATTTTCGAGTTAGAGCCGAAGGCGGGGGAAGAAAACACTTATTTTTCCATTGCCGCCGAATTGAAACCGCTGGTAGAGAAGACCGAGGGATTGATATCGCTAGAGCGATTTCAAAGTATCAGCAATCCTGAAAAGTTTCTATCCCTGTCGTTTTGGCGCGACGAAGACGCGGTTAAAGCGTGGCGTAATAATTTCGAGCATCGGTCTGCGCAAAAACGTGGCCGTGCTGAAATATTCCAAAATTACAGACTCAGGGTGGCGTCAGTAATACGCGACTATGGTTTACTTGAAAGAGACCAGGCGCCTGAAGACAAGTAAACCCTGCACAACGGAGAATAAAAAGTGGTGACCGAAATTATGGCTCCAACCTAACGAGCCTGGCTTTCCTTATTCTTCAGTCTTTTCGGTTTACCCTTATCCTTGTTGCGTTTCTTGATCTTAACCTTTTTCCGTCCCTCTGGTTTTGCAGGCTTCGCAGGCGCGGCGGATTTTTCATCTTTTCCCCGGTCGTCCTGCCTGGAAATTTGTAGCGGCTGCCCTGAAATTCTGACTTTTTTCAGGGTATTGAACATCTGCTTCGGCATCCCTTCGGGCAAGTCGACCAGGCTATGGTCTTCAAAAATATTGATGCGGCCGATATGCTTGCTATCCATACCAGTCTCGTTGGCGATAGCGCCAACAATGTTGCCGGGCATGACCCCGTGATTATGGCCCACTTCAATGCGGTAGCGCTTCATTCCCTGCTCGGGTGAAGACTCTTTCCTGCCTGAACGCTCACGCTCTCTGCGCGGTTTTTCTTCACTTCTACCCTGTTCTTTTTTCCAGCTTTTATCGTCGCTTCGAAGCGGTTTGCTCGGTAACAAAAAAGGCGTATCGCCCTGTGACATTTGCGCCAGCGCTGCGGCAATTTCGAGTCCCG
Source organism: Pseudomonadota bacterium (assembly GCA_022563685.1). GTDB lineage: Bacteria > Pseudomonadota > Gammaproteobacteria. The sequence goes on along the minus strand of JADFMY010000015.1, from coordinate 21,661 downwards.
TCACATCGTGCTCCTGCTGGTATTGCTCGACCAGTTGACTAAACAGTGCCGACTGCTCGCCTGCCAGGGTATCGGTTATGCGTTGCTTGAATCTGGCTATTCGCCGCTCGTTGATCGAATCGGTCGACGGCAGTTCCATGAACTCGATTTTCTTGCCGGTGGCTTTCTCGATGACTCCCAGCAAGCGTTTTTCGCGGGGTGCGACGAACAGTATTGCCTCACCCGAGCGACCAGCACGACCGGTGCGTCCTATACGATGCACGTAGGCTTCCGTATCCTGGGGGATATCGTAATTCACCACATGACTGATGCGCTCCACGTCGAGACCGCGCGCGGCAACGTCGGTGGCGACTAAAATATCCAGTTTCCCGCATTTGAAATTTGCAATCGCGCGCTCACGCTGGTTTTGCGGAATATCCCCATTCAATGGCGTCGATGCATATCCGCGCGCTTCCAGTTTTTCCGACAGTTCCAGTGTCGCGGTTTTGGTGCGCACGAAAATCAGCATCGCGTCGAACGGTTCGGCTTCGAGGATGCGGGTCAGCGCATCGAGTTTATGCACACCGCTCACCGGCCAGAATCGCTGGCGGATGGTCTCGGCCGTCATGGTTTTTAAGCGGATGGTGATTTCTACAGGCTTGTTTAGATAGCGCGTGGCGATACGGCGGATCGGTTGCGGCATGGTCGCGGAGAACAGGGTAATTTGTCGCGTGGGCGGGGTTTTTTCGAGTATCCATTCCACATCGTCGATAAAGCCCATATGCAACATTTCGTCGGCTTCATCGAGCACCAGCGTGACCAGCTTATCGAGTAGCAGATTTCCCCGGCGCATGTGATCCATCACTCTCCCGGGGGTTCCCACGATCACATGGACACCCCGTTGCAGTGCACGGATTTGCCCGCTATAAGGCTGCCCTCCGTAGACAGGCAATACGTGGAAGCCCTTCAGGTGCGCCGCATACTTCTGGAATGCTTCGGCCACCTGAATCGCCAGTTCCCGCGTCGGGGTTAACACCAGCACCTGCGGTTGTTTCTGCTTTAGATCCAGCCTCGATAATATCGGCAGCGCAAAAGCTGCGGTTTTACCGGTTCCGGTTTGCGCCTGACCCACGACATCCCTGCCCTCGAGTAATAATGGAATGGTTTGCGCCTGGATCAGAGAAGGCGTTTCATAACCAACATCGTCGAGTGCCTTAAGAACAGGTTTTGTCAGCGCCAGTTGGTTAAACTCGGTGACCGGGTCGGTTGTCATGGGTGAGGCCTGAAAGTAAATATGCCTGGCAGATAAAACAAACTATTCTGCCCCAGCGAAAAAAGGGCGCGCAGTATAACGGTTTGTGCCAGCGCGCGCATGTTTTAATTGGTAGCGTTGTTAAGATATGATGAGTATACGAGTTCAAGCCCGGGCACAATCGATTCATGTCTGACCGTTATTCGCATAGTTCACTGATAAAATTCTCCTCTGCTTTATTCGAGGCGACCGGTTTAGCCCCTGAGCGCGCCGAAGTGATGGCGAGCGTTTTTCTCGAAGCCGACCTGCTCGGTTTTACCACGCACGGCATGAATCGCGTAGCGAGCAATCTGGACTGGCTGCAACGGGGCGAGTCAAGAATGTCCGGAGAACCCGAGGTGCTCGCTGATCGCGCTAACCTGTTCAACTGGGATGCTAATTTTCTGCCTGGCCCCTGGGTCGTGTCGCGGGCTATCGAGCAATGTATCGAACGTGTTGCATCGCGCGGTATTGTTTGTGCGACGATTCGGCGCAGCCAGCATATCGCTTGTCTGGCCGCCTACTGCCCGAGGATTGTCGAGGCAGGTTACCTGGCATTGATTACCTGTTCGACCCCGAATGAAAACACCGTGTGCGCACACGGTGGTATCGAACCGGTATTCTCGGCCAATCCGATTGCTTTCGTCGCACCGGCGCCCGAGTATCCGATCCTGTTCGATATCAGTATGTGTATCACCGCCGGTGGTTATGTCAGCCGCGCGCATCGCGAAGGCAACAGGTTACCGGGAAAGTTTTTAAAGGACTCGCACGGAGAAATCACCGACGACCCCTCGGTCTTTTTCGCCGACCCGCCTGGCAGCATCCTGCCCATCGGCGGCGAATCTCATGGCTACAAGGGTTATGCGCTCTCGCTGATGACCGAAATACTGAGCATGGCGCTCGGTGGTTACGGCCGCGCCAACGACAGCATCGTTGATGACGGCGAAGCCAACTCGGTCTATATTCAAATGATCGACCCGGCAGCCTTTGGCCCAGTCGAGCACTTCATGCAACAGGCGCAGGCGATCAAAACACTGTGCGAAAACAGCCACAGCAAACCGGGCGACGACCCGGTTCGAGTTCCAGGCCAACGCGCCTGGCAACGACGCCAGGATCAGCTCGAAAATGGTGTCGAGTTATATCCGACGATCATGCAGGATTTAAAGCCCTGGGCTGAAAAGCTGGGCGTGGAAATGCCGGATAAAATGTCAGGTACTTCCCCTGATTGAGTGGGCATTTATGACTGGTCGAATTCATTCGACCTTGCGAGTTGACGGTGCATTGACTACAGTAACTCATCCCAACACAGGTGCAGCGCATCGAGACAGGAGCCGGCCAGCTTCATGCAACGTTCCGGACTCCAGCCCTGCAATTCATCGGGGGTATCGGTTGCATCCTTGAACGGCATTTCGAGGGTCATTACCGGGCTGCTGAAGCGCTGTGCGAGGGCGTTCGAGAAATAACTCATATTGGCCTGCCCTGCCTTGTTGACAGGATATCCGTGTTCAAGCTGAAAGTCTGGATTGATGTGTGCCAGCGTTCGCCTGTAGCAATCGAGTTTTTGCTGGCGCTTTTCATTCCAGCCCGGAATTCCCTCGGTACCGGCGAGAAAGTTATAAGGCAGGGCTTCGTCACCATGAACGTCCAGGCCGAAATCCAGCCCGGTAGATTCAATTTTCTCGAGTACGCGATACACTTCCGGGCTTTTATCCAGGCTCGGCGCATGCCATTCGCGATTCAGGTTGATTCCAGCGGCGTTGGTGCGCAGGTGTCCCCGGTGACTACCATCGGGGTTCATATTCGGTACCAGATAGAGCACAGCCTTTTGCAGCAGGGCCCGCACGACCGGGTCGCTGTCATCGACGAGCCGATTGATCAGACCCTCCATCCACCATTCGGCCATGGTTTCACCCGGATGCTGGCGTGCCACCATCCACAGGATTTTCTTTGCCGGTGCAGGCTCACCGAATCGCAGGCAATCGATCGCCTGACCATCGAGTGTCTCACCCAGCGTTTCAACCTGGCATTGCGCGCTACTTTGTGCGAAAGCCACCAGGTCGGCATGGCGTTCCATCGAGTAGGGAGCGAAATAGGCGAAGTAAATCTGATCTTGCGCGCTGGTATGTTCGATTACGAGTTGTTCACCGTCGAACCTGGTGTCGACTCGAAACCAGTATTCACGGTCGTAGGACGCGACCGCTCGATAACCCTCCCAGCCTTTGGCGTAGACCGCACCCGCAGCATTGCCGATGACATAACGACAGGCCAGGTCCCTGACGTTTGAGGCGCGAAAATAAAACCACTGGTAAAAATCGGACTGATGATCGGCACGGATACGCAACTGGACACTTCGCACATCGCTTTGATCGAGGCATTCGATATTACCACCATCGAACCGGCTGGAAATAATCATATTTTCTTCTAACTTTGGAGAATGTGGGAGAATACTGTTTGTTGACAACAATGAAAACTCTGGGGAACCATATCTATCCGATGCGCGCATTTTTCTCTCTCGTCGTTTTACTGCTGCTAAGTGGCTGTACCGACTTCGGTTATTACTGGCACATGACCACGGGGCATCTCGCGATCATGGGCAAGCGCGCCGATATTGTCGACCTGCTCGAAGACCCCGCGCTCGATCCGGGCCTGAAACAGCGCCTGCAATTAGTGCAGGAAATTCGCCAATTTTCGATCGATGTCCTGTCACTTCCAGACTCGGGTAGTTACACCCGATATGTACAGCTCGACCGGCCATACGCCCTGCAAAACCTGTTCGCTGCGCCTGAGTTTTCTATCCAGTTGCATAGCTGGTGTTATCCCGTCATCGGCTGCGCGAGTTACCGCGGCTATTACGATGAAGAAATGCTGGCCGACTATATCGCCGGATTGAGGCAACAAAACTTCGATATCCATGTCGGCAAGGTGCCCGCCTATTCGACGCTCGGCTGGTTTGACGACCCGGTGTTGAGCAGCTTTATCGACTGGCCCGATTATCGGCTCGCGGGTTTACTGTTTCACGAACTAACCCACCAGCGGGTATACGTCGATAACGATACCCAGTTCAACGAATCTCTCGCAGCCGCGGTACAACAGGCAGGCACCGAGTTATGGCTGAAGTCCAGAAGCGAGGATACCGAACTGAAACAATTTCATCGTTGGATCGAGTATCGCCGGCAAATTGTGACGCTTATCGGGCGAACCCGCGAGCGATTGGCGCAGCTCTACCAAAGCGATGCGCCCGAGGCGATCAAGCGGGAACAAAAACAGGCGATATTCAGCACCGCGCGTGTAAACCACGCCGCGATCGCAAACAGGTTGAATTTCCAGGGAGGCTTTACTCACTGGTTTGCAGGTGATTTAAATAATGCCAAGCTCGCCTCGGTTTCGACCTACCACTCGCTGGTACCGGCATTCCTGGCGATGATCGAAGCCCACGATCATGACTTCGACCGATTTTTCGACACGGTGGAAAAAATTGGCGAATTGAGCAGGGAAGAACGTGAGCAGTGCCTGGCATTATGGATGGACGCCGCCCCAATAGACGATGATCTCTGCCGCCGGGAAAACACGCTGCGATAGTTAGAAGTATTCAATACTGAATGCCCTGTCATGCGTCAGCGCGGGAATCTTACGATGCGCGCGCTCGACACTGGATAGATCGATCTCGGCATACACGATACCTGGTTCGGCGCCAGCGTCTGCGAGTACCTTGCCCCAGGGGTCGACGATCAACGAGTGCCCCCAGGAAGCACGCCGGTCGACATGATGGCCACACTGATTGGGCGCGATGATATAACAGCCTGTTTCGATCGCCCTGGCCCGAACCAGCATATGCCAGTGCGCCTTACCGGTGGTCTGGGTAAAGGCTGAGGGTATGGTAATAAATTGTGCGCCATTTTGCGCGAGCGCCCGGTACAGGGCCGCGAAGCGTAAATCGTAGCAGACCGTCATGCCGAGCTTGCCCCAGGGGGTCGTCGCCACCACGGCCTTGTCGCCCGGCGCGATTACGTCGGACTCGCGGTAGAATTCACCGTTGGAAAGCTGGATATCGAACAGGTGCAATTTGTCGTAGTGCGCGCTGATTTCCCCCTTGTCGTCGAGCAGGAAACTGCGATTCACGATTCTGCCATCGGGGACTTTGATCAACTGAGACCCGACCAGGATCGACACTTCGAGGTCTCTTGCCTGTGCGCGAAAGGCCGCCAGCCCGGCATCGTTTTCCTGCTCGAAACACAGATCCGGTATTTGTTCACTGACGGGTTCGATCAAACCGACCGTTTCAGGCAGCGCGATAAAATCGGCTCCCTCACTGTGCGCTTCGACAATTCGCTCGCAAACCCAATCGATATTGGCCTCGATATCTCGGGTAGCGGTGTTCTGGACACAGGCTGCATTGAATGTTGTCTTCATCGATGGATCTCTTACCAGTCGGGGCTAAACTTTATCACAAGCTTGCGACAGACCAAATCCCGCGTTAATAACCCTTTGCTTTATAGCTTTTCTATTCCGCTCAATACTTGCTAGAATGCCTGGTCTATGTCCAGCTCAATTCGCTCTGCTGAGAAACTCCGGCTCGTCGATCGCTTCGCTCGTACGATCAACTATGTGCGCCTGTCGGTGACCGACCGCTGTGACCTGCGTTGTGTTTACTGCATGCCGGAGAAAATGACATTCGTTCCCCGCACGCAGTTGTTAACGCTCGAAGAAATGGAAACTGTCGCACGCTCGTTTATCGATCTGGGCGTCGACAAGATTCGTATCACCGGTGGAGAACCGTTGGTACGCAGAAATATCATGCAGTTATTCAACCGGCTGGGTGAAATCGAAGCCCTGAAGGATCTGACCTTAACCACCAACGGCACCCAGCTAGAAAAATACGCGAAACAGTTGAAGTCAGCGGGTGTCACCCGTATCAACGTCAGCCTCGATACCCTGCGCCCCGGGCTGTTTCACGAAATGACGCGGGTGGGTGATTTGAAGCGGACACTGGATGGAATCGATGCAGCTATCGCCTGCGATTTCAAAAAAATCAAAATCAACGCGGTGGTGTTGAAAAACCACAACCATGAAGAAGTTCTCGATCTGGTTAAATATTGCGTCGACCATGGCATCGATATCAGCTTCATCGAGGAAATGCCGCTGGGTGAAAACACCCACCACGAACGTGCCGCGGCGTATTATTCCAGCGACCAGATATTAGAGGATCTGGAGCAGCACTACGATCTCGTACCGAGTACCATGCATACAGCCGGTCCGACGCGTTATTTTCGTCTGAACGAGCATGAAAATACCCGGGTAGGGTTCATCTCACCGCACAGCCATAACTTTTGCGAAAGCTGCAATCGCGTTCGTGTCACCGCGGAGGGTCGCCTGCTGTTGTGTCTGGGCCAGGAACATTCGGTCGATCTGCGCCATGTCATTCGTGCCAACCCTGAGAATCGAGCAGCGCTGGATCAGGCCATCATCGATGCGATGGATATCAAGCCCAAAGGCCATGACTTCAACCTGAATTCGCAAACCATCCTGCTGCGTCACATGAATATGACTGGCGGTTAGCAGCAAGTAGCTGATATGTCGTCGACAGCAATCAGCAAACCCAATCGACGCCTGCCAGAATTGACCAGCGCCGGCCTCGAAGCGACCACCGCCGTCACCTCCTACAATGAATATAACCAGGCCATCGAAGGCTCGATTGCGGTCGAGCGGGCGCTCACCATTTATCTCGATAAACGCGAAATTGTCACTTTAATGACCCTCGGCAACCATCCCGAGCTTTTGATACTGGGCTGGTTGCGCAATCAACGCCTGGTCGACGACATCGAAGCGATCAAGGCTATACAGGTCGACTGGGAAACCGAATCGGTGGCGATTACCACCTACGCCGGGATCGAAAATCTCGATACCAAGCTGAGCCACAAAACCGTCACTACCGGTTGCGGCCAGGGCACAGTATTCGGCAACTTGATGGAGGAGATCGACAAGCTCTCGCTGCAACAGCCTGTGCTGCGGCAGTCGGCTATTTATCACCTGTTGAACACCCTCAACGAATACAATGAAGTGTACAAAAATGCCGGTGCGGTGCACGGCTGTGCACTATGCAGCGAAGACCTGGGTATAGAGCAATTCATCGAAGACGTCGGACGGCACAATGCGGTCGACGCGATTGCCGGGTACATGTGGTTAAACGATTTGGGCGGTAGCAATAAACTGTTTTACACCACCGGCCGTCTTACCTCCGAGATGGTGATCAAGATAGCCTTGATGGGCATCCCGGTATTGTTGTCCCGCTCAGGAATCACCCGCATGGGGCTCGATATCGCCGAAAAAGTTGGGGTGACCTTAATCGCACGCGCCAAGGGACGCCATTTTCTGGTGTATCATGGACGGGAGTTTATCGAGTTCGATGCGGTGCCTGAGGTCAAGAGTGTTGCTTCTTCCAGAGGGCGGGGTAGTTAAATGTGTCTCATCACTCCCGCAACCGCGGCATCAACTCCACCAAATTACACGGCCGCGTACGGTAATCGAGTTGCGCGCTAATCAATTTCGTCCAGGCATCTTTGCAGGCGCCCGGGGAGCCCGGCATGCAAAAGACATAGGTGCCGTTGGCGACACCGGCCAGCGCTCGTGATTGCAGGGTTGAGGTTCCGATACTCTGGTAGGACAGGCTACGAAACGTTTCACCAAATCCATCGATGATCTTATCCAGCAACGGTGTGACAGCCTCCGGCGTACCATCGCGGCCGGTTACGCCGGTTCCACCGGTAGTCAGGATAACCTGGATTGACTCGTCTGCAATCCACCGTGAGATAACCTCGCGAATACGGTACTTGTCGTCCGGCACCATGGATTTCTCTGCCAGCTTGTGCCCTGAATCGCTTAGCTGTTGCACCAGAAGTCCACCAGACTTGTCGTTAGACTCGTCACGAGAGTCTGATACGGTCAACACGGCAATGTTTAAGGCAATGAATTCTCGAGTTTCACTCATGCTTTATCAGGTCTCCAACGTCTTTGGTGCTACTTGCTAATGGTCAAAAACCACACTATGTATAGCGTAGTATGTGGGGCATCAGCTTGATATAATTTATTTCTTTTGTCGAGCCCTTCTCTTATGTTAATTACCCGGCGCCTTATTCGAGCCATTTTTATCGCGGCCCTGTTTAGTGCGCTCCCCGTCTCTTCCGGCGCAAATGACGACAACGACTCGCTGCTGCTGCTGGCGACAACGACCAGTACAGCCAATTCAGGATTACTCGACTACCTGTTGCCCGAATTTGAAAAAGACAGCTCCATCCGGGTGCATTACATAGCGGTAGGGACCGGTAAGGCGCTGCGCCTGGGCAAGGATGGTGACGTCGATGTGGTGCTGGTCCACGCCAGGAGCGCCGAACAGAAATTCGTCGACTCCGGGTTTGGTGTCGAGCGTTTCGACGTGATGTATAACGATTTTGTCCTGGTCGGGCCACCAACCGACCCGGCAAAGATAGCTTCCAGCCAATCGGTTTTCGAAGCACTGGACAAGATCCGCAAGTCTCAAAACACGTTCATTTCGCGCGGTGACGACTCCGGTACACACAAGAAAGAATTATCCTTATGGAAGGGAATCGACTATTCACCCGAGGGTGACTGGTACAAGGAGGTAGGCCAGGGCATGGGGAAAGTGATTCAAATAGCCAATGAACTGGGTGCTTATACAATGACTGATAGAGGCACCTGGCTGGCTTATCGGTCGAAATCGAATCTGGCCCTGTTATATCATGGTGACCAACCACTTTTTAATCCTTACGGCATTATCGCGGTCAATCCCTGGCGCCACAGCCATGTCAATTACTCAGGCGCCCAAAGCCTGATCCGCTGGCTTACTTCGAGCAAGGGGCAACAGTTAATCGCGGAATTCAAGGTGCAGGGTGAGCAACTGTTTATTCCCTTGTCCGGACAGGGTGGACCCTAAAATTTCTATCGCCTAAGAAGGAGTATCAATGGAAGTATTGCTTGCCAGCACGCTCGAAGCTTTCAGGCTACTATTTAGTGGTAACGCCGAGATCTGGGAAATTGTCGGTATTTCATTCCGGGTTTCTTCGCTCGCGATCCTGTTCGCGATCCCACCAGCCCTGCTCATTGCGTTTTTGCTCGCCTACGGCGATTTCTTTGGACGTCGCTTCCTCATTGCACTGTTTAGCACTTTCCTGTCAATTCCAGCCGTGGTGATCGGCCTGACCCTTTTTATCGTGTTATCGCGACAGGGTCCTCTTGGCGACTTTCGCCTGTTGTTCACCCAGACTGCGATGATGCTCGGGCAGTTTCTACTCTGCCTGCCGATCCTGGTCGCAATGACACACTCGTCATTCCAGGCGGCCGATCGTCGCGCCTGGGAAACCGCACGGACGCTCGGTGCGAATCGCCGTTATGCTTTTGTGACCGTGCTTTACGAAATCCGCTTCGGCTTGATGGCAGCGTTACTCGCCGCTTACGGGCGTATCATTTCTGAAGTTGGCGCTTCGATGATGCTAGGTGGCAATATCGCGCATTACACGCGCAATATCCCGACTGCAATTGCACTGGAAACCAGCAAGGGGAATTTCGCTCAGGGCATAGCGCTCGGGGCGGTATTGCTATTCCTGGCATTCATGCTGAATGCATTGTTGCACTACGTACAGGGTAAAGGCAGTATTAACCCATGATTGACGGCTTCCACTTCGACTACCAGAGTATTTCCAAGCAATACGGCAAAAATATAGTGCTGGACGAGGTATCGATTTCTATCCACGACGGTGATTGCCTGCTGATCACCGGGGAAAATGGATCGGGAAAGACTACCCTGTTACGAATCCTGGCAGGAATTGAAAAGCCGAACCGCTTCGGGATTTCGATCGATCAGGCTGAAACCAGGTCCTGGCGGGCTTGCCGCGCCCGTTTGCTGCAATCGATCATGTACCTGCACCAGCAACCCTATATGCTGGCCGGAACCCTGCAACGCAATCTCGAGTACACGGCGAAGCTCAATCCAGCCATTATCGATAAAGCCAAATCGGTCAGCCAGGTATTGCACTGGGCTGGGCTTGAGTCCCTGGCGATGCAACAGGCTGTGAGTTTATCGGGTGGCCAGCAACAGCGCGTGGCACTCTCGCGGACACGCCTGAGAAACCCGCAAATATTGCTACTCGACGAACCCACCGCCAATCTTGATTCCGACAGTCGCAGCAAAACACTGCGCATGTTGGAGGAATTTTTGGGCAATGGCATGGCAATAGTGATAGCGACTCACGCCCCCGATTTTTTCAGTAGCTTGCAAGGTCGCGAACTGAAACTGGTCAGGCACAGGCTGCAAGCGGACAACGTGGAGCCGGGCAAAGTGGCAGATTTAAAAACATACCAGCAAACTCGATCGAAATGAGCATGAAAAGTAGCGATCTCACCGCAGTTATCCTGGCCGGCGGTCAGGGCCGGCGCATGGGGGGAAAGGATAAAGGGCTACTCGAGTTCGAAGGCCGATTACTGATCGAAATTCTGATCGATAGTTTACGCAAGCAGGTGCCCAATATTGTCATCAATGCCAATCGCAACCAGTCCAGGTACCAATCATACGGGTACCCGGTTGTCGCCGACGAGCTTGAGAATTTTCAGGGACCGCTCGCCGGATTTGCCAGTGCGATGACCGTGGTTGAGACCGACTATATCCTGACGCTGCCCTGCGATAGCCCGTTGCTTGCCGAAAATTTCATCGAGCGATTTGTCGATACACAGGACAAAACCGGGGCACCGATTTGTGTGGCGCATGACGGTGAGCGTTTGCAACCGGTTTACGCACTGATCGATACCAGCTTGCATGACAGCCTGGCGCTATTTCTGCAAAGTGGTGATCGTAAAATAGACCGCTGGTACGCGCAGCATGATTATGCGCTGGTTGATTTTTCGGATCAACGCGCTATGTTTGAAAATATCAACACCCCCGAGGATCGCCAACGAATGTTACAGGTAAAGGGATGATTTCTAACCTGCCAGTGGTTGGTTTCAGCGCTTACAGCGGTACCGGAAAAACGACCCTGCTCACAGGCGTTATCCCGCAACTAAAATCGCGAGGATTAAAGGTCGCGGTGATCAAGCATGCGCATCACCACTTCGATCTGGATCAACCCGGTAAAGACAGTTACGAATTGCGCAAAGCGGGTGCCGATCAAACCGTGATCTGTACTCACACCCGGATGGCGGTGATCAGCGAATTTGACGGGCCCGCAGAAGAACCGTCCCTGGAGCAGATTATCGAATCACTGAACCCGGCCAAGGCCGACCTGGTGCTGGTCGAAGGATACAAGCACCTCGAATTTGCCAAGATCGAATTGCATCGCAAGGCACTGGGCAAACCGTATCTCTACCCGGATGACCCGGCCATCATTGCCATCGCCTGCGATGCCACGCCTTCGCATCCAACCACGATTCCGGTACTGGATATCAATGATCCAAAGCGTATTGCGGAATTTATTTACCAACAGATTTACCTGGGAGGTTCCCTAAATGAGGTAGGGTCGAATTCATTCGACCGATAAAACGATAATTCTACAGAATTGGTTAGGCATGTAATTCCGCCGCGCCTGGAAATGATCTCCTCTTTTGGTCGATTGAAATCGACCCTACAGGTTACCAGTCGAATGAATTCGGCCCTACCCGCACACCGGGCAGGCCGGATTTTTGGGCAGGTTCACCGCTTGCCATTCCATATTCGCGGCGTCGAGTAATAATAATCTTCCGATCAATGGCTCTCCCAGACCGGTTAATATCAAGAGCGCCTGCAAAGCCTGCAGGGTGCCAATGACCCCGACCACCGGACCCAACACACCCTCCATCTCGCAGGTTTCGGCATTCTCATACACCTGCGTATACAGGCACTGGTAGCAGGGACTCCCAACACCCGGCTGGTAATTCATGATCTGACCTTCCAGCCTAATCGCCGCACCAGACACCAGCGGTGTAGTACTTTCTACGCAAGCGCGATTGACTTCGAAACGGGTTGGGAAGTTATCGCAACAGTCCAGCACGATATCGACACTATCGATGATAGCCTTCAATTCGTCACCGTCGATCTGGTAATTAATCGGCTCGACCTCGCAGTCAGGATTGAGCGCCTCGATACTGCGTTTTGCCGAATCGGTCTTAAGCTCCCCGACCGAAGCACGGGTATGGATGATCTGGCGCTGCAGGTTTGATTCTTCCACCACATCGTAGTCGCTGATCACAAGCTTGCCGATTCCGGCGGCGGCCAGGTACAAAGCGGCTGGCGACCCGAGGCCACCCATGCCGATAATCAGCGCATTCGCGTCGAGAATTTTTTGCTGCCCCTGCTCACCTATTTGCGGCAAACGAATCTGGCGGCTGTAGCGATCGCTCTGTTCCTCGTTCATCCCCCACCCTTGTGGAAGTACTTGAAAAAGCGATCAAAAAATTGAGCTTGCTGATCCTCGTCGCTATGCTTTATATGAAAACGGACCTGTAATACCGGGAGTACAAACAGACCCAGCTTCCGTGGTGGTTTTTCCGAAACCTGGATATCCAGCAAAATAGTCTTGCCTGCCAGGCTGATACGCCAGTGATTTGGCGCAATGCCCTCACAGCGATAAGGCGATTTTTCACCGCTAAACGAACCATTCAACACATTGCCGAACTCGTCAGCACGGTAACCCATTTCGTATTCGATTACCGAGGTATCCGTCATCTACCCACCGGCAACAGGCGGCCAGATAGATACTACATCGTCATCTTGCAATACTTTCGTTTCGCGATCCTCGCCATTGACAAACCGGCCATTGACCAGCACCAGGTGGGCTTGTTCTGGGGAGATCTGGTACTGCGCAATCAAACGATTGAGTAATAACCCGCCCTCGACTTTAATTTCGCGCCGGAATCTGGCTTTCCCCGGCGGCAGATACTTCATCAACGAAGCATAAAACTCGATATACATCTTCATGGAGCAAAGCCTAGCTGTAACCAAGCTCCTGCGTCGAGGCTATATAAGCTTCCATAATACAGGTGGGGTCTTTCATCAGCCGGTTTTTCCATTTACCGAGATCAATTTTCGATTCGATCAAACCGCGCAATACGCCGATATGCTGGGTTTTACCGATGCTGCTAGCGCCGACCAGGTAATTCCCATCGAACTGTAGATTGATGTACTGAAACTCATCGGCGTTGTACAACTCGGCCTGCTCGCCCCCATCGACACCCATCCACAGCCCGAATGAGCAGGAGACCAGGCCTATTGTATCGAGTATGTTCATATTGACCGTTCCATGATGTTCGGTGGTATTTCCGCTCATATTCAAGGCGGCGATTCGGCCGTGATCGGTCGCGGTCGGCTGAATGGCCTGTACTTCAAAGTTGCCGGTGGAAAAATCCATCCCCTGCGCGACATCACCCGCAGCATAAACATCGCTATTACTGGTTTGCATGCAATTATTCACCAGCACACCCTGCTCGACCTTGATACCGGAGCCGTCGAGCATGTCGACGTTGGGCTTGACCCCGGTGGCGGTTATCACCAGCGCCGCAGAAAGCTTGCTGCCATCGCTCAGGCTCACCTGTACTTCGCCACTATCGCCAGCGGTGATCGATTCAACACTGCAGGACGTGCGCACATCGATGCCCTTATCCACACACCATTGCTTGAGCAGGCCCCCGGCTTTTTCATTTAACATGCGTGGCACCATGCGGTTGCCTGTTTCCACCACAGACAATTTGACCCCGCGTTTAACCAGCGCCTCGAGTATGATACTGCCGATAAAACCGGCACCGATCAATACCACGTTCGCGCCTGCCTTTGCCAACTCGATAATGGCGCGCGCATCCTGCAAGGTCCAGCAGGAGTGCACCTGCGGTAAATCCAGCCCCGGAATCGGGGGACTGATCGGGCTTGATCCGGTCGCGATCAACAGCTTGTCGTAAGCACGCGAGCTACCATCGGCCAGGCTGATCTGCTTCGCGCCGGTATCGATCTTTTCAACTTTTTGCTGAACCAGTTCGATATTTTGCTTGCTGTAATGCTCATCCGGGTCACGCAGGTAATTACCCGATTCTTCGATGTTGTCGCTCAAATAATAGGGTATCGCCATGCGCGAGTAGGGGGGTTCTGGCTCATCGCCGATGATCGTGATTGAAGCGGCAGGATCGCATTTTCTCAGTGTCTCGGCGGCGACCACACCCGCTGGACCGGCACCAATAATGATATGTTGCATAATTCAGCGCTCTTGGTGGAGTCGGCCCCTCACCGCCTCGCGGGAGGGGCCGATCGGTTTACAGAGAAAGACGTTGAAGTGTTTCTTTGGTAATTTCACCCTTCGGCGTCCAGCCACGAATTTCGTAATACTTGGGCAACATTTCACCCAGGCGGCTGACCTGACCATCGGTCGGCCCACCTTTAATAGCCTCGTTAAGCAGGCGTTTGGGTAATTTATCATCGTCGGCGGTAAATCCGGCTGCCCTATTAAACAACCGCTCCATATTCCAGATGCGTTCCCCTACTTCGAGGCAATTTTCAACACTCCAGTCGCCCTCGCAGGCGGCATCGATCTGCGGCGCGATGTTGTCCATACCCCAGGCGAAGGTGGTGAAAAGGCACAGGCCTGCCGAGTCGACCAGTGCGGTAGCATCCTGAAATGCCTTGACCAGCTCGGGCTTGCCTTCGGCATCTCCCTGCTCGGTCTTGACCGGAATGCCGAGTACTTCAGATGCGACAGTATAACCACGTAAATGACAGGCACCGCGGTTAGACGTGGCGTAATTCAAACCGATACCCTGAATGCCGCGTGGATCGTATGCTGGGAATTCCTGACTCTTGACAGTCATCGACAGTTCGGGACGCTTATACTTTTCGCACAGACGTTTCGATCCCTGACCCAGATCTTTCGCGAAGCCCTCACCGG
Source organism: Pseudomonadota bacterium (assembly GCA_022563685.1). Lineage (GTDB taxonomy): Bacteria > Pseudomonadota > Gammaproteobacteria. The sequence continues at coordinate 6,484 of JADFMY010000015.1, read as the reverse complement.
TGACCAACAATTCGGTGATAGCCACAAGCGCCTCTGCGGAACCAAACTTGAGTTCGATACCATCGGTATCTTTAGTGGTGATATCGCCGTCTTCGAACATTTCCATCGCCGCGGCCACGGTTGCACCGAATGTGATCGGATCGAAACCGTCTTCGTTGCACAGAAAATTGACGTAAGTCAGCGCGTCCAGATCGCTGACCCCGGTATCGGCGCCGAGCGCCCAGGCGGCTTCATATTCGAGGCCACCGGAAGCGCCGTGGTATTGGGGTTTGTCCTTAACTGAAAAATGGGTCTTGTCGACAGTCGAGATTCGTCCGCAGGCGATGGTGCAGGCAAAACAGCCAGCATTGGTGGTCAAGTTTGGTTTGCCATCGCTTTTCCTGGGCTCGGCCATCGCCTCAGCGGAAATGTCGCCCGCGCGGTCGAAGCCAACATCACGCATATTGTGTGCGGGTAATCCCCCCACACCGTTAATTATATTCATTAATACCTGGGTGCCGTATGTAGGCAAACCCTGACCGGTAACCGCGCCCTCGGCCAGCACTTGCTTGCCGGCATCGACGGCTTCAAAGAACTTGCCGGCATCTTCCAAATTACCGATACCGCCGGTGCCGCGAATCACTACCGCCTTTAAATTCTTCGAGGCCATTACCGTGCCGACACCAGAGCGTCCGGCGGCGCGGTGTTTGTCATTAATCACCCCGGCATACAGGCAACCGGCCTCGGCGGTACGGCCGATACAGGCAATGCGTATCTGCGGATCCTGATGCGTCTGGTGCAATATTTCGTCGGTTTCCCAGGCGGATTTACCCCAGATGCTATCGGCGGAACGCAATTCAACCTTGTCATCCTGAACCAGCAGGTACACTGGCTTTTTAGATTTGCCTTCAAAAATGATCATATCCCATCCGGCGAACTTCATTTCAGGGCCGAAGAATCCACCGGAATTAGAAGCGGCGATCGCGCCAGTGAGCGGGCTTTTGCAAATAACCGAGTAACGCCCCGCAGTCGAGGCCATGGTACCGGTGAGTGGTCCGGTGGCCATGATGAATATATTGTCCGGCCCGAGTGCATCGCAGGTCGGGTCGACTTCTTCGCTTAAATATTTAGACGCCAGGCCGCGTTGGCCCAGGTATTCTTTGGCCCAATCCATGTTGAGCGCTTCGGGAGTACAGCTACCTTTGGTCAGATTGACCCTTAGAATTTTTCTAGTCCAGGACATGTTTAGTTTCCTCCGTATCAGGCTGTCGCTTCAGCGGATGGCAGACTTTTCGCGGCCGAGGCCATCATTCTGTCATAACCAGTCCAGTCTGCATCGATATAGGTGATTGCGCCGGTGGGGCAGGCTTTCGCACATTCCGGGTCGCCGCCACAGAGGTCGCATTTGACTACCTTGCCGGTTTCCTGCGAGTAATTCACCGTTCCGAAAGGACAGGCGATGGTACATACTTTACAGCCGACACACTTGTCATCCGATATTATCTTGGCACCTGTTGCCAAATCGACGCTGATCGCATCGACTGGGCAGGCGCGTTGGCACCAGGCTTCATCACACTGGGTGCAGGTATAGGGTGCGAACCGACCCTCGTCGTGAAATGTGAATACCTTGATATAGGATCGGGATGGGTTGAAAGTACCAGTGTTATCGTAAGAGCATGCCATCTCGCACTGTAGACAGCCGGTACATTTACCCGGGTCGATATGAAGAGATTTTTGCATTTTTATCCTCCGGTTGTTATATTTAAGCCCCTGCGCAAGAGCCCCGGATGCCCTGTTTATTATTCCTGAGCAATCCTTATTAAAATCATCATAATATGAATGGAAATGCCATTGCAACCCCCTACTTTGGTAAGTTATTTATTTGGCAGCAGTTCCTCTGAGCAAGTGCAGAGATAAACCTCTCTCAAAGACAAAAAATCACGATAATTGCGCCCTGCCCCTACCATTTTCACCCTGTCTGTGTCTCAATATCGGCATGGAAACAATTGGCCTGTCAACAAGATGAATTCGACCGTCACCAGTTCACCGAGCTGCGCGGATGCTATCGACCCGGAATCAATCAGCGTCGCGCAGGCGCTCGATCGCATCGAAGCCACGATCACAGCGTTGGACGAGTACGAAGAATTGTCCTTAAAGGAATGCCTGGGCCGTATCAGTAGCAAGCCGGTTTTGTCACCGATGGACGTACCGGGGCATACCAACTCGGCAATGGACGGTTTTGCCGTGCCGGGCGCAAGCCTGCCGACGCAGGGTATCAATGAATTCGAAGAAATCGGTGTCGCCTACGCGGGGCTTCCTTTCGACCGGGTCTGCGGCGCTAATCAATGCGTGCGCATCATGACCGGAGCGCTGATTCCCGAGGGCACCGATACGGTGATCATGCAGGAACAAGCTGAACAACTCGAAAATGGCAGGATTCGGATCGCAACGGGGCATCGCGCTGGAGAAAACACGCGAAGTGCCGGGGAAGATATCGAGCAGGGAGCACTGGTATTGCAACAGGGTTCCAGGATCAACCCGGCGCACCTGGGGGTATTGGCATCGCTCGGAATCGGTTCGCTAAAAGTCTGGCGCAAACCGATTGTCGCTTTTTTCTCGACCGGCGACGAGCTGGTCTCAATCGGAAAGCCGCTAGAAAAAGGCCAGATTTACGACAGTAATCGGTACACGCTGTACGGCATGTTGGCACAGTTGCCGGTCGAAATACTCGACCTCGGTGTCATCGAAGATCAACCAGACAAAATCCGACAGGCCCTGGTCGATGCCGCCGCGGTGGCCGACCTGGTCATCTCGACCGGTGGTGTATCGGTAGGCGAAGCGGATTACATTAAATCCGTGCTTGAGGACATCGGGCAAATCGAATTCTGGAAAATTGCGATTAAGCCGGGCCGACCTCTGACCTTTGGCACCATCGATGGCAGCCTGTTCATGGGCCTGCCCGGAAATCCGGTGGCGGTTATGGTCACGTTTGATCGGTTTGTGGTCCCTGCGATCGCAAAACTCTCAGGCGCCACGGCTTCAAGCCCAACATTGTTGAAAGCAGTGTCGCAAAACAAGCTGCGAAAAAAACCAGGGCGATTTGAAGTCCAGCGCGGAATAGCCTCGCGGGATGCGAATAGCAACTGGCAGGTGAGCAGAGCCGGGCAGCAGGGGTCGGGTATTCTCACCTCGATGAGCAGGGCCAATTGTTTTATCGTATTATCTGAAGATATCGATGGAGTCGCTGTCGGCGACCTGGTCGATATTCAACTGTTCGACTGGAACTGACCGGTCTATTGCATGAAGGACAGGACATGATAAAAATCCGCTATTTCGCGAAACTCAGCGAAAGTCTGTGTGTAAAACTGGAAGACATGGAATTTAGCCGGCAAACTGAAAAAGTGGATGACATCATCCAGCGGCTCATCGAGCGCGGCGAACCCTGGGCCAGTGAATTTTCAGGAGACAGTAAGTTCCTGGTAGCCATCAATCAGGAAATGTGCGTACGCGATACGGCTGTGAACGATGGTGACGAAGTCGCTTTTTTCCCGCCTGTGACGGGTGGGTAAATCTCTGCTCAGAATAGCAGGAAAAACAATCTGAAAAAAGGCATCTGGTATGAAAATACTGGTCAAAAATATGGTCTGCGATCGCTGCAAAATGGCGATTCAACAAGTGCTGGATACACTTAACCTGGAAGCATCGACAGTAACCCTGGGCGAAGTGGAATTCGGCGATACCAGTATCGATGCCGAACAACTGGAGCAATTTCGCCGGAAAATAGAACCGCTCGGTTTCGAATTGATTAACGATAAGAGAACCCGCTTAATCGAGAATATTAAGAAGCATGTGATCGCCCTGGTGCAACAGCAACAGGCACCGGAAAAGGTCAGGCTTTCTGATTATTTAAGTCAGCATCTTTTTCACGACTATACCCATCTCAGTAACCTGTTTTCGACCATCGAAGGCGTCACCATCGAATGTTATTTCATCAACCAGAAAATCGAAAAAACACGCGAATTACTGGTTTACGACGAATTGACCCTGACCGAAATCGCCGACCGCCTCGGTTATAGCAGCGTGGCCCACCTGAGTCGGCAGTTTAAAAAGGTGACTGGTATGACGCCATCGCAGTTCAAGGAACTCCGTGACAGTTCGCAACGCCAGCCTCTGGATAAAGTGTGAAATTTTAAAAAGCTGATTTTTAATTGCTGCTAATAAAAGTCGCAAAAGCAGACATTCAAGAAATTGGGTTAGACTCCCGCTTCGTGTCCTAAGGAGACAATGGATAATTTTATTGCTTAGCTCTTCGATAAGCTTTACTTAAACTTTTAGTTTTTCTCCATCTTCTTCGACGATTAACGCAGCACACCTGATTTGTTCAGGCCATCTATAAAATGATTCAGATCCTGCGGGTTCTTGAAAGTCCATATATCCAGCCAGTCCGGCTCTTGGATAAAGTCACCGCCCATCTCGATTGCGTTAGCAGCTGCAACATGGGCCTCGGCATCGCGTCCTAGCTGGGCCAGGCAGGCTGCTCGCCAGGCTTCGGAATTCTCATCCGGTTCCTGTATCCGCAAAAGCATTTCGAGCGCTGCGTCATACCTGCCCTCGGTATAGTGCGCGACGATAATCGCCAGCAGGCAGTAGTCGGGCGCCAATGGATTGAGGTGCAAGGCATTCGCTCCACACGCCATCACCTCTGACGCACGCCCGGTAAAGCTAAGTAACCAGCTTTTAACGCAAAAGGCGTTATAGTCGTTAGGGTTGCATTCGATAGCACGATCGAGGTGAGTCTCGGCCAGTTCAAATTTTCTCTGCTTCGTATATGCCTCACCCATTGCCGCATGCGCATCTGAATCGAAATCGTCCAGGGACACTGCCTTGCGCGCATAGGTAGCTGCACTTTCTATTGCTTCATGTCGCGATATACCCCATGGGGAGTCAGACTCGATACAAAATGAGAAGGCAAGATACGCATAGGCAGCTGCGTAGCCCGGGTCGAGTTCAATGGCTTGCTCAAGAAGGGGTCTGGCCGATGCAATCTGGTCAGGGTCGTAACTATGAATTTTTGGTCGTGCGCGTATGAAACAATCAAAAGCTGTCATGTTATCCGGATGTTTACGTGCTGCGCGTGCGATGCTTTCACTCTCTATGTGACTGACCAGACTCGAGGCGACCTTTGCAGCAACCTCGTCCTCGAGCGTAAAAAGCTCATCGAATTTTCGGTCCAGGTGGTCTGCCCACATCGTTTTACCCGTTACGGCTTCGATTAACTGGGCTGATATCCTAATCTGGTCTCCCGATCGGCGAATGTTTCCCTTGGTAACATATTCAACTCCGAGCTCACTCGCGAAGTGTTCGGTATCTGTTATACCATCACGGTAAGCTGAAGCGGACTCGTGATCGATCACAAAAAGATCCCGGTAACGACACAGAATGGCGATGATGTCTTCGGTGAGGCCATTCGCGAAGTATTCGTCATCCGATTCGGTACCGAGGTAAATGAACGGAAGGACGACTATCGAGGGCTTCTCGGTCAATGCCGGTACAGGCAGCCCGGCCGCAACCGCGGGAACGCGATCCGCCGATATCTCTTGCTGATTTGACGAATACACTTTTTCCGAAAAACTGCCCGGTTTGGATTCTTTGATCGGAGAAATAAACTGATATCCTCGGCCATGAATGGTTTTGATTACTTCCTGCTTTTTTCCGCTATCACCGACAGCTTTTCGTGCATCTTTCAGTCTGGCACCTAGTGCCGAATCGCTCACCACTTTTCCTTTCCACAGATTTTCTAGTAGCTCGCCTCGGGTAACTACCCGATCTTTGTGCTCAACTAAATAGACCAGTAAATCAAATACCTGCGGCTCAACCGCAACGGGATTTCCCGATAAAGACAGTCGATATTGAGCGGTATCAAGAGTGATCTGATTGAATTGATATATCAATTTCTGAATCGTCCCTGTTTTTACATACCCTGCATATTACTACAATATTATCCCGAATTTGACGCATAAATGGTGAATCTTCATGAAACCTTCATAAATAGTTCAAGCCGTCGTCATGTCTGACATTCGGGTTTGATCCAAGCTTTACCCAACATAAACGAATCGAGATACTCAAAATGAGAAGAATCAGAAACCACATAATGACATCAAACAATCCTGCTTTAATATTTGCTGCAGGCGTTGAGCAAATCATAAGCGATAAATTATCTCATCCCTCCCAGTATAGTGATCAGGAATTGCGCAATTTACAAAACATTGCCAATAAACAGGCTCCAAATGAAAACCTGCTCAGAATTTTATTCCGACAGGTTACATATTAAAGATAATAATTGTCGCTCTGGATAATAGCGACACGAGTCTAATGGCAGCTATGTGCCCAGGGTGTGTGAAAACTCGCTTGAGGGTATAATCATACTTTCCAACTGACGGGCTATCCAATGAGCGGTTTCATTGAAGGCACATGCCGAACCCAGGCCACATTATTTCCCGATCGC
>JADFMY010000180.1 GCA_022563685.1 Pseudomonadota bacterium | reverse complement strand
CAAATTCTCAATTGGTTTGCTCTTAAATGCTTCCGTGACATTCTTCCGCAGCCAGTCATCGGAGGGCATCACGACATTCTGAGTGGTAATATCGAACGCCCGTGAAAAGTCCAAGTCACGCTGATCGTGCGAAGGGACAGCCATGATGGCACCGGTCCCGTAGCCCATCAAAACGTAATCAGCCACCCAGATCGGGATTCGGTGCTGGTTTACCCAAAGCGGATCATCTTGATCGATGGCGGGATTGATCGCGTACAACCCGGTGAAGACGCCGGTCTTTTCCTTTGTCTCAATCATGCGATCAACATCGGAGCGGTTTTTGGCCTGATCGACATACGACGCGAGTTCATCGGGATTTGTCTCGGCGCATGGTTTCGCAAGAATCTGCTCCACCAGACTGGTTCCCGAGCGCGGCATACCCAGGATAAAGATCGGTGTCGCATCAGGATTACCCATACCTTTGCGATCGGAGAAAAATTCTACCGAGAATGTTGCTTTTATATTGCTGAATAATGCCTCGGATTCAGATATAGAATAATTGAATGATGCACGTTTTAAGCGGGTTGCCTGTAGAATGCATTCCATCGATTTTTCATATTCCCCAAGATCCTCGTACGCCTTTCCCAGACCAAATGCCAAATGCATTTTTTGCTCATCGGCGAGATGCTCTGCTGCGTACAGGGATTCCATAGCCTGCATATCATCGTCGTATTCCGAAAACTTCTTAATATTTGAGAGGGATCGGTATACATCGGTATGTTCCGGGTTGATATCGATGGCTTGATGATATGAGGCAATCGCCTGGTCTATCTCACCCAGGTCACTGAGCATATTACCGAGCCCATTGTGGGCATCTTTATGTTTCGGATTGAATTCAATGGCCTTGCGATAGGCGGCAATCGCTTGCTCTGTCTGGCCCAGATAACCTTGCGCATTACCCAGTCCATTGTAGGCTTCTATATGCCCGGGTTCGATTTCAATGGCTTTGTTAAAATTTGTAACCGCATCGTCTAACTCATCCAGTTCAATCAATACACTCCCCAGGTTGTTATAGGTATCCGCAAGGCCTGAATTGATTGCTATCGCATGTCGATAAGCAGTGACTGCTTCTCCAAAACGACCTAGCCTTCGTGAGGCATTGCCTAAATTAATGTGAGCACCGATAAAACCCGGATCCTGGACGATTGCCTTATTGAACCAATTGATTGCCTTTTCAATTTCACCTTGTAACTGGAGCGCATTACCCAGGTTAGTGAGCAACATCGGGTCGCCTGGATGAATTTTCAGTGCTTTCCTGAAGGAGCCAGATGCCTCTTTAGGTCGTCCCCGATCGAGAAGCACATTGCCGAGATTGTTGTGTGCCTCGACAAAATCCCGGTTGAATTTTGTGGCTTTCTTATAGGCTCGTTCAGCACCCGATAACTTTCCTTGTTGCTGAAGGACTCTACCCTCTTCGTAGTACTTAACCGCCTTTAGGTTATACATGTAATTGTTTGCCAAATATTCGAAATGGGTATAAGAATCTGCCGGTATAGTATAAACAAATCTATCGGGTTTTCGGATTTGTACAACGATATAGCAGTCTGTGGGTTTGACCCGGAATCTATTGGTAAAGGAGCAGTCCAGTAGGTTGGGGTGAGGGACGAACCCCAACATTTTGATTTGCATTAATCATGTTGGGCTTCACAAGCTCAGCCCAACCTACGGGTTATAGATTCCGGCTCGGTGGCGGAATGATGAGTTTACGTTAAATAATATCCCCCAATATACCCTTGAATAGGTTAGAATCCGCTTCGAATTATCAACTCCTACCTGATGTATGAAACAGCTATTCGACTTTTTTCCAATCCTGTTATTTTTTATCGTTTATAAATTTTACCTCGACCTGCCCGATGGTTTGATTACCTCGGTGAACGATATCCTGCCGTTCATGGCGCTGACACCGGGCGAGTCCAGCGACGCGATCTTTCTTGCGACCCTGGCTGCAATCCTGGCTACCCTGGTTTTAGTGCTGTATAGCGCGGTGGTGCTCAAAAAGGTCGGAAAAATGCCCCTCATCACGCTCGCACTCCTGGTGGTTTTTGGCGGCGCCACCCTGATGTTTAAGAATCCATTATTTATCCAGTGGAAGCCCACTGCGATCAACTGGTTGTTTGCAGTGATTTTTCTCGGTAGTCAATTCATCGGTGGCAAGCCCCTGGTGCAACGTATGATGGGCCAGGCGCTCGAAATCACCGACAGCAACGTATGGGCGAAGTTGAACCTGACCTGGGTCGGATTTTTTATCTTTTCCGGCATTGCCAACCTGCTGGTAGCGCCACAGATAGACCCCTTTAATCTGCGCTTTAGCGAAGATAACTGGGTCGATTTCAAGTTGTTTGGATTGATGGGCATGACCATCGTTTTCGTCATCGCGCAGGCTTTGTACCTGGCGCGATATATTCCTTCCACCCATGAAAAAACAGATTGATGTTATACAGTATCGTGGGAACCGATAGTGAGAATAGCCTGGAAGGGAGACTGGCCGCGCGACCCGATCATGTCGCCAGATTGAATGAATTAAAAAATCAGGGGAAGTTGATCCTGGCGGGGCCTAATCCGGCTATTGACAGTAGCGACCCCGGCGATGCCGGGTTTACCGGCAGTATTATTATTGCTGAATTCGATTCGTTACAGGATGCCCGGCAATGGGCTGATCAGGACCCTTATATGCTGACCGGGGTTTACGAATCGGTTAGCGTGAAGCCGTTTAAACTGGTGCTTCCCTGAATCTACGGTGCAATGCCCATAAAAATAGGGGTCAGACCACGATTTTTATCTGTTACTTAGCCTAAAAATAGGGGTCAGAGCACGATTAATTGTTAATT
>JADFMY010000014.1 GCA_022563685.1 Pseudomonadota bacterium | reverse complement strand
GGCTACCTTAATGTAAAAGTGGTACATCCCGTCTGCTTCGTTGCTATCGAGCAGAGTATGCCCGGTTTGCTTGCAAAATGCATCGAAATCCCTGACCGAGCCTGAATCTGTCGCAACGATATAAAGTACCTCTCCGGAGGAAAGGCTATTCAGTTGTTTTTTGGCTTTTAAGATAGGCAGGGGACAATTGAGTCCGGTGGCATCCAGTTTTTGATTAAATTCGGTCATCGATGAAAATCCTCGCATTTGATTCTTGTTAAGCTTCACACCGGCGCCTGCTATCGGCTGGCACTTGATTTGCCATAGATGTCTGATCGAAACCGATAGCCTGATGAAACCATATAACAGGCACGGACAAAACATAACTCCCCAATAGGGGAGTCGTGGTATCTCTATTTAGGTATAGTGGAAATAGGGAAGTCACTTGTGCAGACGAAGATACCGTGGATTAGTAGCCTTCTTTTCTGATCCGGTCGAGTCGTTTGCCGGCGAGCCGGAACGCGGTCGATTTAGGGTAACGTTTACGCAATTCCAGTAACAGCGATTTGGCCTGTTCGAATTGCTTCAATTCGTAGTAGGTATAGCCGAGCTTGAGCATCGCGTCTGGCACCTTGGAGCTATTGGGATAAATTTTCAGCACCAGTCCAAATTCGACGATTCCCTGCTCGAACCGGCGAGTCACATAGTGAGCTTCTCCCAGCCAGTACTGTGCGTTGCCGGCGAAACTGCTACCGGGATACTGATTCAGGAATCGCTTGAATTCTGCTTTGGCTTTCTTGTAGCGACCTTCCTTGAGGGTGTCGAAAGCTGCCTGGTAAGCGGCTCTTTCTTCGCTCGATGTCGTCCCACTAACCTGACTGCTACCGGTAGTGGGTTGTGGTGCCGCTGTGCCGGTAGTGCCGGCAGCAGTACCAGTTGTGCCTGGCAGCACAGGTTCGGGCAGCGAATCCAGGATGGATATATCAATGGGCGCTACTGCCGGTGTCTGCGCGCTAGCCCGATTCTCCAGATCACGTAAACGCCGGTCTATATCCAGGTATAACTCACGTTGACGTTTCTTAATACCGGACAGGTCGTTGGTCTGTTGTTCGATTTCCCCGCGCAATTGACTAATTTCATCGGCCAACACGTCGACCTTCTGGAACAGCTCAAGCACCGCGCGGTTGTCGATCATTCGATAGAGTTTTTGTACTTCCTGTTCGATGTTACCCAGGGTCATTTCGGTATTCTCTGCCTTCACGCCCAAACTCTTAACCTGCCGGGTTAACTGGTCGGGAGTGAGCGCCTGGCCCTGAACAATCGGCGATATAAGCAGGCTGATGCCTAGAGCAGCAAGGGGTAAAAAAACAGGGGTAACCCGGCCCGAAGTTTTCATCTCTAGTTCACCCGATAGATGATTTCGACGCGACGGTTCCTGGCCCATGCTTCTTCGGTATGGCCAAGCATGGCTGGTTGTTCTTCGCCATAGCTGACTGTATCGATTTGATCTATCGCAGCACCCTGGAATAGCAGTACCCGGCGCGCCGATTGCGCCCGTCGGTCACCTAGTGCGATATTATATTCACGGCTACCGCGTTCGTCGCCATGACCTTCGAGTCGTACGCTGACATTACCGTTGCCGGCAACAAAATTACCGTGTGTCTCCAGAATCGAGAGGGCTTCGTCGGTTAGCTTTGCGCTATCAAATTCAAAATAAATGGTGCGATTTGCCAATGGGGTATCGCTCTGCTCCAGCAACTCCTGTGCGGTCAGTGGCTCGTCGCTTATTGCGGTCGCAGCAGCACTGTCGGTATCCTCGGCAATAGTGCCTTCGGCAGCGGTCACTTCGCCCTGTAGTTGCTGATCGGCGCCATCGTCCTGGATGGGTAGTTCCTGTGTAGTCGCACAACTACTCACCAACAGAACCACGATGCCGGCCAGGCTTAGCCTGCTCATCAAGAAATATTGTTTCATATTATAACTGCTCCCCTACCCGCCTTCGATTATCGTTTACGTTTATAAGGACCCCAAACCGGCTCGCGTATATCGCCGGACTGGTCCGATAGCCTGTGTTTCGCGCGTCCATCGACTGAAACCGCATATAACACACCATTATTACCCCTTGTTGAAGCGTATAACACCATTTTTCCATTCGGTGAAAACGAGGGCGACTCGTCCAGCGCACTGTCGGTCAACACCGTCAAATTCCCGGTTTCGCGTTCATACTGCGCTATCTTATATTGCCCGCGTTCGGCATGCACCATCGCTATGTACTTACCATCCGGAGAAATGCTTGCCGCCGAGTTATACCGGCCCTCAAATGTGATTCGCTTTGGCTTCCCACCCGTAACCGGTATTTCGTACAATTGTGGCGATCCGCTACGATCGGAGGTAAATATAATAGATTTACCACCATCGCTCCACACGGGTTCGGTGTCGATACCGCGGTGTTTGGTCAGGCGGCGCAAACGCTTGCTGACGGTATTCATCACGTATATATCCGCACTACCGTCTTTCGATAATACCAGCGCGAGATGTTTCCCATCGGGGGACCAGCTTGGCGCGCCGTTGATCCCCTTGAATCCCGAAATTTTGCTGCGTTTCGCGGATGCGAGGTGCTGGATAAAAATTTCCGGCCGCTGGTTTTCGAAAGAAACATAGGCCAGTGACTGCCCATCCGGAGACCAGCTTGGAGACATCAGTGGTTCATCGGATTCAAGCACCGTTTGTGCATTAAATCCGTCGGTGTCGGCGACTTGCAGAATATATTTTCGCGCCTCGCCGGTTTGCGCCCTGATATAGGCGATACGGGTATTAAAGGCGCCGCGGATACCGGTAATATGTTCGTAGATAAGGTCGCTGATTTCGTGGGCAGCCGATCGAAATTTGCGTTTTTTCACCGGCAGGCTGTAACCCAATAACTGTTTTTGCTTAAGCACATCGAGCAATTGAAACCGGATGTCATATTGGCCCTAGGCCATTGGAAAGATACGACCGACCACCAGGTATTCCACCCCGGCAGCACGCCATCGCGGGTACTGCACTTGCGCACTATAATTCGGTCGGGCCACCAGCGCCTTTCGCTCCAGAGCCTTGAAAACGCCGCTACGGTTTAAATCGTTCGCGATGATTTCGGCTACGTCTGCGGGCGGTTTGGTGGCGAGCTCGGAGGTATCGAACGGCACCACCGCGACCGGCAGCGCTCCTTCTACGCCCTCGGTGATTTCTATAATCAAGGCACCGAAGGCTGCGCCTGGCATCGATATCCACACCAGGATTAAAAATAGATATTTCAATCGTAATCTCATCTTGTTGTTTAATTATCTAATTATCAGCGGGGGTTTTGAACAGGATTATCAATTCACGTTCAAATAATACCGGGTCGCCTGGCCTCGGTAGTGGTTCAGCCTTATACACCGCATTTTCAATCGATCGGCGGTAAGTTGGGGACCCCCCCTTGCAGGCTCCGAAGGTCACTTTCAGTATAATGCCGCCTGGTCCCTGTATTACCCGTACCTCACAATCGGGCATTTTCCCACTTTCCCGGGGTTGTCGCCAGTTACGTTCGATCTTTTGTTTGATCGCGAGCTGGTAAGCATCCCGCAACGAGCTCAGGCGCCGCTGCGTCTCTTCGGCTTCGAGCCTGGCTTTTAGCTCCGCCTCCTGGCGTTTTCTTTCCTGTTCTGCGCGCAGTCGTTTTTCGGCTTCCTGTTTCTTCTTTTCGTCTTCCAGGCGTTTTTGTTTCGCAAGCTGTTCCTGCTCCAGTTTTTTCAGGCGCTCCTGATCTGCTTTCCTTTTGGCCTCGGCCTGCTCCTGCTTTTTTTGCTGTTCTACCTTGCGCTTAACTTCAGCTTCCTGCTTTTTCTTTAGCTCGGCTTTCTTTTTGGCCTCGGCCAGTTTTCCGGCTGTCTCCTGCTTCTTTTTCGCTGCTTCGAGCTTACGTTTTTTCTCCTCTATTTGCTCGCGTTTTATTGCTTCGGCCTTTTCTTTTTCAGCCTCGACTCGCTTTTTCTTTTCCAGCTCTTTTTGGCGTTTGGCTTCCAGCTCTTCCTGCTTCCTGCGCTTCTGTTCGTCTAACTGTTGACTATTGACGACTTTCGCTTTAACAGTTTTTGCCACCTCTCCCTGCCTGTGCAAATTCGGATCACTGGAAAAGTCGGCATTCAAAAGAAAAGCACCCAGCAGTACGATGTGCGCCACTATCGAAATCAAAAGCGCCTTTGGGTGCTTGAGTAGCTCCGAAAGCACTAATTCAATTCCGGCGGCTCGGTTACCAGGCCCACTGACTCTACATTTGCCTGTTGCAGCAATACCAGTATTTTTATCACATTTTGATAAGGCCCATTGGCGTCACCACGCACCATGACCGGTCGTCTGGGTTGTTTACGTAAAGCGGCGGCTACCTGCTCGACCAGCACAGCCGAACCGATGCTCGATTCTGGTTGACTGGCTATATTGAGATACATACGACCTTTGGCATCGACGGTAATTACGATCGGTTCGGGGCTATCTATATCGAGTGGATTGGCCGGTGCGGTCGGCAATTCGACATCCACACCCTGTTCCAGCAAGGGTACCGTAACCATGAAGATGATCAACAGCACCAGCATGACATCGATGTAGGGAACCACATTAATTTCGGAAAGCAGGCGCCGCCTGGTATGGCCGGATCGAGCCATGTTATGCACACCTCATATTTGCAGACTGGTCATTAAGTCGCGGATAACTATTTAGGCGCCTGCGCCTGCCGCTGCAGGATCCCGGTAAATTCCTCGAGGAAATTTTCGTACCGGGTCATCATTTCGTCAATTTCGGTGGAAAATTTGTTGTAAGCGATTACTGCTGGAATAGCCGCCAGCAATCCCATCGCGGTCGCAATCAGTGCTTCGGCAATTCCGGGGGCAACCATCGCGAGGGTCGCCTGACGCACACCCGCAAGCGCGCGAAACGAGTCCATAATTCCCCACACGGTACCGAATAAACCCACGTACGGACTGACCGAACCGACGGTCGCAAGAAACGACAGGTTAGTTTCCAGCATTTCGATTTCACGCGACATCGAAATTTTCATCGCGCGGTGCGCCGAACGAACTACCGCACTATTATCCAGCTCTGCCTTCCTTGCGCGCGCAAATTCACGAAAGCCGTTTTCGAATATCACTTCCAGTCCGAAGCGTTTTTCCTGACGCACACTCAGCTGGGCAAACAAATCGCTGAGATTGATACCAGACCAGAAGCGACCCTCGAAAGTTTTGGCCTCGGCCTGGCTTTGCCTCATATAACCTTGCTTGACATACATCAGCGCCCAGGAGCCTACCGAGGCGAGTAACAAAATGACGAGCACAAACTGAACCGGAATACTGGCATTCACGACCAGTGTAAGCAGGGAAGTTTCATTCATGTTGTTTTATCTATTTGTGTTGAATTTCGCCAATTCGGTTTGCATCGCTCAGGCCTGTAAATGCGGTCTACAGGTCGATTTCCCCCTGCCCTTTGTACTTGAACCCGAAATGAGAATATGCCCGGGATGTTACCACGCGCCCCCGCGGGGTTCTCATCATAAAACCCTGCTGAATCAGGTAGGGTTCGATGACATCCTCTATGGTAACTCGCTCTTCGCCGATCGCCGCCGCCAGGCTTTCTACGCCCACGGGTCCGCCGTCAAATTTCTCGATCAGCGATAAAATCAACCGGCGATCCATATGATCGAGCCCGGTATGGTCTACCTTGAGCATTTCGAGCGCAGCCTTTGCGGTCTCGGTATCGATCACACCGTCGGCCTTTACCTCGGCATAATCCCGTGCCCGCCGTAGCAAACGATTGGCTATTCTCGGCGTCCCCCTCGAACGCTCTGCCAGTTCCGCTGCACCCCCTTCACCCAGTTCGATTTTGAGCAGATCGGCCGAGCGTCGAACGATGATGCTCAATTCTTCGCCCGAGTAAAACTCCAGCCGCTGCACGATGCCGAATCGAT
The DNA here is from genome assembly GCA_022563685.1 of Pseudomonadota bacterium. GTDB lineage: Bacteria > Pseudomonadota > Gammaproteobacteria. The sequence continues at coordinate 33,958 of JADFMY010000014.1, read as the reverse complement.
CGCGCAATGGCGAAGTCAAGAGACCCGCGCGTGTGGTCGCACCCACCAGCGTAAAAGGCGGCAGATCGAGCCTGATCGATCTCGCCGCAGGGCCTTCTCCGATCATGATGTTGAGCTGAAAATCTTCGAGCGCAGGATAAAGTATTTCTTCCACTACCGGGCTGAGCCGGTGAATTTCGTCGATAAACAGGACGTCGTGTGGCTCCAGGTTGGTCAGGATAGCAGCAAGATCGCCGGGGCGTTCCAGTACCGGCCCCGAGGTCTGGCGCAAACCTACCTGCATTTCATTCGCGATGATGTGTGCCAGCGTCGTTTTTCCGAGACCAGGCGGCCCGAATATCAGCACATGGTCGAGCGCTTCGCTTCGATTTTTGGCTGCCGTAATAAAAATTTCCATCTGTTCGCAAACTTCCGTCTGCCCGACATAATCCTCTAATCGTTTTGGTCGCAACGCCCGGTCCTGCGAGAGTTCATCGCTAATCGCTTCCGGGTCAATGAGACGTTGTTCGTTCATGCAGGGCTATCGACTAATCGATGCCTGCAAGGCTTTTTTAATGACCTCAGCGGCACTCACGTTCGAATCCAGGCTGGGTTCCACCTGCCGCACCATTTTTTCGGCATCGACCGGTTTATAACCGAGCGCCTGCAACGCCTCGATCGCTTCACGTTTGTGCGAGCGTTCGGGACCTGCGGCCAAAGCCCCAACGCCGCTGGCGGCCTGGCTGTCAGGGACAAGATCGCCCAGCTTATCGCGCATTTCGATGATCAATCGTTCGGCAGTCTTCTTGCCAACTCCGGGTAGCCGGGTCAGGGTGGCAACGTCATTTTGCGAGACGCACAGTGCGAACTCCCGGTTGTCGATACCGGATAAAATAGTCAAAGCCATTTTCGCGCCCACACCGCTAATGCGAATTAGCTGGCGGAACAGCTTACGTTCCTGCTCGCTGCTAAACCCGATCAGGGCATGCGAATCTTCCTTCACCAGCAGATGGGTCCAGATGGCTAACTGCTCACCCACATCGGGTAACTGGTAAAAGGTAGTCATAGAAACATCGACTTCATACCCGACCCCACGGCAGTCGATTAAAATCTGGGGAGCACGTTTTACGGACAGTATGCCTGTCAATCGACCGATCATCTGCGTCTGGTTCTCCGACGTTTAAGCAATTTGGCGTCTATCCCGGTTTTTTGCTGCGTAGCATAAAATTGTGCATGGCAAATAGCAATCGCCAGTCCATCGGCCTCGTCTTCCTGCAACGGCGCGCGCAATCCCAGTAAATGTTTAACCATGTGCTGAACCTGATCCTTGCTTGCGGCACCCTTGCCAACCACGGCCTGCTTGATTTCTCTAGGTGCATACTCGGTAATTTCGAGGCCTGCCTGATACGCCGCGCAAATTGCTGCACCACGCGCCTGGCCGAGTTTTAGCGCCGAATCTGCATTGCGGTGCATAAAAACCTGCTCGATGCTCAAATGCTCAGGGCGATACGTGGCAATTACTGCTTCAATTTGCTGGTAAATTTGCCCGAGTCGCTCGGGCAGGCGGTCACCCTTTATCTTGAGAAAACCGCTATGGATATAGACCATCCGGTCCAGTTGATTGTCGATCAGTCCGAAACCGGTTGTTCTGGATCCAGGATCCACGCCCAGGATAATCACTGAATTAAAGTGTCCCGTCGTGCAATACGCAGGCTAGATTACTCATACGCCTGTTCCGGAATTTCGGCGTTGAAATAGACTTCTTGCACGTCATCCGAACGCTCGAGCATATCGATCAGACTGACTACCCTGGCGCCGTCGTCGGCATCGAGTAGAGTATTGGTGCTCGCGCGCATGGTCAGGTCGGATTCTTCGGGTTCAAGCCCAGCGTCGGTCATCGCCTGTTTGACCTGCAGGTATTCCTCGGGAGAGGTCAATACCTCGATACTACCATCGTCGGCGACGATCACGTCTTCTGCACCCGCTTCGAGCGCTGCCTCGATAATACTGTCTTCGTCGTGCTCAGGTGAATAAAGCAGGACACCGAGATTCGAAAACATATAAGCCACCGACCCGGTTTGTCCCAGGTTTCCACCTGCTTTGGTGAATGCATGCCGTACTTCTGCGACCGTTCGATTTCGGTTATCCGACAGGCAGTCGACGATAAAGGCGATGCCGGCGGGACCGTATCCTTCGTAGCGGATTTCTTCGTAATCGGAGCCATCCAGCTCCCCCGCACCCCTTTTCACCGCCCGATCGATTGCATCCTTGGGAACGCTCTGGCTTTTAGCCTTATCTACAGCGGTGCGCAGTGTGGAATTTGCATCCAGGTCAGAACCGCCTGCCCTGGCGGCCACAACGATTTCACGAATGAGACGGGTGAATAGTTTGCCTCGTTTGGCATCCTGGGCCTTTTTACGATGTTGAATATTAGCCCATTTGCTGTGACCTGACACTACCGGTTACCTCGTGTTTCGATTGGGTGAGGGGGTCGCAATTACCAGCCCGGCGGGAGCTTTTTTTCGATCGTAATATGTTTGCCCTCGATGGAAATATAACCACCGGTTTTTAATTCCTTCAGTATGCGGTGTACCATCTCACGCGTCGCACCTACACGGCTGGCAATGTCCTGTTGTGTCAGCTTTTCAGTGATGAGCTTTTCACCAACTTCGGCGGCGTGCTTGTACAAAACCCGCACTACCCGGTTATACACATCTTCCAGCGCGAGACTACTGACCTCCTCGGTCAGATCCTGAATACGTGAAATCAGCAGGTCGATGATGCGCATGCTAATCGATGGCTTGGCCAACAGAGTGTCCACGAACACCTGGCGCGAAATAATGCCAAAAATAGAATCTTCAGTGGTGATAATGCTGGCCTGACGCGGAATGCCACCAAGCGGCGCCAGTTCACCAAAGGTTTCACACTCGCCCAGCGTGTTGATAATGATTTCCTTGCCCTTGTCGTTATGCAGAAAAACATCGACCTTGCCCTGAACGATGATATACAGGGAATCGGTTTCGTCGCCCTGACCGACAATCACGGTGTTTTTGGGAAACTTCTTGATCACGGTCTGCGACGCGACTACTTCGATGTCGTCAGGCTCCATCCCACTGAACAGTGTGGTACTGGATAGCGTTTCCGTTATTGCAGCCATGGCGTTTATTATCCCGTAATTTGCGTTATATATTAACTAATAATGGTTTTAAAATCTCTTATAGTTTGTCGAGAATCAATGATTCACCTGTCATCACTGGCGGTTTCGGAATGCCCATCAACTGCAACACCGTCGGTGCGATAGCAGACAGATTACCACCTGAAGCAAGAGTTTGAACCTGTTTGTCGATTACCAGGCAGGGAACAGGATGCTGAGAGTGCTGGGTGCGGGGTTCTCCACTCACTGGATCAACCATTTCATCGCAGTTACCATGGTCGGCTGTTAGTACTATCGAATACCCTAATTCCATCGCAACATCCAGCACTCGGCCCACCTCTCGATCCAGCACTTCTACGGCCTCGATAATCGCGTCGCGCACCGCCGTATGCCCAACCATATCGCCATTAGCAAAGTTCACCAGGAGGAATTCGTAGCGATGCGATTTCAAGGCTTCGATCATTGTATCGGCAACCTGTGGCGCACTCATTTCGGGTTGCAAATCGTAAGTAGCGACTTTGGGCGAATCAATCAGGTTGCGATCTTCCCCGACAAAACATTGTTCCCGCCCACCATTAAAGAAAAAGGTGACATGCGGAAACTTTTCCGTTTCGGCGCAATGCAGTTGCTGATAGCCTGCCTCGCTCACCAGACTACTCAGGGTGACTTCAGGATGAATGGGAGAAAACGCCACCGGAGACGCCAGTTTCGCATCGTAATAGGTCATACAGGTTACGGTAATGGGGCTAAAGTTATTACCACGGTCAAAATGATCGAATTTTTCACTTGCGAATGCCGCCGATAATTGCTTTGCGCGATCATTGCGAAAGTTAAAAAATATCAATCCATCGCCACCTTGCACGGGAGTAAAACCGGGCAGCAGGGTCGGTAAAATAAATTCGTCGTAAATACCACGCTTGTAGCTTTGTTGAATCGCCAGCTCGGCAGACTCGGCATGCCGCCCACGAGATTCCACTAATGCATTCCAGGCGAGTTGCACCCTGTCCCATCGCGCATCCCGATCCATTGCATAGTAGCGTCCTGATATGGACCCGATCAAGCCATCGCATTTTTGCAATACTGCCTCCAGCTCGGGCAGATATCCTGTCGCTGCCTGTGGTGGCGTATCGCGGCCATCGGTAATCATATGAACCTGCGCGATCACGTCATGCTGGTGAGCCAGGTTGATCAGGGCCTTCAAATGGTCTATATGACTGTGCACCCCACCATCGGAAACCAGTCCAATCAGGTGTAACGGGCGACCGCTAGCCCGAGAAGACTCGACCGCACTCAGCAGCGCTGGGTTTTTAAAAAAACTATGGTCTTTTATCGCGTCATCGATACGTACCAGATCCTGCTTGACTAGCATGCCGCTGCCGATGGTCATATGACCTACTTCCGAGTTACCCATCTGCCCTTTGGGTAATCCAACCCCTGCGCCCGAGGCTTCCAGCCTGGTCAAGGGATGTGAAGAGAAATAGTGATCGAAATTTGGCGTATTCGCCTCTACCACGGCATTATTATCCGGGCTGGGGTTCAGCCCAAATCCATCAAGAATGATGAGTAAAACAGGGCTTCTAAGCGAAGTATTATTTTTCGGCATTGCTAATTCAGTGTAGGCGGGTGCGACCGCGCTGAATCTTATCGCACTTTAAGGGTGGGGTTACTGTTTTTTGTCGGTCTCGCTGGCGTCATCCACGTCGGGTGTATTAGATTCTTCGTCCTCGACCCGATCCAGCTCGGCTTTCATTTCTTCGTCCGTGAGTGGTTGATAATCGGATTTGGCCTGTGATTTATCGTCGTCCTGATCGGTGGCAGCGTTCCTTTCATACAGTTCATCCTGTACCAGGCGATCCTTAAATATAATTTTCGATGCGATTAGGCCCGCTTCAAACAATATCAATATCGGAATGGCCAACAATACCTGTGAAATCACGTCAGGAGGTGTCAGGAACATGCCCATGATGAATGCGCAGACAACCACGTAGGGGCGCTTCTCGGCAAGTTTCTTTGGTGTGGTCACGCCGATAGCGACTAAAATTATGGTCGCTATCGGCACTTCAAATGCGATTCCGAAACCAAAAAACAAAGCCAACACGAAGTCGAGATAACGTCCAATGTCGGTCGAGATGCTGACCATTTCCGGGCCAATCGAGGTAAAAAACCCGAATACCAACGGAAAAACGACGTAATAGGCGAATGCCATCCCGGTGTAAAACAGCAAAATACTCGACACCAGCAGAGGTCCGGCGATGCGCTTTTCTTTGTGATACAGACCGGGCGCCACAAAAGCCCAGAATTGATACAAAATGACCGGCATCGCAAGGAATACCGATAACATCAGCACGAGCTTAAACGGCGTTAAAAATGGCGATGCGACGTCTATCGCGATCATGGTCGACCCTTCCGGCAAATGGCGGGTCAACGGCGCGGCCAGGTAGATATATATATCGTTTGCCCAGTAAAACAGGCCGAGAAATATGACCAGAATCGCCAACATCATACGCACCACGCGATCGCGCAGTTCAATCAGGTGAGACATCAGGCTACCGGCTTTGGATTCCTCGATCGTATCTTGTTCAGCCATACGAATGACTTCCGCACCTGAGAAATGTTGAGTCACTGAGAAACACCAGACTAGCCTTCCTTCACCACAGATTTAGCTCGGGGCCTGGCTTTTGATTTAGCCTTAGACCTGGGTTTGGCCTTCGATTTGGCTTTTATTTCTGCCTTCGCCTTGTTTTTGGGACTGAGCTTCGTTTTCGCTACGGCTTTCGATTTAGCCCTGGCCCTGGCTTTCGGTTTAGCTTTGGGTTTTGGCCTGGCTATCGAATTCGTCGCTGGTTTGGGAGTGACTTCTGGTTCAGGATTCGTATCGCTAATCGAATTGGCGATATCCGATAGCCCAATATCCTTACCAACATCGCTCACCACTTCCTTCAGGGACTGTATTTCCTCCTGTTGTTTTTCGAATATCTGTCGTAATTCGTCGGCTTTTAATTCACTTTCGACATCCGCCCGTACACTCGACATGAAATTACGGAGTTTGGAGAAGTATTTACCCGCGGTGCGTGCCACCGCCGGTAGCCGCTCAGGCCCGATGACCACCAGGGCAACGATGCCTATCAACATCATTTCGGTAAAGCCAATGTCAAACATCAGGAAACTCTAAAAGCAAATGATTCGAGGGTGACTATGAAAATACTGGAACTGAAGGTGCCTTTAAGAAATTTTGTCTGATTTTTCTTCCGTGACCTTCCCCTCAATCACATGTCCGTCATTCTTATCCTGCTCTGACTTGGCTGTTTCTTCGTCTTTGATCGATTTCTTGAAACTCTTGATCGCGCCACCGAGGTCGCCACCTATATTACGCAGCTTTTTAGTGCCGAATAATAGAATCACGATAGCCAAAATCAATAATAGTGACCACATACTAATTCCACCAAAACCCATTTTTCACCTCATTACTTTTGTCGCGCTGCCTTTTCATCGATCCCGGATAAACCGAAGCGTCGATCCAGTTCGTCCAGAACCTGCTGCGCTGTTAAATTTTGTTGTGCCAACAATACCAGACTATGAAACCACATATCAGCTGTTTCATAAACAATTTGTTGTTTATCACCCGATTTTGCGGCAATGATTGTCTCGATGGATTCTTCGCCGATTTTTTTCAGTATCGCATCAAGACCTTCGTCGTACAGACTCGCGACATAGGATGTCTTTGGGTCTGCATCCTTTCTTGATTCCAGTACTGCCATCAAGCGCGCAAGTATATCATCACTCATCGATAAATCTCTTCGGGATTATTGGGAATCACTGATTCCCTCGATTACTTCTTCGTCGATTTGCCACTCACCGTTTTTCAATACGCGGAAGAAACAACGCCGCCGGCCGGTATGGCAGGCGATACCGCCCTGTTGCCTGACCTGCAATAATACGACATCTGCATCGCAATCAATGCGAATTTCCTCCAGTTTCTGGACGTGACCTGATGATTCACCTTTGTACCATAGTTGTTGGCGAGAGCGCGACCAGTAGATCGCGCGACCTTTTTCTCTGGTCAATTCCAGCGCCTTCCGGTTCATCCAGGCCATCATTAATACTTCGCCAGATTCGACATCCTGCGCGATTGCCGGCACAAGTCCGTCGCTGTTCCACTGCACCTGATCGAGCCAGTTAGCCATTAGAGTCGCATCTCAATGCCGCACGACGCCATGTAAGCCTTGGCCTCACCGATACGGTATTCGCCAAAATGAAATATACTCGCGGCCAGCACTGCATCGGCCTTACCCTTTAACACACCATCGGCCAGATGCTGCAGGTTGCCGACACCTCCCGAGGCAATCACAGGTATCCCGACTGCTTCCGAAACCCGTCGAGTGAGCTCATTGTCGAATCCGATTTTTGTTCCATCCCGATCCATGCTGGTCAAAAGAATTTCTCCCGCACCATATCGATCCATTTTACACGTCCATTCGATGGCGTCGATGCCAGTTGCTCTGCGCCCACCATGGGTGAAAATTTCCCAGCGGCCCGGTTGGCCGTCTTCACTGACTCTTTTTGCATCTACCGCCACCACGATACACTGCGATCCAAATTTACTCGACGCCTGTTGTACAAATTCAGGGTTAAACACCGCGGCAGTATTGATACTCACCTTATCTGCCCCGGCGTTTAACAGACGCCGAATATCGGAAATCCTCCTTATCCCACCACCGACGGTTAACGGGATAAACACTTCTCTGGCGACCGCCTCGACCACGTGCACCATGGTTTCCCGATCATCCGAACTCGCGGTAATATCGAGAAATGTCAGTTCGTCGGCCCCTTCGAGATTATAACGCCGGGCATTTTCTACCGGATCGCCGGCGTCGCGAATTTCAACAAATTTCACCCCTTTGACAACACGCCCATTATCGACATCAAGGCAGGGGATAATTCGTTTCGCGAGTGGCATGCTTTTCGGGCAATACTTAATGTTGATCGAGATATTCCTGGGCTTCCACCAGACTAATCGCCCGTTCGTACAGTGCACGGCCAATGATTATTCCCTCAATACCTGAATCTTTAACGCTGTTAAGTTTCTTAATGTCTTCCATGTCGGTCACGCCACCCGAGGCAATTACTGGAATACTCACCGCTTCGGCGAGTGCTTTTGTCGCTTCTACGTTTACCCCTTGCATCATGCCGTCACGGCTGATATCGGTGTATACGATGGCCGCAACGCCCTGATCTTCGAAGCGCCGCGCCAGGGTTTCTGCCGCATGATCGGAATCTTCGGCCCAGCCCTGCACCGCGACCATTCCATCCCTCGCGTCAATACCGATGATCACATTGCCGGGAAATTCAGCGCACAGTTCGGTGACAAACTCGGGTTTCTTGACTGCTTGCGTGCCGATAATAACATAGCTGACACCTGCCTCGAGGTAAGCTTCAACCGTATCGACGGTACGGATACCGCCACCAATCTGAATCGGTAACCCCGGATATGCGGCGGTGATTTCCTCGATGACATCGGCATTCACCGGCGCGCCTTCGAAGGCGCCATCGAGGTCAACCAGATGCAGCCGTTTGCAACCCTGCGATACCCATTTTCCTGCCATCGAAACCGGATCATCCGAAAACACAGTACTGTCTTCCATGCGCCCCTGGCGCAGTCGTACGCAATGGCCCTGTTTCAAATCAATAGCGGGAATCAGGATCATGTCTGACCATCCCAGCGGATAAAATTAGACAGCAGTTGAAGCCCTGCGTCGGCGCTTTTTTCTGGATGACATTGCAGCGCAAATACATTGTCGCGGGCAATGGCACAACTAAAGGAAAATCCATATTCGCATTCACCGATCACCAGACTTTGGTCGCTGACTTCGAGGTAGTAACTATGCACGAAATAAAATCTGGCATCGTCATCGATCGATTTCCAGAGTGGATGCTCACCGGTCTGGTGTAGCTGATTCCAGCCCATGTGCGGTACCTTGAGCTTTTTCCCATCGTCGCCATGATGATCATCGCCAAAATATCGCACCTGTCCCGGGTAAATGCCAAGACAATCGGTACCCTGGTTTTCTTCGCTATGCGCCATCAAAACCTGCATACCCATACAAATTCCCAGAAATGGTTTGTGAGCGGCTGCATCACAAATTGTTTCGCGCAACTCGTACTGGTCTATCGCGCGCATACAGTCTCTGGCCGCTCCCTGACCCGGAAACACGACCCGCTGCGCGCGCATAACCTGGTCCGGGTTAGAGGTTAATACCACCTTGTGATTTTTACCTGCCACATGCTCCAGCGCGTTGACAACAGACCTGAGATTGCCCATCCCGTAGTCTATGACGGCAATACTTTGCATCAATTACAGCGAACCCTTGGTCGAGGGGATCACGCCCCCCATTCTTTCATCCCTGGATACCGAAACCCGCAGCGCACGTCCGAAGGCCTTAAATATGGTTTCGGCAATATGGTGAGAATTTCTGCCAAACAAGTTGTCGATGTGCAGGGTCACCGACGCGTGGTTCACGAACCCCTGGAAAAATTCGTGGAACAGGTCAACGTCGAATTGTCCGATGCGCGCGCTTGGGTAATCAACCCGGTACTCGATTCCGGGGCGGCCTGAAAAATCGATCACCACTCGTGACAGTGCTTCGTCCAGCGGCACGTAAGCGTGACCGTAGCGCACGATGCCTTTCTTGTCACCGAGCGCCTGAGCAATCGCCTGGCCCAGGGTTATGCCGATATCTTCAACCGTATGGTGATCGTCAATATGCCGATCGCCGTTGGCTTTGATTTCCAGATCGATCAACCCATGCCGGGCGACCTGGTCGAGCATGTGCTCGAGAAACGAGATTCCGGTGTCGAAACTGGCCTTGCCAGTTCCGTCCAGATTAACGGAAACCGTGATTTGCGTTTCCAGTGTATCTCTGGTCACTGTGGCGGTACGATCGGACATGAATAACGCTTTTCGGGTAGAACAGATGAGGAATCAGATAATAATCGACATTCCGCAGGAATTCGACCTTTTAGATGATTTTGTGCAGGCGTGATCTACCCGCTCTATATGAGGTAAAGGCAATAAATCAGTCCAGAATAAAAGTTACCGGACCATCGTTAATCAGCTGCACCTGCATATTGGCTCCGAACTGACCTGATTTTACCTTCTGGTAACAGCTTCTCGCGGCATCTACCATGGCCTGAAAAATAAATTCACCCTGTGCCGGTGGCGCCGCTGAAGTGAAACTGGGCCTACGCCCTTTGGTGGTGGTGGCAGCCAGGGTAAATTGCGGAACCAGCAACAGTCCGCCCTGGACATCAATTAATGACAGGTTCATCTTGCCTTCAGAATCGGAAAACACTCGATAATTGAGCAAACGCGAAACAAACTTTCGAGCTATCTCTTCGCTATCACTGGCCTGCACGCCTACCAGCACCAGTAATCCTTTGTCGATACCGGCGAAACACTGTCCTGCAATGACAACGCGCGCTTCGCTGACGCGTTGTAGCAAGGTGATCACGACAGAATATCAAGCATCTGCTTGCAACATTCCACCAGAGCATCGCTAATACCAGGCTCGGAGATTGCATGCCCGGCATTGTTAATAATTTTTAGTTGAGAGGTGCCCCACTGCCGATTGAGAGACAACGCCTGGTCGATCGGACAAATCATATCGTAGCGGCCATGCACGATGAATCCGGGAATATCTTTTAGTTTACTGGCATTGTCGAGTAGCTGGTTAGGACTAAAAAAACTATGGTTGCTGAAATAATGGCATTCGATACGCGCAATACTGAGTGCTGTGTGCGGATCGCTAAAATAGTCTACGACGGCTTTGTCCGGGAGTAGCGTTGCGGTCGTCCCTTCCCAGATCGACCAGGCTTTAGCGGCCCCCATTCGAACAATTTCGTTTTCGCTGGTCAGTCGCTTATAATAAGCGCTTATCATATCACTTTGTTCTAATTCGGGAATGGGTTCGAGAAAGTGTTCCCAGGCTTCGGGAAAAAACCGGGCGGCGCCCCCCTGATAAAACCAGCGTATATCTTCGTCACGAGTGAGAAATATTCCACGCAGAATCAAGCCCATAATGCTTTCAGGATGTTTTTGCGCGTAGGCCAGCGCTAGTGTCGAGCCCCATGAACCGCCAAATACCACCCATTGCTCGACCTTCAGAAATTCGCGGATTTTTTCCAGATCTGCTACCAGGTCCCAGGTGGTGTTTTGTTCCAGGCTTGCGTGCGGTTTTGACCTGCCACAGCCACGTTGGTCGAACAGGATGATGCGATACTGCTCCGGATCAAAAAATCGTCGATGCTCAGGTTCGCAACTGCCACCTGGCCCGCCATGCAGGAACACCACTGGTAAGCCATCAGGATTTCCACTCTCCTCGAGATAAAGAGTATGTAGATTCGAAACTGCAAAACGCCAGGTCTTTCCCGGTTGTATGGCTGGAAATATCATTTTTTAACCAGTATTTGCTCCAGGTTATCGACAGGAAGTAGGAAATCTCCTACATTTTTACACTGACATGACTGACACTATTTCGGCTTTATTACGATATCAATATTTATAACGTCGTGACACTATACTAGCACGTCTCAGGGATGAGTCGCCAAGGAAGAACAGCACCAGGCGTGCAAGGACGCACATTCAGGGACGATGGCAGGGATGGCAGAGCAGGGACGCCCGAACAGGGATTAGTTGAACGCTCCTTCAGGACAACACTGTAGCCCCGGTCATGGATTGACCAGGGCTTCTTTTTTGGGCGACCCTAAAATGCGTTTTTTCGCAATTTTGGGGGCGCCGATTTTTGCTCCTCGGCAACTGCTCCTGCATCGCCTAGAGGCGCCTACTGTTGGTGCTCTAATAAGTTACATGACCGCCATGGATACCCAAAGCACTCGCGGTGCTCGTGGGGCAGGCCCTGGTGGAAATGCAATTGGGTTGTAGGAACAACCCTTGCCCTTGTAACGATGCAAAATCGGCATACCGTACGTCCTGTACATAGCCGATTTTTTTCAACTTTTATTTTCTCCAAAATCCAGGGGTAAACAAAACCAGCAGGGTAAATATTTCAAGCCTGCCGAGCAGCATTGCGAAAATCAGTACCCACTTGGCAAAATCGTTGATCGAAGCATAATTTTGACCGACATCGCCAAGCCCCGGCCCCAGATTGTTGAAACAGGCTGCGACCGCCGAAAAAGCCGTCTCCTGATCCAGTCCTGAGGCCATTAGTAACAATATCATCAGTGCCGAAATGGCCAAATAGGCGGCAAAAAAGCCCCATACCGCCTCGAGTACTTTTTCCGGTAAGGGTTTCCTGCCTATCTTCACGGCAAATTGAGCGTTAGGATGAATCAACTTTTTTAGCTCACGCGCGCCCTGCTTCACCAGCAGCAGAATACGAATCACCTTAATACCGCCACCGGTAGAACCGGAGCAACCACCGATAAAACTCACATACAACAGTAATACGGGTAAAAATCCGGGCCAGGTATAATATTCGACAGTAGTAAAGCCGGTCGTGGTGCCAATCGACACCACCTGAAACAAACCCTCAATAATTGACTCAGTAGTAGATTCGAATGTCTTGGTCAATTGCAAATATCCGATGGTGACAATACTGACCACCAGCAACACCCAGATATAGGCCCTGAATTCCGCATCGCGCAAATAAGGTTTCAGTGACTTATTGCGAAGCGCAACAAAGTGGATAGCAAAATTGGCGCCTGAAAGAAGCATGAATACAACAGCGACCAGTTCGATTGCAGTACTATCGAAGTAGCCGATACTGGCATCGTGGGTGGAAAAGCCACCAATCGCGATAGTCGAAAATGCGTGCGACACCGCATCGAAAATCGACATGCCTGCCACCCAGTAAGCCAGCCCACAACTGACCGTCAACCCCATGTAGATATACCAAAGCGATTTTGCGGTTTCGGTGATACGGGGCGTGAGCTTGTTGTCCTTAACCGGACCGGGCGTTTCGGCTCGAAACAATTGCATCCCGCCGATCCCAAGCATCGGCAACACCGCCACGGCCAGAACGATGATCCCCATGCCGCCAAGCCACTGTAATTCCTGTCGATAAAACAATATTGAGTGCGGCAACGAATCGATGCCGGCTATCACCGTCGCCCCGGTCGTGGTGAGCCCCGACATCGATTCAAAAATCGCATCGGTGATCGAAATATCGTAAATACCGGACAAATAAATCGGTAAACCGCCGACTATACCCAGTACCGCCCAGACCAGCACCACCACCATAAACCCGTCGCGTAGGCGTAATTCCTTTTTATGATTCCTCACCGGTAAAAATAGCAAAAAACCGCAGAGCTGGGTAATGAAGAATGCCTGGATAAAGGGCTCTGTCGCACCGTCCTGGTAATGCAGACCGATAAAATATGGGGGCAAAAAACTGATGCTAAAAATAATTAGCAGCAGTCCGAGTACGCGCTGTATCACCAAAAACTGCATAGCGCGTCAAAAATAGGTAAATCCAACCTGGAACAAACGTTCGACCTCGGTAATTTTTTTCTTATCGGTTAAAAACAGGATGACATGGTCTTCGGACTCAATCATCGTGTCATGGTGCGCAATAATCACCCGCTCGCCACGTACGATGGCGCCAATGGTGGTGCCAACCGGTAACTTAATCTGTTCGATGGTGCGACCAACCACTCTTGACGAACTACTATCCCCATGCGCTATCGCTTCTATAGCTTCGGCGGAACCACGGCGTAACGCGTGCACCGCGACCACATCACCCCGGCGAATATGTGCCAGCAGCGTTCCGATCGTAACCTGGTGCGGTGAGATTGCGATATCGATCAAGCCGCTTTCAACTAATTCAACATAAGCTGGGCGATTGATCAACGACATTACCTTCCGGGCTCCCATACGCTTGGCCAGCATGGAAGACAGGATATTCGCTTCATCGTCATTGGTCAGGGCACAAAATACATCCATCGATTCGATATTTTCCTCGAGCAACAGGTCTGGGTTGGCAGCGTCTCCAAGCAAGACGATGGAAGAATCTAGAATACCCGACAGTTGTCTCGCTCTGTCAGGGTGCATCTCGATCACCTTCACCTGATAATCTTTTTCTAGCAGCCCGGCCAGTTGTCCGCCGATGTTGCCGCCACCGGCCAGCATCACTCGTTTGATCGGTTTATCGAGCTTTCTCAATTCTGAAATCACTATCGGTATGTGCCTGCGCGCTGCGATAAAAAACACTTCATCGCCGGCTTCGACAATACATTCGGCTGAAGGCCGTATCGATTTACCTTCTCTAAATATTGCTGCGACGCGCATATCGACACCAGGCACATGTTGTTTCATGGTCTTAAGCGCATGCCCGACGAGGGGACCATTATCGTAAGCCTTAACCGCAACCAACTGTACTTTCCCCCCGGCGAAATCCAGCACTTGCAGCGCACTGGGATGCTCGATCAGATGATGAATGTATTCGGTCACCAGCGATTCCGGACTAATCATCACGTCTACCGGGATCGATTCGGCCGCAAACAATTCAGGATGACGCAAGTATTCTGGTGAGCGAATACGGGCAATCTTGGTCGGTGTATGGAATATAGACGATGCTATCTGGCAGGCAACCATGTTGATTTCATCGCTGTTGGTTAACGCGATCAACATATCGGCATCATCGGCACCCGCCATTTCGAGCATATTGGGGTAGGATCCATTACCACAAATGGTCCGCAGATCGAGGTGGTCCTGTAATTCGGTCAGGATGGTCTGGTCGATATCGATAACGGTAATTTCGTTGGCTTCTTCCCGGGCGAGTTCGCTCGCAACCGTTGAGCCAACCTGACCGGCCCCCAGTATGATGATTTTCATTTCAGGATTTTTTCTTGTTATAAAGGCCCAGTGTCTTTAA
Source organism: Pseudomonadota bacterium (assembly GCA_022563685.1). GTDB lineage: Bacteria > Pseudomonadota > Gammaproteobacteria. Next base: position 18,937 of record JADFMY010000014.1, on the reverse strand, counting down.
CTTTCGGTAAAGGTGGGTTCGTTCCTGCCCCACTCGTCGTGCGAGTTCAGCAATATTGTTTCCGCTCAAGCTCAGGTGCCGGGCCAGATACTCTCGTTCAAATACTTCTCTGGCTTCACGCAAATCCAGATCCAGATCGATGCTGAATTGCATCGCATTTTCCGGATCCTTCGGTTTGGACGGGTCAGTTTGCAGCAGAATTTGCTGGATTTCATCAAGTTCTATGGATTCCTGATCACTATTCGCCAATATGGCTTTAATGAAATGCTTTAACTGGGTTATATCTCCGTCCCAGCTGTAATTGCGTAGTAAATTCTGTGCGGCCACGCCGAAATGCCGATAAGGTAGCTGTTCGTAATCGCCGTACCAATTGACATAATACTCGAGTAACTCTGGAATATCCTCAATATGCTCATTCAGCGATGGAATTTGAATGGCCTTGCGCCAACAACTGGCAAGTGCCGGTAATATTTTGGGGTGTTTAACAAGGCGTGAATAGTCAAGTCGACTGGACAGGATCAAACGATAATCGGACTGCCTGCTATCATTCTGAATTTCACGGTAAATATTGGTTTGCTGATCCTGGCTCAAGTCCAAAATTTCTTCAATATATAGGTTGGAGTTCAAAGACAGAAAATCAGAGAGACCCCGGTCGGGGTCGAATACTTTCATAGGGTTGTCAGGGTGTGATAACTCACTGAGATAAGAAGCCCAGATTCTGCGGCCACTACCCGTCACACCGGCAAGGAACACGGGGGTACTGGAATGACGTAAGCTTTGAAATTGAAGTTTTAACTGGTGCACAGTACGGCTATTACCGACTGGTTCTTCCTTTTTCTCACGAAATTCCTGCCGCCCCGATTTCGAAGCACTAGCAAGAGCCGCTTTGACAGTACTCAGAAGCTTGGCCATGGAAAGCGGTTTTTCAACAAAATCGTAAGCACCGAATTTAGTCGCCTCAACCGCAGTTTCCACGGTGCCGTGGCCGGACATCATCACCACAGGGCAATCGTCAGCATTGGAGGCTTTCCATTGTTTCAACAGGGTAACGCCATCAACTTCGGGCATCCAGATATCAAGCAACACCAGATCAGGCATATTCGACTGCCTTTTTTCATTCGCCGCCCTGGCATGCTCCGCTATGTCTACCTGGTAACCCTCATCCTCTAGAATATCTTTGAGCAGAAACCTGATATCCGGTTCGTCGTCGACGACAAGAATTCTTGCGCTCATGATATTACCCTGACATCTTTTTCGTTAGTTTCATCGGCACTGGTTTCATCGTTTATTTGCGATATCAGGGGTAAGCGTACTATAAATCTTGCTCCGCCCTGGGAACCTTTTTCGGTCCACACCATACCACCGTGTTCATCGACGATTTTCTTTACTATAGCCAGTCCAAGCCCGCTACCCGAAGTTTTAGTCGTAACATAGGGTTCAAACAGGCTATCGGCAATTTCATCGGCAACACCACTACCGCTATCCTCGACCGATAGTTCGGCAAATTGCCGACCGGTTTCGCGTACACAGCGGGTCTGCATTTTTATCCACCCAGTCTGATCGATGGTTTCCAGGCTATTCTTAATCAGATTGTGTACCAATTGCCGCAAGCGCACAGGGTCCCCCTGTATCATGGGTATCGAGCTATCCAGATCCAGTTCTATTGCCACATCGTCATTGTCTGCATCATACAGTGTCGTTATCGCTTCCAGCATCTGATTCAAATTCAGGGATTCCGGTTTTTGCGTGGGGGAGCGCGCATAGTCACTAAAGGCATTGACCATCGATTTCATCGCTTCGACCTGCTGTACGATAGTCTGGGTATAGCGATCGAGCATGCGTTGTTTATCCGGTGCTACCTTTCCACTTAATTTACGCTGCAATCTTTCGGCCGACAGTTGAATCGGAGTCAATGGATTTTTGATTTCATGTGCCAGACGTCTGGCCATTTCGCTCCAGGCCGAATCTTTTTGCGCCTGGATCAACTCGGTCAAATCGTCGACCACTATCACCTGCTCTTTACGATCGTCTGATTGCGTCTCCAGGCTTGTGCCTCTGACGCGCAGAATTTTTCTTCCACTGTGGCCGAAAATCACCACCTCTTCCTGCCACTCCCGATCATTTTCCATATGGCCCTGCACCACTTCGAAGAAATGCTGCATCATCGGGTATTCCCGCACCACGTCGGCGATGTAAAGTTCGGTGAAGAAATAGTTCGCTATACCAAAAATCGAACAGGCAGCCGGATTTCCACTCTTGATAAATCCGGTTTCATCGATGGTTAGTACACCCGAATTAATATGCTCCATCACCGATTCCAGGTATTTCTTTTGCTTCGCTTCCTTCAACTTACTCTGTTCCGCCACCTCTCTCGATTTCGATATTTTACGTGTCATGGTATTGAAAGAGTGCAGCAAAATTCCTAACTCGTCAGAACCTTCCACGGTAAGCTGTTTTTCATAATCCCCTGCGGCGACCGATTTGGTGGCTTCGACCAGATCGTTGATTGGTGAAACCAGTTTTCGCGCCGCGACAAAGGCCAGCCAGACCGCCGATAGCACGCTAAGCAACCAGATAACCGATAGCGCCAGGGTAAAACTGGTTTTGAGCGGGTTGCGTAATACCGCCAGCTCCTTGTACTGCTCGAAAGCCTCCTGCACGCCGATTGTCAATTCGTTCAGGTAGTCAGTAAAAGGGAAAAGCGCCTGTAGCGTCTTAGCCTTTTCGGTTACATCCGAACTTGAAACCAGCACGACAATGCGTATCGCCAGCCCATATACAGGGCTATCCTCCAGATTCAGGTAATGTTTTTCGGCGCTGAGTTCACCCACATCGGTTAGCGACAACGCGGTTGGCAATTTGGTCGAATCGATACTACTCGAAGCCAGGATAGACTGATCGTGATCGACCAGGGTCAATTCATTGGCATTGTGACGCTCACGCGCCTCGTCGAGATACATGATCAATAGCTCATCGCCTATATCGGTAATTTCAGACGCAATCAGTCGCGTCTTGTTAAGCGCTTCGCGCTTGCGCAGATCCAGTGCACTGCGCCCCAGTTGCAGGGAATCTTCAAGTGCCGTCTCGATACCGACATCGAACCAGCTATCGATACTTCGGTGCAGAAAGGTGAGCGAGAAATAGTACACAATACTCACCGGAATGATCGTCAGCAATACAAACACACTGATCAGGCGGGTCGTCAGACGCGAACCAACCGCTTTCAGCCGATATTGCACAATCAACCTGTAAACGTTATATACAATCAGACCAAGTAGAGTGACCAGGCTGATGGCATTGACAAACACCAGCCAACCGTAATATTTGCTAAAGGCAGCCGAATTGAAAGTCGCTTCGCTGATCGAATACAGCGATACCATCAACAGGATAACCAGCGCCAGTATCAGGACTGAATTGCGCATCGTGCTATTCATGATTCGGGCCGCTCAATGTCCCACTCGAACCAGTCACTTTGCAAATCCCAGTCGTTATCCCACAACGCACTCGACTTTAGCGGCAGGGGTAGCTCGTCGATATCGATACCAAAGCGCATACGCGCGTAAAAAATGCGGTCGTATTCCAGATTGTTGACATCCAGCATGGGGTAATTGTAAACCACTTCCAGCTCTCGTACCGCTTCTGGCAGACTGTCGTAATAGCGGCGCTGGCCTGTATTGAGGTCAAAAACGGCATAGGATCTTAACATTGGCAGGTAGTGAAGTTGGTATTGCTGCTTTAACGTGACGATCTTCTGGTCGAACCAGTAATTTCTGAGGGCAAGGATTTGAACTTCGAACATCAGCGGAACCGCAAAACCCTGGTTAATCGCAATACTAATATAGTCAGGCAATTCGATGTCGACTTTGGAGGCAAGCATCAACATAGTATCGTCGAGGGTAAAACCGGCCTGCTGCACGTTAAACTCGGGGTGTTCCTCGGCACTTATCGGCAGCGTAATCATCAGACCCGAGAAAAGACTCGCGATCAGTATCAGTGATCTAAAATCTAACGCAATTGCTACTCGATGCAAAGTCATTAGTTCTGCTTGCTGCTGATTTCAGATTTTTGCAAACAGGCATAGTAAAATCCATCCATATTATGCTGCCCCGGTAGTATTTGGCGCCCAAAAGGTCTCCGCTCACCCCATTGTACTGAATTCAGGGAATACACCGTACATTTATCAGTGTTTTCGACAAACCATTCTATCTGGCGTTCGTTTTCCTGCTTAAATATCGAGCAGGTACTATAGAGCATCAAACCACCTGGCTTGAGCACCGACCACAGGCCATCGAGTAATTTTCTTTGCTGTTTAACCAGTTGAGGGATATCACCGGCGCGCCTCAATAGCTTGATATCGGGGTGTCGTCTGATTACGCCACTGGCAGAACAGGGTACATCGGCGAGGATACGGTCAAATAAAGCACCTTCATGCCAGGCTTGCGGATCAGCCGCATCACCGCAAACCAGTTTCGCCTTGCGCTTAACGCGTACAAGATTCTGTTCGACCATTTTCAGGCGCGACTGGCTTAGGTCGATCGCGGTCAAATCAAGATCATCGTTAGCCTGCAACAGGTGCGCGGTTTTTCCACCCGGAGCCGCACAGGCATCCAGCACCCGCATACCAGGCTGACAGTCGAGTAAACCTGCTGCGATCTGGGCAGCGGCATCCTGTACGCTCAATAAACCAGCATCGAAGCCCTCGATCCTGCTCACCAGGCAGGGTTTGTCCAGCTCGATAGCCGAATCGATCAGCGCATGTCCGCTTGCGCCTATCCCATCTTTCAACAAGATTTTTATTTGCTCGCTCTGTGATCTCTGCCGCAGGTCAACCCGTAGCGTCATCGGCGCACGACTATTCCCTGCCCGAAATATGTCCTGATGATCTTGCGGCCAGTCCGTCACTATTGTGTCGCGCATCCACTGCGGGTAGGACGCCTCATAATGCTCGGGCTCTATTTCCACCCGGTCGCGGATCACTTGACGTAAAACCCCATTGACCAGACCTTTGGCCCAGGGCTTGTTGCGTGACACAACCAACTTTACAGTCTCGTTTACCGCGGCATGATCTTCGATACGCATCTTCGTAAGCTGGTACAGGCCGATCAATAAAATAATCTTCAAATCGATGTCTTTGGCTTTTAGCGGTTTTCTCAAATAGGGTTTGAGCTGTGCGAGCAGGGCAAAATACCAACGGCACACCCCATTCGCCAGTTCCCCGCACAGGGACAGGTCCCGGGCGTCGAAAAGCGTTTTGTCGGACTGAGCCAGGGCATCGTCCAGCGAACGGCCCTCACGAATCACCAGTAACAGTGCTTGAAGTGCAAGCCAACGCGGGTTAGTCGAGTCAGTCTGCATCATTTAACACCTACTTGCCTCGACCAATGCTAGCGATAAGTCATGGCTATCAGGCAAAACGCATCCCGGTCAAATTCGTGGAGTGTAATAGCTGCGCGGCGCTAAATTGAATTTTACCCGCCAACTGCAACCGGGTGATTTGTAGCACAGAATCCCGGCAACTGACGAATATCCCATCGCGGTTATGATCGATGATCTGACCCGGTAAATTCACAGTGTGACCGGACTCTATCCGGGCTTGCCAAATTCGTACATTTTTATTTTCCAGGTGCGTAAAACTGACCGGCCAGGGGACAAAGGCCCTGATTTCCCGTTGCAGGGTAGCGGCATTCTTGTTCCAGTCTATCTCGGCTTCCTGCTTGCTCAGCCTGGCCGCATAGCTTGACCTTTCATGGTCTTGCCGGGTCGCTTCAAGCACACCCGATTCGAGTTTGTCAACGGCCTCCATCAATAGCTGCGCGCCGAGCAGTTTCAGGCGGTCGTGAAGCTCGGCAGAATTCCAGTCTGCGCCAATCGACAGGGATGCAGAGATCAGCATGTCCCCGGTATCCAGACCCTCGTCCATCTGCATGATGGTGATGCCGGTTTTTTCATCCCCCGCCTGAATAGCGCGTTGAATCGGTGCAGCACCACGCCACCGGGGCAAGAGTGACGCATGAATATTGATGCACCCCAGCCGAGGTAGTTCGAGTACCTGCAAGGGCAATAACAAACCATAGGCGGCAACTACCATCAGGTCAGCCTCAAAACTTGCCAGGCGCTCACATGCGGCGGAGTTCTTGAATGAGTCAGGTTGATAAACAGGGATATTGTGTGCCAGCGCACAGGTTTTGACCGGGCTCGCCTGGATTTTTCGCCCCCGGCCAGCGGGCCGGTCTGGCTGCGTATAAACTGCGAGAACCCGATGTTCCGATTGCAGCAAAGCTTCAAGCGCTGGAACCGCAAACTCCGGGGTGCCTGCGTAAATTATTTTCAACATGTCTGAAAAAATAGCCCCCTGGTAGAAATATCCGCAGGCATTAACCTAACTCATTATTTCTTTTCATTTTGACCAGTTTGGCGCGAATGCGGCCCCGTTTGAGCGACGAGATATAATCGACGAACAGCTTGCCCTGCGAGTGATCCATTTCGTGTTGAATACATACCGCTTCCAGGCCGTCGGCCTCAAATTCCCTGGATTTGCCGCTTTCATCCTGGGCTTTCACCCGAATATGCCCTGCGCGTTTAACATTTTCGTAAAACCCTGGAACTGACAGACAGCCCTCATCCGATTCCTGTTCACCATCCGATTCCAGGATTTCTGGATTGATCAGGCACTGCGGTGTATTTCGTTCTTCCGAGACATCCATCACCAGGAGGCGAATATGCCGGTCGACCTGGGTGGCTGCGAGTCCAATACCAGGTGCTTCATACATGGTTTCAAACATATTGGCGACCAATTGCTTCAATTCACAATCAAATTCAGTCACCGGTTTTGCTACAGTGCGCAATTTTGGGTCTGGAAAATGCAAAATATTTAATAAAGCCATGATTTAAAACTTCAAGAAAGTTTACAAGTAGTTGTCCCAAGTTAATGATTATATTAGAATCTTACTCATCAAAAAGGTTGTAGTCAGTCAGATTATAGCTACAATCGATAGACTATTGCCGCACAACAGGGGTTTTTATGACCAACATAGCCACAAGACAGCTGACAAAAGGATTGATGGTGCTCGCCGGTTTGTTGCTGATATCCGCCTGTGCGGGCCAAATAGAGCCATTTTCGGTCGTGGAAGACACCGATCAGGCGTCTTCTCAGGCCAATACTGTAGAAGCCATTATCGCTGAATCTGAACCCGCTGAAACTGTCATATACGAACCGCAATATCCCGATACCTATATTGTACAAAAAGGTGACACCTTGTGGGATATTTCCGCGGAATTCTTGCGCGACCCGTGGCACTGGCCTGAAATCTGGTTCAAAAACCCACAAATCGAAAACCCTCACCTGATTTATCCTGGTGACATTCTGGCGATTATCTATATCAATGGTCAAAAACGGGTCCAACTGGTTAGGCGTGGAGCCGATGGCGCGGTATTATCGACCGGCGGTACCGGCACCGGTACCACGGGCATGACAGTCGTCAAGTTGTCACCACGGATTCGTTCACAAAGCATCGATGCCAGCATCCCGTCGATTCCGATCGAATCGATCAGGCATCTGCTGGCCCGGCCACAGGTTATCGACCAGGAACAACTGAGTCGCGCCGCGTATATTATTTCCAGCGTCGATGCTCATCTGATCAATAGTATGAACGACAAGCTGTATGTACGAAAGCTCGATACCTCGTCCGGTAGCGGGCGCTACCAGATCTTCAGGCCCGACAAGCCAATCTTCGACCCGGCCACAAACGAACTGCTTGGATACCAGGCCCTGTATGTTGGAGATTCCAAATTATTATCAGGTGGCGATCCCGCAACGGTACTGGTGACAAATTCGGTTCGCGAAATCCTGCGCAACGACCGTGTGCTGCCACTCGATAACACCAATTTTGAACGCGACTTCTTTCCCAGGCCCCCCGCTGCCTATGTACAGGGGGAAGTAGTCTCCTTGCTGGATGCAATTTCTCAGCTCGGCCAGTACCAAACCCTCGCGATTAACCTGGGTGCAAGAGACGGCGTCCAAACCGGTAATTTGCTCAATATTAAACGTATCGGCGATGTAATTCCCGATACGCAGGAAGAAGACCCCGCTTTTCGCGTCAAATTACCGGACGAGCGCATCGGTATAGTCATGATTATCCGTTCATTCGAGAAGATGAGCTATGCCCTGGTAATGGAAGCCGACCGCCCCATCAGCCTACGAGATTTTGTCGAATCGCCCTGAACTTCAGATATTCTCCCTATCAAGCCTTTAGGGCCGAATTCATTCGGCCAATAACCTGTAGGGTCGAAATCTGTAGGGTCGAATTCATTCGACCAATTATTAGACCGGTCGAATGAATTCGGCCCTACTCAATCAGGACAAGCGCTGCATTGAGCACCGGCGCAGCTCTAATGCTATGATATCGCCTTCACCAGAAACAGTTTCAATGGAATCAGCATGCAAAAGGATCAACTTGCCAGTTTTCTTACTCTTTATCATTGCTTCGGCATAGGCCGGGTTTCGCTGATAGCTTTAGCCAAGCAATTTTCTCCCAATTTCAATCAAATTTTTGAGCTTGACCGCAGTAAGCTTAAAGCCGCAGGCCTCGGTAACGAACAGATCGATCAGGTATTAAATCCTGACAGATCGGCCGTCGAGCAGGAATTAACCTGGGCCGAACAACCCGGTAACCATATCATTTGCTACGATGACGATGCTTACCCACCGCTGCTGAAAGAAATATCCGACTACCCTCCTCTGCTCTATTGCAGCGGTGACATTGAATTACTGAAAAACCCACAAGTCACAATCGTCGGCAGCCGGAATTGCACCCCGGGTGGCGCGAGGACAGCCAGAGATTTTGCCGCGACACTCGCACAGGCAGGATTAACCATTACCAGCGGCATGGCGGCAGGAATCGATTCGCAGGCCCACCTGGGTGCCTTGTCATGCGGTGGCAACACTGTCGCGGTAACCGGTACCGGCCTTGATCGCATTTACCCATCGCAAAACAAACAGCTGGCTTATGATATCCATGAAAACGGATTACTGGTCAGCGAATTCCCGCTCGGTACCGGCCCAAACAGTGAAAATTTTCCACGGCGTAATCGCATCATTAGCGGGCTCAGTGTTGCCACGCTTATAGTCGAAGCCACGCGTCGCAGCGGGTCGCTGATCACCGCACGCCAGGCAGTCGAACAGGGGCGCGAAGTGTTCGCGATTCCCGGATCCATTCATAATCCACAGGCTCAAGGTTGCCATCAGCTCATTCGGGAGGGTGCCAGACTGGTTACCCAGGCTTCCGAGATCGTCGAGGAACTCGGCAGTTTATTGGGGTTTATCGCCGAGCATATTCCAGTACCTGCCGAAGCCACAAAAAGTCAACTCGATCCGGAATCAAACGATTTACTCGGCACTATCGGCTACGATCCAGTATCCACCGACGAGCTGGTTGAACGCAGCGGCTTGACCATAGACAAGCTTTCATCCATGCTATTATTACTAGAGCTCAACGATCTTATTGAATCGGCACCTGGTGGCTGCTACGTCAGGATTTAACAGAGATAACCATGAAAGAAGGCGTAATAGACGTTTTGATGTACATATTTTCCAGCTATGCTGACCAGAACGATAACCTGCCCGAAGACCGGGATGGTATCGATGCAGACCTCAGAGCCGCCGGGTTCGACCCGCTTGAAATCGACAAGGCTTTTGACTGGCTGGATGGACTGGCGCAGGATGACGATATACCGTCCGTAGCCCAATCTTTACATTCGACACGAATATTTTCGACTGAAGAATCGGTGCGCCTGGATCAGCATGCGCAGGGCTTTTTGCTGTTCCTCGAACAGTCGGGTGTACTCACCCCCAAGCTGCGCGAACTGGTAATCAACCGCGTGATGGCTCTCGATGATAACTCCGAGGTAGATATAGAGGAACTCAAATGGGTCGTCATGATGGTATTGTTCAATAGTGCCGAAGATCACGATGAAAATACGCTAATGCATTATGAGGATATCGTATTTGCAGACCAGCCTACCTTGTTTCATTGATGATCGTTGGCTGCCACGAATTCAATCGTACCTAAACTTCTAAACCGTTATACCCAATGGCCAGTCATCTTGTCATCGTAGAATCCCCTGCCAAGGCAAAAACCATCGAGAAATACCTGGGCCCCGAATTCAAGGTATTAGCCTCGTACGGGCACGTGCGCGACCTGGTCCCGAAAGAAGGTGCAGTCGAAACCGACAACGACTTCAAGATGAATTACACCGTAGTCGAGCGCAATGAAAAACACCTCAATACGATCAAGAAAGAATTGCGCAAGGCCGATTCTCTCTATCTGGCAACCGACCCTGACCGCGAAGGCGAGGCTATTTCCTGGCATCTTTACGAGTTACTGAAAGAAGATAACCTGATGAAAAACAAGCCCGCCTATCGGGTTGCCTTTTATGAGATTACCCAACAGGCAGTGTCCGATGCCGTGGCCAATCCGCGCGAAATCACCATGGCTCTGGTCAACGCGCAACAGGCTCGACGCGCGCTCGATTACCTGGTCGGTTTTAATCTATCCCCACTGCTGTGGCGTAAAATACGTCGCGGCCTGTCCGCTGGCCGGGTACAAAGCCCGGCGCTGCGTATGATTGTCGAACGTGAACTGGAAATCGAGGCTTTCGAGGCGCAGGAATACTGGACCATCGAATCCGACAACGAGTTTGAAACCCAGCCATTCAGCGCAAAGCTCACCGTGCTGAAGCAGGAAAAAGTAAAACAGTTCAGTATTACCAGCGACAGCGAAGCGCAGCAGGCTCATCGAATTCTAAGCGAAGCAGCGCAGGGCAAACTCAGGGTAGACAAGGTCGAGAAAAAGCAGCGCAAGCGCCACCCGGCGCCTCCGTTCATAACCTCGACACTACAGCAGGAAGCATCGCGCAAGCTCGGCTTCGGCGCGCAAAAAACCATGCGTACCGCACAACGACTGTATGAGGGTATCGACATAGGCGCAGGTCAGGAGGGGTTGATATCCTATATGCGAACCGACTCGGTCAACCTGTCGAAGGATGCGTTAGGCGATATCAGAACCCTGATCACACAGAAATACGGCACCACCGCATTGCCGCCAGCACCGCGCTTTTACAAAACCAAATCCAAGAATGCACAGGAAGCGCACGAGGCGATACGCCCTACCAGTGCGATGAATGAGCCGAAGACACTCAAAGCCCATCTCAGAGACGACGAGTATCGCCTGTATGATTTGATCTGGAAACGCACCATCGCCTGCCAGATGATGCATGCGACGCTGGATACCGTTTCTGTCGACCTGGCCTGTGGCAATGACAATATGTTCCGTGCCAATGGCTCGACGATTCGCGATCCCGGTTTCATGCGCGTCTATACCGAGGGCCTGGATGACGACAAGAAAGATGACACCAGGGAAAATATTCTGCCGCCACTGAAACAGGGCGACCTGGTCGATTTGAAAGAAATCCGTCTCGAGCAGCATTTTACCGAGCCCCCTCCGCGATTCAGCGAAGCCACGCTGGTGAAGACGTTGGAAGAGTATGGCATCGGCAGGCCTTCGACTTACGCATCGATCATCACCACGCTTCTCGATCGCGAATACGTGGAACTGGAAAACAAGCGTTTTCACCCCACCGACGTCGGCCGCGTGGTCACGCGCTTTTTGACCGAGCACTTTCCCCAGTACGTCGATTACGACTTCACCGCACAACTGGAAGATTCTCTCGACGAGATATCCCGCGGGGAGGCGGACTGGTTGCCCTTACTGCGTCGCTTCTGGCAAACCTTCAAGGCTCTGGTGGACGACAAGATGGAATCGGTCAGCCGCGATGAGGCGGTCCAGTCCCGCCAACTCGGAATAGAAGACAAAACCGGTAAGCCGATTTCGGTACGCATGGGGCGATACGGCCCGTTCGTGCAGATTGGAACCCGCGAGGACGAGGACAAACCACGTTTTGCCGGGTTACGACAAGGTCAGAAAATGGACAGCATCACGCTCGAAGAAGCGATAGAGTTGTTCAAATTACCACGCGAGCTGGGCGTTTCGCCGGAAGGGGAATCGATTTCGGCAAACATCGGGCGGTTTGGACCCTTTATAAAATATGACAGTAAATTTGTGTCACTCAAGGTAAAAGAAGGCGACGATCCCTATACCATCACCCTGGAACGAGCGCTTGAACTGATCAGAGAAAAGAAGGATTTTGACGCCAACCGTGAAATTAAACTGTTCGAAGGTAGCGACATCAAGATACTACGCGGGCGCTATGGCCCCTATATCACCGATGGCGTCAAGAATGCACGTATCCCCAGGGACGTCGAAGACCCCGAAACCCTGAGCCTGGAGTCGTGTCAGGAGTTAATCGAAAAAGCCCCTGTCCCCAAGTCGCGGCGCAAGAAGGCCGGCAAGAAAAAAGCTTTAGCGAAGAAAAAGACCACTGGCAAAAAGGCCTCTAACAAAAAGGCCTCTAGTAATAAAAACCCGGCGAAAAAGAAAGCCGGCAAGAAAAAGGCTGCGAGCGAAGCGGCAGCGAATACCAGCATCTGACCACGCGCGATATTAGCATGTCCCCCTGGGCCATCAAGCGACTGGGAAAAGCGATTCTGCAGGGAGCGATAATCGCCTATCCCACCGATACGATCTGGGGCCTGGGTTGCCATCCACAGCTCGCGCACAGCGTTTCCAGAATTCTCGATATCAAGCAAAGGCCGGTAGAAAAAGGCCTGATCCTGCTGGGCTCCAGCCTGGATCTTTTCGAGCCCTATATCAGCGATGATTTAACCGTCGAACAAGCCGCCCTCTTAACCGAAACCACGGGCCGCCCTGTCACCTGGCTGGTGCCGGCAAGCGATCACTGCCCAACCTGGATTCGAGGCCATTTCCCAAACGTGGCCATCCGCATCACCAACCACCCCTTCGTAGCTAAGATTTGCGAGCAGATTCTATCACCGATCGTTTCCACCAGCGCCAACAGGGCGGGCGGTGCAACCGTGCGCAACGTACGGCTGGCGCGCCGCCATTTCATCGAACAAGTCGACTTTATCGTCAGCGGGTTCGATCTCGGCACAAGGTGCGCAAGTGAGATAAAATCACTGGAAAGCGGCCACACCATCAGAGCGCAGCGTCAATGAAAAACGAAATTGGCCAGGTAAGAAACTATCTCCTGCAGTTGCAGCAGGCGATCACCGATGGCATTCAAGCCGCGGATGGCCGGGCGAATTTTATCCTGGATGAATGGACTCGGGAAAGTGGCGGTGGCGGCAAAACCATGATGCTCAGCGGTGGGCAGGTTTTTGAGCAGGCGGGAGTGAATTTTTCGGAAGTCAGCGGTGACAAGCTGCCGTCATCGGCGACTGCTAACCGACCCGAACTGGCCGGGCGTAAATTTCGTGCGATGGGCGTATCGCTGGTGATTCATCCCGATAACCCGTATGTGCCTACTTCGCATGCTAACGTGCGATTTTTTATCGCCGAAAAACCCGGCGAGCCGGCGGTCTGGTGGTTTGGCGGCGGCTTCGATCTGACCCCCTACTACGCCTACGAAGAAGACTGTGTGCACTGGCATCGCATCGCCAAACAGGCCTGCGATCCATTCGGACCGGAGTGCTATGCAAAATACAAGCAATGGTGCGACGACTACTTTTTTCTCAAACACCGCAACGAAGCACGCGGCGTCGGCGGACTGTTTTTTGACGACCTGGACCAACCCGATTTCGAGCAGGCGTTTGCTTTCATGCGTAGCGTTGGCGATCATTACTTACCGGCCTACCTGCCTATCGTGGACCAACGCAAGAACACCGAATATGGTGAACAGGAAAAACGTTTCCAGTGGTATCGGCGCGGCCGCTATGTCGAATTCAACCTGGTGTACGACCGCGGCACCCTGTTTGGACTACAGTCAGGTGGTCGTACCGAATCGATTTTGATGTCGCTACCACCCGTGGTGAACTGGCGATACAATTATCAACCCGAAGCTGGCAGCGCCGAAGCCAGTTTGACCGACTATTTTCTACAGCCCAGAGACTGGATATAAGGAGGCTCCTTGAAGTGGACTTTGAGAGTTTTCCCAAAATAGAAACAACCGGCAAGCCTGAAAGCTCGAACAAGTGTGGCCTGTGCACTCATTCAACCTGTTGCACTTACGTCACCCAACAGATAGATACACCGCGCTCCAAGTACGATTTCGAAATATTATTGTGGCAGGTTTCACACCGGGGTGTCGGCGCCTACAAGGACGAGGATGGCTGGTTCGTGATGTTTGATACGGTTTGCGGCCACCTCGAAGCAGACGGTTATTGTGGTATCTACGAAGACCGGCCCACCATTTGCCGTAGCCACGACAACGACTTTTGCGAATATGACGCCCCGGCCGAGGATGGCTTCGAGCTTTATTTTCCAGACTACCCGACCCTGCTCGCCTATTGTAAAAAGCGCTTTAAAAAATGGAGCACCGGCAATCCCGCACCTGGCTGAGTGCTACATAGCACCTAGATCTTCCGCACGTAACCGCATCGCGTTTAATAGTCGAGCCGATAAAGGTAATTGTTTAAATAATTGCTTGAACGTCCGTTTGCTGAAGACCCCGGATGTCAGCGTTAATTCAGGCAAACGTGCAAAGCGTCGTTTTTTCCGTGTCGCAATATACAACACATCGATCACCGCTTTCTCTGATGTCGCAAGCAAATAGGGTAAATGTGTTTCACTCCACGTTATACCTTGCTGCATAAGCTCAGGCTTGATCTGAATAAACTCGTATCGTGCAACCGGTGAAGCCAGCCTGCGGCTATGGCCCGTCGTCGCAACCTGTATCGTCCTGGGAATTTGCGACAGCATCCCATGAAAATGCAGCGCTGTTAAAAACGAGACATAGCCCTGTTCTTTATTCAATAAATAAGGCACACAGGAAACAGGATGAAAATAGGGATGACTGGTGTTAGCCCACACACCCTTCGTTATATGGGTGAGCAGTTTTTTATCCTTGAGGCGGGATAATTTTTTTGAAGCCGCTGACATCGACAAGTCCGTATAATTTGCATAATCGCGAGTCGTAAAGGTTATAAAATCAGCGCTGTTAAAAATATCAAGCATTACCAAGCAGTCCCAGAATAGTTAGCTGAAGTTGTTCCCAGGCCGAAACAGAACTCCAGCGTATACGATCTTCTGCATCCAAAAATTCCACGACTTGTCCATTAAAATCCTCGAACGTTAATCCCATGAGATTATCGATGGCTTCTAGTTGTATCTTGTCGGACAAGAAATTATTTGCAGTGGTTGGAGTGGCGTAACCTCCCGCGTGTAAAACACCGAGATCAAAGACATCACGCGCCTGGGTAACAGAACGGCCCGCCAGGGCCTGTATTTTTTGCAAAACCGCAAATTCACCCGGATAGTGCTGGCAACGATAGCTTAGTTTGTGATACTGGCGAGCGATTTCGGGATCAATCATCGCCATCACCGGCTTGTCAGACGGGTTAAGGCGCCGTGAAAACTCCACCCTGGTTGGCAACCGTAGACCTGCAGGGGTAATCAACCCAACCCGAAAACGTTGAGTGGTTTCTGTGTGCCTGGCTTTTGCAGGATCATTGAGCTCAATATCCGCAATACCATAGGTACGTAAACCGCGTTTGAAAGCGCTATCACGCAATATTTTATAGCCATTTTTTTTTAGTGTGGCCACATTACCGGCAAGCACGTCTAAATCCATATCTTCCGAATAGCGGGGGCTATGAAAAAAAAAGCGCAGGTTGACACCACCCTTGAGTACATACATATCGAGGCTGGATATTTTTAGCAGTCTTTCCAGAAAGCAAAAATGGAAAACTTCACGTAATTGGGTATCGGTCAGCATTCTTAATTATGTAGTTATATTTCCGTATATGTCAATATAAGTTCATTATAAAAGGATGATAATGAATCACCAATTTCATTAGGTTTGCAGAGGACGCGACGAAGACCGACCCACCATTTGCCGTAGCCACGACAACGACTTTTGCGAATATGACGCCCCGGCCGAGGATGGCTTCGAGCTTTATTTTCCGGACTACCCGACCCTGCTCGCCTATTGTAAAAAACGCTTTAAAAAATGGAGCACCGGCAATCCCGCGCCTGGGTAACAAAAAGGCCCTCTAGAGCCAGTATTTTTTGTAAAACCGCTAATTCACCTGGGTAACGTTGGCAATGATAGCCTGATTTTAAAGACTGAGTGAAAAAATCAGGCGCTCGAATATTGATTGATTTATAATTGACATATTGATGCAGGGCCAAGATGAGGTGATGTATGAGAACAACAATACGGCTGGATGATCAACTCCTGGCAAAAGCGAAAAAATACGCTCTTTCACGCGGAACGACTTTTACAGCCAT
This sequence comes from Pseudomonadota bacterium, assembly GCA_022563685.1. Taxonomy (GTDB): domain Bacteria; phylum Pseudomonadota; class Gammaproteobacteria. The sequence goes on along the minus strand of JADFMY010000014.1, from coordinate 2,576 downwards.
TGTAGAGGATGCTTTACGAGAGAAACTGATGGAGCGTCCTCCTGCTAAAAAACAGTCAGCGGTCAAGCTGAAGACAGTGAATGGCAAGGGTACTCATGCAGGTATTGATCTGGATGATTCCTCATCATTGCTGGATTCGATGGATACTTAACAAGCGTGTCATGCTCTTACCTGATGTCAATATTTTGGTTTATGCGCACCGTGAAGATTCTCCTCATCATGTACAGTGTCTGCGATGGCTTGAAAAACTGATCAACTCGGATGAGTCATTTGCCATGTCCGAGTTGGTTTTAAGCGGGTTTTTACGTATTGTTACTCACGCGAAAATATTCAATCCACCCAGTTCACTCCAAGATGCATTATCCTTATGTTAGCCAGATTCGAGATCAGACAAACTGCGTCATTGTTTCTCCGCAAGATAGACACTGGAATATTTTTACTAAATTATGTGAACAGGGCAATGTTAAAGGCAACTTGATTCCAGATGCTTACTATGCAGCCCTGACTATAGAAACAGGTAGTGAGTGGGTAACCACAGATCGAGATTTCAGTCGTTTTCCAGATTTAAGATGGTCTTCTCCTGTGTAGTTTTCTTTAACCTGACACCAGGTAAGAAAAACTTGATAGAAAAAAGTCAACAGGCTGCCAACACCCCCCGGAGTGTTGTGCCCAAAGTCAAAATTCTAATAGATTGAATGTTACACCAAAATTTTCACCGCTCTTTAACAATCTAGAAAAATCAATCACTTAGTGATCCTTTGTGTTTCATTGGTAAATCCATGAAAACAGACTTAAGTGATTGTTGCGCCTGTAATAAATATCAATTATCTTCTGTTCACTGCCGCACAGGCAGCTTAGAAAGGATAAAAAAGAGCCTAATCATTTCACCGAAGCGTTGACTGACCGCGATGTAAGTTGACTGTAGTTTTTCCAGTACGTGTATCGCCATATTTAGAGATAACGCATTTCATTGGTACTTCCTCGTTTTGCTAATTAACGTTATTTCAATCTACCCACCCAATAATCTGGCTTCCGATGTTGGTGAGCCACAGCCAGTATCAGAATGTGATCTGATTCAATCGAATACAAAAGTTTATAGGGAAATTTATGCAACAAGCATTTTTCGGATTTCCCCACGTTCTATAGACCACATCTTTGGATATTTACCAATTCTTATCGCCGCTGCTTTTACCTCGGACTTAAATCTTTGGCCTAAACCATCGAATTCCGTTTCGTAGAAACTGGCCGCATCCTCCAGTTCATGTTTAGCAATTTTCGCAAAGACAATGCGCATTACTTTTCCGGGAAAACTTCCTCCATGGGGATACTCTCCAGGCGCTTTTCTCGATAAGCATCAAGTCGATTCTCAGCTTCTTTAGCCCATATTTCATCCAGCTTTTCGTCGGGCTGGTCCAGGCTTTTTATCAGGCTTTCGACAATGAGGAATCGCTCTTCAGGCGTTAGCGTCATGGCTTGTTTCAGGATTTCTTTGCCGCTCATATTCCAAATCTCCTTCAAACTGTAATTTTGTAAAGATGGTCTTTTCCCTCTCTAAATAACAATATTCTAAAAACCATCAATTTCCTCTGGGTATCGCAGTTATAACACCTTCCCGGCTTAAGCTTCGCCCAAGCATGCGAGGCATCGCAGATATAGTAGCGCAGTACATGGGCTTATAGCACGGTTAAATATTGTCATTAGCCAATGCAACCATTTTACTTTATCCAACTGTGAACCGTGGGCACTGAGTCCGCTTCAACAGCACATTTAAAAAATCAAGTCTCCTTTGAATAATTTGTGGGGTATCATCAGGGAACCTGTGAATAATTCATCCGTGAGGAGTGGTGCAGGGATGCACCGATTACGGACCAAAGGATGGAATTCTCAGAGGCTCCTTAAATAATTCGGCGACATGAATCGAACAACGGCCAATAAATGGACTTTCTTACCCACCGATCAAAAATTTCGCTACTGCTCGGTATCTCGCTGGTGGCTATAGTGGCGGTATTTTATATCGAACCCATCGCGCAGGATTCGCAATACCATCAATTCGCCGACCAGCGTATTTTCTGGAATATTCCCAATGTCTGGAACGTCATATCGAATCTGATTTTTGCGCTCGCCGGCCTTCTCGGCCTGTACTTTCTTTGTGTGCGCAAATCACTGCTTATCGTCCATCCCGCTTTCCCGGCTTACGCGACCTTCTTTTTCGCGCTGATTGCGTTAGCAGCAGGGTCGGTCTGGTATCACTGGTCACCCGATAACGCGAGCCTGGTGTGGGATCGGTTCCCGATGACACTCGCCTTTATGTCGTTTTTCACCATCATCCTTGCGGAACGACTATCGTTACCGCTTGCGAAGCTGATGTTCCCGATATTATTGGTCGCTGGCATCGCATCGGTGGTCTATTGGCATTATAGCGAGGTGGCTGGTAACGGCGATTTACGCCCTTACGCGCTGGTCCAGTTTTTGCCGCTGTTGCTGATTCCACTGATCCTGCTCATGTTTCCATCGCAATTCACGCGCGGTAGCGATATCTGGTGGTTTCTCGCCTGTTACCTGGTCTCCAGGGTATT
>JADFMY010000013.1:20038-39934 GCA_022563685.1 Pseudomonadota bacterium | reverse complement strand
GGCAGGCGCATTTCGTGACCAATATGTTTATCCGCCCGAGCGCCGACGAACTCGACGATTATCAACCCGATTTCGTGGTATTAAACGGTTCCAAGACCAGTAACCCGGACTGGCGGGAACAGGGATTAAATTCAGAAAATTTTGTCGCTTTTAACCTGACCGAGCGGATGCAAATTATCGGGGGCACCTGGTACGGCGGCGAAATGAAAAAGGGCATGTTTTCGATCATGAATTACCTGCTGCCACTCAAGGGCATCCCATCGATGCACTGTTCCGCCAATGTAGGCGATGACGGCGAGGTGGCTATTTTCTTTGGCCTCTCGGGTACCGGAAAAACAACGCTCTCGACCGACCCCAAGCGCAGACTGATCGGCGACGACGAACACGGTTGGGACGATAGCGGTATCTTCAATTTCGAAGGTGGTTGTTATGCCAAGGTCATCAACCTGAGCAGCGAAGACGAACCCGATATTTACCGTGCTATCAGGCGCGATGCATTGCTCGAAAATGTCAGTGTCGATGAAAATGGCATAATCGATTACACCGATGACACTAAAACCGAGAATACGCGCGTGTCCTACCCGATTTATCACATCGATAATATCGTCAAACCAGTTTCGCGCGCCGGACACGCCTCCAAGGTGATCTTCCTGACCGCCGATGCATTTGGTGTTTTACCCCCCGTTTCACGCTTAACCCCCGAGCAGGCCCAGTATTACTTTCTTTCCGGTTTCACCGCCAAGCTGGCTGGTACCGAACGCGGCATTACCGAACCGACCCCGACCTTCTCGGCCTGTTTCGGCAAGGCATTTCTAAGCCTGCACCCAACCCGTTACGCTGAGGTATTGAACCGGAAAATGGAGCAATTCAATTGCAACGCTTACCTGGTAAACACCGGCTGGGATGGCAGTGGTAAACGGATTTCGATCAAGGCCACGCGCGTGATTATCGATGCGATTCTGGACGGTTCGATCGACGAGGCCGAAGGCCGGGCCTTACCCATATTTAACCTGAGCATTCCACTCTCACTGCCCGGCGTAGATACGCAGATTCTCGACCCGCGAAACAGTTACCCACAGGGTGACGAGTGGCATTCGAAAGCGCAGAACCTGGCGGGCCTGTTCATCGATAACTTCGTGCAGTACACCGACACCGAGCGAGGCCGCGATCTGGTCAAGGCAGGACCTGCGCTCCAGGGCATATCCGATTAAGTCTGGGTGAACCGTGGCCCGTCTTCCCCGCTACTATATCAAGAATCAACCGCAACTCATCATGCAGCGCGGTATAGACCAACAGGATGTTTTTTTCCACGAGGATGACTACCCGTGTTACCTGGAATGTCTGGAAGCAGCGGCGAGTGCTAATCGGCTGAAAATTCACGCCTATGTATTGATGGCGGATCACGTTCAGCTGCTCGCAAGTCCTGGCACCGATCAGGGTATTCCCAGAACCCTGCAAGCACTCGGGCGTAACTATGCACAATACCTCAACGACAATTACTGGCGCGGTGGAGCGCTGTGGGAAGGCCGCTATCGCGCTACCATCCTCGACAGCAAGGATTACCTGCTCAGCTGTAGCCGCTACATCGAACAAAATCCGCTACGATCTGGCCTGGTAAAACACCCGAAGGAATATTTCTGGAGCAGTTATGGACACAATGCGATGGGATACGAAGACTCACTCATTAGCGAGCACAAAATATACAGGGCATTGGGTACGTCCGAGCGTGAGCGCAACAAGGCGTACCGATCTCTGTTCAGGAAAAAGATGAGTTTAGACGAGGAAACAATGATCTATGAATCCACCCTCAAGGGCTGGGCGCTTGGCGACAGTCGATTTATTGCCAGAATTGAAAAAATGGGTGGCCGCCGCGCCACTCCCCTGCCTCGGGGTCGACCGCGATTATCGAATAGTTGAGAAATCTATGTCGTAAGGTGCTATGCGCTACGCTTATTGCCCCTACCTGGTGCGCTCGACAGCGCTATATAGGTTGCCTGCAGGATCGCGTTCTCTGCTTCGCCCACGTCAACGCCGAGCACCAGTTTACCCTTTCCACTTGTTTCAAAACCCTCCCGAAAAGCGTCACAATCTTCTTCACTGGCCTGGGTACGACATTGAATGGCACCGGTTAACGGGGACCGATATTTAATTTCAGCCCTGGCGACCACCAGTTCACCGGGTATATGATTCAATGCCATGATATGCATTGATAAAGCCCAACCGGTCAAAACCGCGAGCGAATAAATACTGCCAGCAAAACCGGTACCGTGAATATTGACGTTTGGTTCGAGCGGGGCCTGCACCAGGATAGCGCGAGGGTGTAGTTCTATGATCGAAAACTGCATCGCTTCGCTCAGTGGAATCGATGCGCGAATCTTATGCTGCAACTGCCTGGCCTCGTTTAGCATCGATTAATATCAGGCAGTTTCGCCATTTCAGCAATATGCGCGGGACCCATACGGCAGCAGCCACCGATGATGGTCGCCCCTGCCTGATACCAGTCGCCCGCGGCTTGTGCGCATTCCAGCGGTGTTTCGGTGCCGACCCAACTTTTCTGCATCGCATCATAGCGTTCGCCCGAATTCGGATAAACCACTATGGCCATATTGTTTAATACCGATTTAATCTCTCCAATCAAGGAAGTGATAAACTGTGGCGAGGTACAGTTAACGCCTAGCGCCATTAGATTCGCATGACCTTCAAACTGCGCGACGGCCTCGCGTAATAAACTGCCATCGTTGATATGCAGTCCATCGGCGCAGGAGAAACTGACCCAGGCCGGGGTGTCTACTTTTCTTAACAATTCGGCCAGCACGGCTGCCTCGGCGATATCGGGAATGGTTTCACAGGCTAACACATCGGCAGCACTTTGATCGAGCCAGACCAGGCGTTGTTGGTGGAATTCATGCAGCATATGGTCGCTAATCCCGTAATTCCCTCGATATTCGGAACCGTCAGCCAGGTAAGCGCCGTAGGGTCCGATACTGGCGGCAACCAGCGTCTGGTAACCACAATCAGGATTTTGTGCATGGAAATCCCTGCAGGCAGATTTGGCGATTTCGACCGATTGCATGACCAGTTCCTTCGCACGCTGCGTTGATAAACCCATCGCTACAAGGCCGGGTAAACTGGCCTGATAGCTGGCGCTGGTAATAATCTGCGCCCCTGCATCCAGGTAGCTGCGGTGCACATCGTATATGGCCTGAGGATTATTAATCAGCAGCTCGGCTGACCAGAGTGACGAAGATATATCGTGACCACGCCGCGCCAGTTCGCTGCCCATCCCCCCATCGAGGATGACTGGATTACCCTGTTCCAGCAGGGCTTTAAATTTGGACGAGCCTGTACTCACTATTTAGTCGCTAGGTCATTGCCATTTCATCAGCCGGTCGGGCAACTCGGCCAGTTCGGCACGTCCGGGTGGGCCCATGGTACAGCGTATCTCGACTATTAACAGCTCTATGACGTGGACGGTACCGCCGGCCAACATGCGGTAGATATGAAGCGCGCCGGGTACAATAGATATCCATTAATGAATAGGACAGTTTCCTTTTCCTCGACCATTGGGGATATTGAACCAAAATGGTACTCTATGCCCTCATTCGCTTTCAATTTAGACCCCACATGGCGGGAAATTTAACCTCCTGAACCGATGATTAACACGATGAGTAACCCTAATCTTTTACAGGCCATACAAAACAGTTTTATTGGACGAGACACCGAGTATCCGTTAGTCGACGGCAGTAGTGGGCCACGTCGTTATCTGGATTCAGCCGCTACCACCTTGATGATGCAGCCAGCCTTCGACGTGGCAAGAAGTTTTCTGGACCATTACGCAAGCACCCACAGCGATTTGCACTACGCTGCAAAAGGCGCATCACAAGCCTACGAATGGGCGCACGAGCGCGTTTTGGCTTTTGTCGGTGCCGACCCGGCAGAGTACTGCGCCTATTTTACTGGTAGCGGTGCAACCGCAGGATTCAATCGTATTGCCGCCGAACTGTCGGCTAAACGACCGGAGCGCGATGTAGTATTGATCTCCGAGATGGAACATCATTCTAACGATTTACCCCATCGCAAACATAACGGCGAGACGGTACATGTTCCACTGATGGGCGAAGGCCCCGGCTATGGCGGAATCGATCTTGAAGTCGTCACTGAAATCGTCAGGAAATATGGCAAGCGCATCAATTACCTCGCGGTAACAGGCGCCAGCAATGTTACCGGCGCGCTTACCCCTATTCACGAAATGGCTCAGCTTGTCCATTCGGTTGGCGCCTATCTGGTTATAGATGCTTCTCAAATGATCGCGCACGCGCCGGTCGCGATGGCGGATAAAACCATGGACGATGCCGATATCGATGTACTGGTGTTTTCGGGCCACAAGATTTATGCACCAGGCTCACCCGGTGCTGTCATTGCCAAAAGCAGCCTGTTAGCGAGCATGACACCTGCCGAGCTTGGTGGCGGCATGGTAGACGATGTTTATCTGGATAAGTATATACCATCATCGGCGCTACCCGATCGCGAAGAAGCGGGCACACCCAATATCGTTGGAGCCATCACTTTGGGAGCAGTGCTCGATGTATTACTCAGGATAGGCATGGATAAAATCAGGGAAAAGGAGATATACCTGATCAATCTGGCCTGGGAAAAACTTTCCGCAATAAGCGAAGTCAACCTGTACGGAGCGGCACCCGATGTTATGCCACGTACCGGCACCATCTCGTTTAATATCCAGGGTTTCGATCATGGGCTGACCGCTGCGGCCCTGAACGATTATCACAACATCCAGGTGCGTAATGGCTGTTTCTGCGCACACCCCTACGTACGCGAATTGCTAAAACCAGAACTCTGGGCACTGGATATCGATCCCGACGCACCCAATTCAGAAGCCGATGTCGAACGAAAGCGAGGCATGGCAAGAGCGAGCCTCGGCATTTATACCACCGAAGCCGACATCCTGGCCCTGGTTGAGGCAATCGTGGATCTGATTAGCCGTAAAGAGGAAATTTTGTCACTGTACGAGCCGGAAGGATCCAACGGCTATCGCCATCGAGAGTATGTGCCTGCAGCTGGGGCGATATTTAATCCGGAGACGGCGCTAGAAGCGGCGCTGAACATGCAGTTAAACTGTGTCGCTTAACGAGCCCCTGATTGTAGGGTCGAATTCATTCGACCGGTATTCTCGATTTAGGGAATGGCCCTATATCTAGACCGCGACAACCGCGTCCCTTCCGGATTCTTTGGACTGGTATAGATTCTGGTCCGCCCGCTTCAAAGTATCGTAGGCATTATTGTCGCTATCGTTTATCGTAGCTGCACCAATGCTGATACTCGTGCTGAATTCACCAAAATCGCCCTTGATAACATGAGCCGCTATGCTCTGTCGTAGTTTTTCGGCGGTCCTGGCCGCGTCATCAAGATCGCACTCATTTAGCACGACTCCGAATTCATCGCCACCGATGCGTCCCAGGAAATCCGATTCGCGGATATTACGCAGGCAAACTTTTGTAATCTCGACGAGGCCGATATCACCTGCCGCGTGACCATAGCTATCGTTGATATCCTTGAAGTTGTCTATATCGATAAACAAAATAGAAAAGGGACGGGAATAACGTCGAGAGCGATCAAACTCCGTCTCTGCATTTGCCAGAAAACTACGACGGTTATGACAGTTGGTCAAAGGGTCTATATACGCCAGTTTTTTTAATTCCCGTTCCTGCTTCGTAATCTGTTTAAACAGGGGTTTGAATACAAATGCCCCGACACTAAATAGCACCAGAATAATACCACCCAGCAAAACCGCAACGATAATACGTAAGCGCGTGATTCTATAATGGCTATTTTTCGCATATTGTACGGCCAGAAGCTCCAGGCCTTTGTGCAAGTCCTTTATCGTGGCTTTGCGTAACTGTTTCAGGTAATAGCTGGAAACAAAATCCACCGACCATTCGTGTGCCAATACCTCGCGCGTGTTGTAAATGAACAGGCGCGCCTTTTGATCGAGGATTTCTGGTTCGCCAAAAAATATATCGTCTATGTTGTCCGAGAATCGCACTACCTGACTATTGGGGAGGTGCCCCCTGATTAATAACTGGTGGGTCTCATCAAATAACTGTAAGGCCTGCTCGATCAGAATGACGATTTGTTCACGCGCTTCTTCATTTTCTTCTACGGCATATTCAAGCGTGAGGTGAGCAACTCGCTCCGACAGCATCCTTTGGCGGCTACCTATCTCATTCACCTCGGTCATGAGTACTTCTTCGGCAACGATATAGTCGATCACAACGAGTGAAGCACCGACAAGCAGTGCAATCGACGCCAGGGCGGTAAAATAAATGCGATGATATTTCCTTCTTGTATCCATATCCTCTGATTATAGTCACATTATTTTTGATTATCTGGCCAAACAGGCATTTCTCCGGCGTCTGCCTGGCTCCTCACACTGTATTATTTCAAGCGGTTTTATCATGGCTCCTGCCGCAGCTGTTTGACTTCAGTTCAGCCACGGATTCGTAATTACCGAGGCCATTAGTGTCTAACAGGGATTTTATGCACCTTTATTAGACTACAACTCACCGTTATAAGCACTCCGCGCAATCCCGGCATAGGTCAGCGCATCATGCAAAATCGGATTGGTACCGGCAGAAGGATCGACTACCGCCATTTCTCCTATTTCATCTAACCGGCTATCTTCTGGAATGATCGCTGAAAGCTGGTGGTGTATACCTATTTGCTCACGCATCGACAATACCCAGTTTAAAAAAGCGTCGAAATCGGGGTCGAGTTCGAGGTAACGCGCGAGCCGGGCGATACGCGTATGAATTTCTTTGTAATTCGCTTTCAACACGTAGGGCATCAGTATCGCGTTAAGCATACCGTGGTGTGCATCGTATATTGCACCGAGTGGATGCGCGAGTGCATGCATTGCGCCGAGACCCCGCTGAAATGCAGTAGCGCCCATCGATGAAGCCACGATCATTTGAGTACGTGCTTCGATATTGGAACCCTCGGCGACCGCAGTCGGCAAAAATTCCTTGATCAGGCGGATACCTTCGATCGCAATTCCCTCGGCCATGGGATGATAGACCGGCGAGCAAAAAGCTTCGAGATTGTGCGATAAGGCGTCCATTCCGGTCGCCGCGGTCAGCCCGGCCGGCAGTCCGACGGTCAGCTCCGGATCGAGAATTACGCTACTGGGCAACATCTTCGGGTGAAAAATAATTGCCTTCTTGTGCTCCGCCTCATTGACGATAACCGATGCGCGGCCTACTTCAGAACCGGTACCGGCGGTGGTGGGAACACCGATAATTGGCGGGATTTTATCTGCATCGGCTTTGAGCCAGTTATCGCCGATGTCTTCCAGATCCCATAAGGAACAGGTCTGGTTGGCTATGACAGCGATAGCTTTGCCCGCATCGAGACCGCTGCCACCGCCGATCGCAATCACCCCATCGTGGTTGCCCACGCGATAGACTTCGACCCCATCGTTAACATTGGCCCCACTTGGATTGGACTTTATATCGCTGAATATCCCGATCTTGAGACCTGCCTGTTCGCAGCTAGCGACTACATCGATCAGCATCGGTAGTCCCGCCAGTCCAGGATCGGTTACCAGCAGTGGCGCATCGATTTTTAATTCTCGGCACAGATCGGGTAACTCGCTTACGCGACCTGCACCAACGCGCACATCGGTAGGGTAATTCCAGTTTGCTTTCATATCGTTAAACCTTTTTTATCAAAATTTCTTTTATTAAACCTGCTTCAAATGATAAGACTTGGGTCGCGTCATGTGCTCGAAGCCTACGGATGAGAGCGTGCAGCCACGACCAGAATTTTTCACCCCGGTCCACGCCAGCGCCGGATCAAGGTAATCGCAGCGATTCATAAACCAGGTGCCGGTTTCGATTTGATTACCGATCTCAATTGCGGCATTTTCATCCTGCGTGAACACGGCGGCAGTTAATCCAAACTCACTATCGTTCATCAGCTCGATCGCTTCGTCATCACCACTGACAGACATAATACCGATCACCGGGCCGAAACTTTCTTCGGTCATTACGCGCATGCTGTGATCGACATCGACCAGCACCTGTGGCGCCAGATAGGGAGAACCGTCCTGGTTTGCATCGAATTTTTTCGCATCGACCAGCGCACGCGCGCCGGCATCGATAGCTTCCCTGACCTGCCCTCGCACGAAGTCGGCTGCGCTCGATTTAACCAGCGGACCGAGATTGGTGTTTTTATCGTCGGGCCTGCCGAGTCGATAAGCGCTAGTCAATGCGACGACGCCATCGACAAATCCCTGGTAAATTGCCTGGTCGACGTACACCCGTTCGATGCCGCAGCAAGACTGCCCCGAATTAAACATCGCGCCGTCGGTTACCGTTTCGATCGCGTGTTGCAAATTAGCATCTTTACGAATATAAGCAGGGTCCTTACCACCGAGTTCGAGACCTACGCCGATAAAACGACCGCTAGCGGCGCGTTCGACCATTTCTCCACCCTGTACCGACCCGGTAAACGCGACAAAGTTAACCTGCGGTGACTGAATGATAGTTTCGGTGTCCGCATGGCTCAAATGCAAATACTGGAACACCCCATCGGGCAAACCGGCTTCGGTAAACGCCTGGTGCAAGCGCTCGGCGCACAGGGGCGTTTGCGCCGAATGTTTAAGCACTACGGTATTTCCAGCCAGCAATGCGGGCATAATGGCATTTACTGAGGTTAGATACGGAAAATTCCACGGTGCGATGATAAACACAACGCCGAGTGGTTCGCGTTTGATGTAGCGCGTAAATCCGTCTTTTTCCTCCGGCTTCAGGTCGGCTAATGCGGTCTCAGCAATCTCGATCATGTGGCGCGCACGTTCTTCGAAACCACTGACTTCACCCGGCGCCTGTGAAATAGGCCGGCCCATCTGCCAGGTCAATTCCTCGGCAATTTCGGCCTTGCGTGCAACGAAAGCATCGACAGCCTTACTACACAAAGCCTGGCGTTCGGCAATTGGGGTGTTTTTCCATTTATTTTGTGCTTCTGCAGCAGCGATCAGGGCCTGCTGGATTTCATCGGCACTTGCGGTTTGTCGCTCGACGTAGACGCTGCCGTCGACTGGGGATATACATTGAATAGTAGCCATGTTTGTCGCTCCTTAAAATACTAAAAAAATCGTCATTCCGGCCCCCGATCCGAATGGCAACTACTTAAGACCCGAAATCAAATTTTCGTCATTCCGGCCTCCGAGCCGGAATTTACACAATGTTATGCCTGGATGACATAACGAGCCATCTCAGGTTTAAACCGAGGATCACATTAGTGTGTCTTTTGGTTTGGTTGGCTCCCTAAATAAATTTCCGAAAAAAGCGTGTACGATCGAACATTTCTTCGAGTTCTTCCATGCGTGCACGGGTTTCCGGCCAGGTCAGTTCCTGCACCGCAGCGATAAATGTTTCTACCAGTAACAGTAAGCCAACTGTCGAATCCCAGGCCGAGGGTACGACAATTTTAGCACTGAAGCAGAATTTGGAATATTTTTCTACGGGCGAACGCCATTGATCGGTAAACAGAATAATTTGCGCACCCCTTTCATGCGCCATCTCGGACAGTTTCAAAGTACTGTTTTCGTAGCGTCGCATGTCGAAAATCACCAGCACGTCGCCCTTTTTTATATCAAGAAAGTAGTGCGGCCAGGAATTTGATATGGGCTGGATGTGGGTGACATTTTTACGAATCACCTGCATGTGCAGAAAAAAATAGTCAGCCAGCGCCCGTGTGATGCGCCCACCGACTATGTACAGGGTATGGCGTGTATCCGATAGCAGTTTGCAGCTCGCATCAAAAGTTTCGGTTTCGATTTGACCCAGTGACTGGCGAATATTATCGATCACTGCCTCGGCAAATCGATTCAGGATATGACTATCCGGTGCTTTCTGCGCCCAGGTATCGTGCTTGGCAATGGGCCCGGTAATCCTGGCTTCCAGTTCGCGCCGAAGTTGAATCTGAAATTGAGGAAATCCTTTAAACCCTAATTTCTTAACCATTCTTACGATAGTAGGCGATGACACGCCTGCTTTTTCCGCAACCTGGGTAATCGTACCAAGCCCGGAAATGGGATAGTTTTCCACGATTGTATTTGCCAGTTGTCGTTCAGCCCGGGTTAACGAGTCAAAATCCCGCCTGATGGAATCGGCTATTGTATCAGTGGCAGAGTAGGGTGTTTTGGCCATAACTGTAATCGTCTCAAACGTGATTAAACTTGCTCAAATCCTCGTTTAACTTCATAGTCAGTGACTACCCGTTCAAAACTTTCCTGCTCCCAATTTGCTGCGTGCACGTAGTGATCAATCACCTCAGAGCCGAACGCCTCGCGTAGCATGGAAGACGAGCTCAATGCTTTCGTGGCAGCAACCAGATTGGTGGGGATACTTCGCGCCTGCTCGGCCTGGTAAGCGTCGCCGATAAATTCAGGCTCAAGTTCCAGTTTCTGTTCAATGCCCGCGATTCCAGCCGCAATCTGACCGGCTATCGCAAGATAGGGATTGAGGTCACTGCCGCCGATTCGGCATTCCACGCGTACGTTGGGTGTATCGGCGCCGACGATTCGAAACCCTGCGGTGCGATTATCGAGCGACCAGACTGATTTCGTGGGTGCAAAAGTGCCGGCCACAAAGCGTTTGTATGAATTAACATAGGGCGCCAGAAAACAGGTATTGTCATCGGCATAGGTCAACAACCCCGCGAGGTAGTGCTTCATCGTAGCGGACATGCCATATTTGGCTTTCTTATCCTGGAAAACAGGTTCTCTGTCGAGGGAAACCAGTGACTGGTGAATATGGCTGGATGAGCCTGCTGCGTTATGACTCCACTTGCCCAGAAAAGTGACCGATTTATTATTTAAAAACGCAATCTCCTTAATCGCATTTTTTACCAGGCAATGATTGTCCGCCATTTGCAAGGCATCGCTGTATTGCACGTTAATCTCAGCCTGTCCGGCATCGGCTTCACCTTTGGTATTTTCAACCTTGATTCCGGCACCCTGCAGACCATTGCGTATTTGACGCATCAAGCCTTCTTCCCTGGTGGTCTGAAAAATATGGTAGTCCTCGTTATACGGACTGCTGGTAGTCATGGTGCGGTAATCATTTTGCCGAAGCTCATCGTAGGTTTCATGAAAAACGAAAAACTCGAGTTCGGTAGCCACCGCCGATCGAAAACCCACCTTCTCGAGGCGTTCGACCTGGTGTTGTAATATCGCTCTCGGGGAATGCGGTACCGGCGAGTGACTGTGATGATCCAGCAGATCACACAATACCATCGCGGTTCCTTCCAGCCACGGCAACAGCCGTAGCCTGGTCATATCCGGCCGCATGACATAGTCTCCGTATCCGGCAGCCCAGCTAGTTGCGGCGTAACCTTCGACGGTATTCATTTCCAGATCAGTTGCGACCAGGTAATTACAACAGTGGGTTTCCTCCCAGGCAGTTTCAATAAAAAACTCCGCCTGCATACGCTTACCCATGAGTCGTCCCTGCATATCAGGGAAGGCCACTATCACCGTATCTATCGAACCTTGTTCGACCCGTTGTGTTAAATTTTCAAATGAAAGTAACCCTGACATCGGAATGTATTTCTCAGAGATTAAAAAACGAGGCGCAAAAAATGCGCCTCATAAATATAAAGCGGGATGAACCTTAACCGTAGCGATAAGGAGGACCGGCTTTCTGCATGGTCTCGTTGTACAGCTTAAAGATGTTAATCACCTTCGCCTTGATCGGTGACTCGGCCGCAATTTCGTCCCAGAACTTGATCGCGGCATCTTCTACCTGGGCCCACTCCTCGTCCGGTATCGTGGTCAGCTTCAACTTCGTACCATTCACGCGCAGATCGGCTTCACCACCCCAGTACCACCACTGGCGGTAGTAGTGCGAGCTGTCCATGGTCAGCTTGAGCAACTCCTTGAGTCTATCCGGTAATCCATTGTATGAATCCATATTGGCAAAGAACGAACCCGCCCATGCGCCGGAAATGTTATTGGTCAGGAAGTAGTCGGTCACATCCGCCCAGCCCACGGTGTAGTCCTCGGTGATACCCGACCATGCGATGCCATCGAGTTCCCCGGTCTGCACCGCCACCTCAATATCTTCCCAGGGCAGCGTGACCGGAATCACGCCGAACTGTGTCAGAAACCGTCCCGCGGTAGGGAAGGTGAACACGCGCAAGCCTTTCAGATCACTGAGGCTGCGGATCGGTTCCTTGGTGTTGAAATGGCAGGGATCCCAGGCGCCGGCAGAGAGGTGTTTAACGCCCACCTTGGAATACTCGGCGTCCCATATTTCATTCAAGCCATATTGGTTGAATAGCACCGGAACGTCGAGCGAGTAGCGACTCGCGAATGGGAAGTAACCGCCGAATACGCTGACTTCGGTCGGTGACGCCATCGAGTCGTCATCCGATTGAACCGCATCGATGGTGCCCTTTTGCATGGCGCGAAATAGCTCACCCGTAGGCACAAGCTGATCGGCAAAGAACAGCTCTATTTGCATGTCACCGCCGGCGATTTTGTTAAACGACTCGATTGCCGGCTTGATAACATGCGCCGCCAGTGCGCCGCCCGCATAAGTCTGCATGCGCCATTTTATGGTTGCTTTGCTTTGGGCATGAACGGCTGGCGCACCCAGGGTTGCAACGCCCGCCAGGCCTGCTCCTGCGGTCTTCAGGAATTTTCGTCTTGTGTTTTTATGATCGGTAGTCATAGTTTCCTCCAATAGGTTGTTTATGAATCCGTACTACACGCTATTCGCCGTTATGAAATTCTCCTGTTGCTAACGGGCGTAAATAGACTCGGGTAGCCATAATGCAATCTGCGGAAATACCATCACCAGTATTAACGCGACTATCATGACAATTACAAAAGGGAATACCGACACATAGATATCCCGTATACTTATCTCCGGGGGGGCCATGGCACGCATCAGAAACAGGTTGTAGCCAAAAGGTGGGGTCATGTATGCAACTTGCGTGGTAATCGTGTACAACACACCATACCAGATTAAATTAAACCCCATGGCATCGACAAGCGGAATATAGAGCGGTGCGACAATCACCAGCATGGCGGTATCGTCAAGAAATGTTCCCATTATTATAAATGATAGCTGCATCAAAATCAGAATGGTCCAGGGATTCAGATGTAACTGGCCGACAAATAAATTTTCGATTGCTTTCACCGCACCCAGGCCATCAAATACCGCGCCGAATCCCATCGCCGCCAGGATGATCCACATAAACATGCAGGAAATGGCCAGGGTCTTGCGTACCGAATTCTCGAATACCTGGCGGTTCATACGCCCCTTGACCACGGCAACCATAAACGCGGTCATCGCGCCGATGGCTGAACTCTCAACCAGGCTGGTCCAGCCATTGAGGAAAGGTACCATCATCGCGGCAAAGATCAGAATCGGTAACAGGCCTGCACGCAACAGACGCAGTTTTTCCAACAGCGGCACATCACGTTCTGCCTTCGATAACACGGGTCCAAGCTCGGGCTGTAAGCGACAACGAACGGCAATATAGATAATGAACAGCACAGCCATCATCAATCCCGGAATCGCGCCAGCGAGCCATAACTGCCCCACCGGTTGGCGCGCTATCATCGCGTACAACACCAGTACCACAGAGGGGGGCACCAAAATACCGAGAGATGAACCCGCCTGTATGACCCCGGTCACCATGCGTTTATCGTACCCCCTTCGCAGTAGCTCGGGTAAAGCAATGGTGGCCCCGATGGCCATGCCGGCCACGGATAAACCATTCATTGCCGAGACCAGCACCATCAAACCGATAGTGCCGATAGCCAGTCCACCGTGTACGCCGCCCATCCACACGTGAAACATTTGATACAGGTCATCGGCTATTCTGGACTCAGACAGGATGTAACCCATGAAGCTAAACATCGGTAGTGTTAAAAGCGGATACCACTTCATCAACTTCATCGCCGCCGAAAACGGGATATCCGATCCGCCGGTACCCCACATTGTCAGCGTGGCGATAGCCGCTACCACACCGATGGCGCCGAAAACCCGTTGTCCCGTCATTAACATCAACATCATCGAAGAAAACATCAAAAGCGCAATTAATTCGTAGGACATCAGAGAGTCACTCCTCGAATCTTCGCGATATCTTTAATCAATTCACAGGTTGCTTGCAGCAGCATCAGGAAAATTCCGACACACATGATGATTTTTATCGGCCACATATAGGGTCGCCAACTGGAATAACTACGCTCGCCGTACTGGAGGGCATACTGGGTGCTTTCGATTCCACCAAAAAGCAGCACGCCCAGATAAAAAATCAGGAACAACACGGTGAAGGCATCAACCCAGGCCTTTTTTCGATCCGTCCAGGTTGAATAAAACAAATCCATACGCACGTTGGAGCCGAGTTGAATCGAATAGGGGCCACCTAAAATATAGTAAGCCACCATTGCAAACTGGGCAGTTTCCAGGGTCCACAGCGATGGCAAAAAGAAGGTTTTCGAAATCGATGACCATAGCAACACCCCAATCATTGCTAAAATGCCATACATGGCGATGCGTCCAATTCGGTAATTCACCGCTTCGACGAAAGCGACATACTGGCTAAAAAATCGGGGCACGATCGCTCCTCAACGGGATTGTGTATCCAAAGTGTGCGGCAGACCTGGATATCAGCGTCGCCAGTGTCGAAGTCACTTCCCGGCACATTTCAACCGTACCCAGCAGATCGTTTTTGACTTCAATCATCGCATTTAACAAGCCATTATTATTGCCGTGCAGGCCCAGGGTATGCGTTACGCCGTCCTCGGGTCCGTACGGCCTGTTTGCTTCCACGCAAAGCCGTGTCTGATCCTGCGCAAGTCTTACCATTTGATCCGCCAGGCGGCAATCCCGATCACAAACGATGCCAATATCGACGTCTCTTGTCTCTCCGTGATAAACCGGGGTAAAACTATGGATAGTCACCAATAAAGGGGGAGCGGCAAATGCTGCAAGGCGACCGGATATAGCTGCTTCGAACGGCAGGTAGTATTTTTCGAATCGGTCCCTGAGATCAAAGTCACTCAGGTTCTGATTGCCGGGTATCGGGAATAGCTCACTTTTCTCGGGTATCGCACCCCCTGCGCCAAAGGGGCGATTGCAATCGTAAACCAGCCGCGAGACCGTGGTTGAGATCAATGGTGCATCCAGTAATCGACTAATTGTCTGTGCCAGATCATGCGCACCTATATCCAGCGCAACATGGCTGTGCAGAACGTCGGCTGAAAGTTGTAAGTTTTCAAACCGTGCGGGAATGAAATTAGAGGCATGCTCGCAAACCAGCAACAACTGCGCGCGACCGGTATCGTTGAGAAGTGACACAGGGAGAACATCAGCCTGTGTGTTCATAAATCATTCGATTCAATAGAGGTTACTCAGACGAGTTTGTTATTAATTTTTCACTGCGTTTATCCCTGTTAATATTTTTTCTTATTTTGAAACGCTTGTCAAGCGAGCCCAACTCACTGACCCGGTTCTGTATTCACAGGAAACCGAGATCCAGGGAACCTTTATCCCTTCTGCCTGCGTTCTAGCCTGTCCATAGATAAATATAGACTCTTCGTTAAATCGAGTAGGTAGATTATGCCTGTAGGGTCGAATTTATTCGACCGGTCGTGATTCGACTAATTATTGGTCGAATAAATTCGACCCTACTGTCCATTATTAGCTGGTGCTCTGGATGCCCGGGTACGCGGTTCCGATTCCGCTACCTCTTTCAACATTTCGTGTTTATTCTGGTTCGAATTCATGTAATGGCTTGGGCCTGCTAATACCATAACCCTGGGCGTAGTCCACCCCGATATGTCTCAGTTTTTCAAGGATATCAGCATTTTCGACAAACTCGGCTATGGTACGCATGCCCATAGCCTGACCGACGTCATTAATCGCCTTGACCATGGCACAATCGATATCGTTATCTGCCATGTCCTTGACAAAAACGCCGTCTATCTTGAGGTAGTCCACCGGTAGATTCTTGAGGTATGAAAATGACGATAAACCACTGCCAAAATCATCCAGCGCAAATTGGCAACCTTTTTCTCGTAGTGTATTGATGAAATGGATGGCATCGTTCAGGTTCGCAATTGCTGCGGTTTCGGTAATCTCAAAATAAATTCTATCCGGTGGGATTTGATTAATTTCAAGTTGGTCGCAAACGAATTGTAACAGGTCTGTGTCCGCCAGGGATTGGCCGGACAAATTAATACCCCATTTGTAATCGGTCTCGAGATATTCCCGATGGGCATCCAGCCAGGAAAATGTCGTTTGTACGACCCAGCGGTCAATTTTGGTGGAAAGATGATAGCGTTCAACGGCGGGCAGGAAGAACCCGGGCGCAACCAGATCCCCAGCATCATCTTTCATACGAATAAGTAGTTCGAAGTGTTTACCTCGCGTGTCGTCACTGATCGGCACAATGGGTTGGTAAAACAGTAAAAATCGGTCCTCTTCTAACGCCCGATTGACTTTCTCAACCCATAGCATTTCCTGCCGCCGTTCTTTTACCTGATCGTCTCCAACAACGTAGATTTGAACTCGATTGTGTCCTGCTTCCTTAGCCATATCGCAGGCCGAAACTGCTGCGCTGAGGAAGTCGCTTTGCCTGTCCACATGTTCGTCTATAGCTAAGACGCCGATACTCGCGGTAATAACATGTTTTTTTCCGTCCCACTTAAAGCGGAATTCTGTTAAAGCCTCCCGAATTTTCTCCAATATTCTTTGAGCCTGATCCAGTGCACAATGCTGGAGTAATATTCCGAACTCGTCGCCTCCGAGATACGCCACTATGTCTCGTCTGCTTAATGTTTGGCGTAATAAGGCACTCATTTGACGCAGTAATTCGTCCCCGGCAACATGCCCATGGGTGTTATTGATTATCTTGAATTCGTCCAGATCCATATAACACAGGACATGCTGGATCGGATCAGGCCATCTCAATATGCTTTCCAGGTGTCTTTCAAATTCGTGGCGGTTAATGAGCCCGGTCAGCGCATCGTGGCTGGTCTTATAGCTAATTTCGCTTATCAATTTTTTATGTTCAGTAATATCGATCAAGGAACCTACGATCTCAACTGGAACATCATTTTCTTTTATAACCAAATACTTATCGTGCATCCAACGGTATCTGCCATCACTATGCAGCAAACGGTATTCGGAGTTTCCGCCCCCATTACTCAGATTCCGTTCAATTTCTAGAATAATTTGTGTTTTATGTTCTGGGTGAATATGTTCGTCCCAAAAATTCGTACCCAGTATCTCATCTCGCTGATAGCCCAGAATCGAATAAATATTTTTACTGATAAAAATACAATTATGGTTGCTATCTACACTGGAAAGATAAGTGATCGCAGGACTCGAACTCAGCAGGTAATCAAAAAGTTTTCGTTCCTGTTCCAGGGTTTCATTAACAAGACCCAGCTCTTTTGATCTTTTTTTAATGACTCGTTCTAGTTTTTTTTTGATTTTCTGGTAAGCCTTCGCCTTCTGTTTCGATGCTATTTGAGCTTCAATACGCGCAGCCAGCACTGCGGATTTTATCGGTTTTTGAATATAATCGTTAGCACCCCATTGCAAGGCGCTCGCAATACCCTGATCCTCCTCTATCACCGAGACGACAATGACTGGCAATTCGGTTTGGGAATACTGTTGCCGCAGTGTTTTTAGTACTTCGATACCGTCGATGCCGGGCATCTTCAAATCCAGTAACACCAGTTCAAAAGACCTTTTACCGATCAGTTCAAGCGCCTTCCTTCCGTCCTCGACCGCAGTGGCTGAATAACCGCTTTTTTGCACATGCCTGGACAGGATACTACGGGCGGTGCTCTCATCATCGACTATCAGTATCGACCCGGAATTCATATCCACCAGTTATGGTCTCCGATTAAATTCTACTTCAATTATGTTCCGTCAGGCTCAAATCCATCAGGTTCAAGTCCGGTTTTTCTTCCTGTTAAATCACCTGGCTTGCAATCTAGAATTATGGTCCATAGCTAAATTTATGGGCTAAAAAAATATAGCAATTCAGTATAACCCTATTCTACGGCAGGTTACAGGCAGACGACCTACGCAAATCGCAAAAAATAACGCGGCCTGAAATGGCCAATGAATGGTTGCCGTGGGCGCGTATGGCTATCGTGAGAAAAAGTATTTTACCAGGCGCACTCAACTGCACTTTGATTCGCCACAACTAAGACAGGTTAAACACCCATCCAGCATAATCATGGCTTTGGTCAAGCATTTATTACACAGCTTGGCCGCTTCCGGGTAATCGCTCTGACTGGTCTCTGTGACTGCGGTTTTCCGGGCATATTCCGCCGCTTTATCTTTAATATATTTCTTTTGATGTTCTTCGGGCTCTGCTTTTTTAAGAATACCGATCAGGCATAAATGGTTTTCCAGCGCATCACCAATTTCGGCGACCAGAGAAGGCATGTATTTTCCACCCTTCTTAAAATAACCACCTTGCGGATCAAACACCGAACGTAACTCTTCAACCAAAAATGTGACATCGCCACCTTTACGAAAAACAGCAGAAATAATACGAGTCAGGGCAACTATCCACTGGAAATGGTCCATATTCTTGGAGTTAATAAACATTTCAAACGGACGGCGTAGTTCATGCTCGGTTCCCGGATTGAGGACAATGTCGGTAATAGTGACGTAGAGTGCGTGTTCTGATAAAGGTGTTTTAATCTTATAGGTCGATCCATTTAGTACCGGTGGGCGTTCGAGTTTTTCGTGCATCTGCACGACATTGTCGACCTTGTTTGTATCAGCGGATTCGCCTGCTGTATCCGGATTAGCGCTCTCGTTGACCACATAATATTCAGTAATCTTTTTATCTATTTTTATAGTCATGTCTAACCCGCTAAAGCTCTCCGTAATATCCTTCTTTCAGGGCATCATACAAATTGGCCGCTGTATGAGTTTCTCCGTCGTATTCGATGACTTCGTTTCCATTTGCGGTGATGACTTCGCCATTTTCCAGAACGAATCGATACCTTGTTTTTTCAAGATCCTGTTGCTTGACCAGTACGCCCTGATGAATTTCAGGGTTAAACCGAAAAGTCGTGCATCCCTTTAATCCTTTTTCGTGCGCATAGCGATAAATATTTTTGAATTCCTCATAAGGGTAGTCGGTTGGCACATTGGCCGTCTTGGAGATAGAAGAATCTATCCACTGTTGCGCAGCAGCCTGTATATCGACGTGGTTATTAGGTGATATATCATCGCTTGAAATAAAGTAATCGGGTAACTGCTCTTCAGGAATTTCGCTCTGTGGTGATGCCTTAGGATTAATCAAATGGCGGTAGGCGAGTAATTCATACGAAAATACATCGACCTTTTGCTTGGTTTTCTTACCTTGCCGAATAATATTGCGAGCATACTGGTGCGCAAAACTGGGCTCGATACCGTTGCTTGCATTATTGGCAATCGATAGCGCAATAGTCCCTGTCGGCGCGATAGAGCTATGGTGCGTGAAACGTGCGCCGACTTTGGCCAGTTCTGAGACGAGTTCTGGATCAAGCTGACCGATTTTTTGCATATATCGGCTGTAGTTTGCATGCAGGACCGAGCCCTTAACCTGGTCTCCTTCACGATAGCCGTGATCGCTCATTTCGGGACGTTGGCGTAACATTTCGGCAGTCACTTCAAACATTTCATCAAAGATCGCCGCCGGGCCTTTTTCTTTGGCCAATTCCAGTGCCACCTGCCAACCAGTCAGCGCAAGCTCCCGGCTCACTGTTTCGGTAAACTCTAGCGAATCCTGCTCACCATATTTCATCCTCAACAACGTCAAGGTTTAACCTAAACCGAGAAACCC
>JADFMY010000013.1:0-20028 GCA_022563685.1 Pseudomonadota bacterium | reverse complement strand
CTCATCCTGTTGTTGCGGTAATGGCAGGCCACTGATATCGACGACATTGTCCAGCATACGGGTAAAAATCCGCACCACATTTCTGAATTTTTCCCAGTCAAAGTAAGCGTCGTCAGTAAATGGATTGACAGCA
Source organism: Pseudomonadota bacterium (assembly GCA_022563685.1). Classification (GTDB taxonomy): domain Bacteria; phylum Pseudomonadota; class Gammaproteobacteria. Next base: position 19,895 of record JADFMY010000013.1, on the reverse strand, counting down.
AATTTTGTCAGGTTGATCGAGCCCAGTAAACAGGCGCCGTACTCGGGTAAAGGTTGTTCACCGCAGGGGTTGGTAGCGCGAATATTTTCACAAAACCAGTTGTTATTAAGTTCATTCACCCGGTCTATCAGAATAAATCCAGGTTCGGCATAGTCGTAGGTAGCAGACATGATGGCATCCCACAATTGCCGTGCAGGAATGGTTTTATAAACTCGACAGGCCACCTTACCTTCCGCGTTTACACTATAATTATCGGTGCTTGACCAGGCGTGCCAGACAATATTTTCCGAATCATCAAAATCTATGTCTTCTGTTTTTAATTCAGAGTCGTGAACAGGGAAGACCAGTTTCCATAAACCGTCGTTTGCCAGCGTTTGCATAAATTCTTCCGTGATCAGCAAGGACAGGTTGAATTGCCGTAAACGCCCAGGTTGCCGTTTTGCACGGATTACCTCCATCACGTCAGGATGGCTTATATCAAAAGTGGCCATTTGTGCGCCGCGACGCCCCCCGGCAGAGGAAATCGTAAAACACATCTTGTCATAGATATCCATGAAAGACAGTGGACCTGAGGTATAAGCACCCGCACCGGCGACATAATCACCTTTGGGGCGGAGGGTTGAAAATTCATATCCGATCCCACACCCGGCTTTTAATGTCAGGCCAGCTTCATGTAGTTTTTGCAGGATGTCATCCATGGAATCGTGAATCGTGCCGGAGGCCGTGCAATTGATCGTAGATGTATTCGGCCTATATTTTCCGGCACCTACATTGGAGACAATTCTCCCCGCCGGGATGGCACCATTTTTAAACGCCCACAGGAATTTTTCGTACCAATGTTCTCGAAGCACGTCATTTTGTTCCTGATCGGCCAGGACACGAGCCACTCGGGCAAAAGTAGCCTGGATGTCGTCATCGATTGCTGTTCCGTCTTTTTTCCTGAGCCGGTATTTTTGATCCCAGATATCGAGTGAGGCTGGCTGGTAGGGTACTTCGGTGTCAATCACAGTACTCGCAACATCTGAAATGATATCTTTATGTTTCATAGGGGGCTGCAGAGTCCATGATTTATTATTGATAAGCTACGCTAAATTAGAATGAGAACAATGGATTGATATAGGTCAACCTTCGTGTATAAGAACCGCTAGCTGTACGCTATTGTATGATATAAACAGGTTAAAGGCATGCTAATACTGTTACCCGGATCGATTTAGCGATGCCGCAATCCTCTCCAAACAATGGCTACTAATTACTAATCGGCGGGATTGCTTCGTTCTTCATCCTGCTGATACAGGGAATGAACTATTACCGCGCTGGGGTCGACAATACATATCTCTCGACACAAAGCGCAGCCAGTGCATAACTCCGGATCAATATAAGGTTTGGTCATATCCCAGTTAAGAGCACCCGGCACCGGGCACGAAGCTTCGCAAGCGCCACATTCTGGGCCACTATACGGTAAGCAGGTATCTGTATCGATTTCAACCCTGGCAATAACCGGTAAAACCTGTACTTCATCTTTATCAATTTCAGGAATACGTAATGCATCCACTTTGCAGGCAGCTACACATGGCCAGTCCTTACACAGGTGGCAGCCCTTGTTGAGCAGGTCCAGGGCCGGGGTACCCATAACCCGCACCCCAAGTCGCGGCGATAATTTGAAAATTACATCGTGGGGACAGGCTTCGATGCATTGATCACAACGCGTGCAAGCCAATATAAAATCCAGCTCTTTCAATGCGTAGGGCGGTCTGATCCAGCGACCGGCACGTTCGTTTACCTGCTTATCGGCTACCTTCAAAGCCGACTCGGTTACTTTACTGGTAACAGATTTGAAAAATGACCGACGATCCACAGCTACACACTCATGATCATCGGTAGCATTAACATCCAGGATGCATTATGGTCATTTTCTTTGCTCGGCGTCTATCGCTCGACTGCTTCTATCCCCCTGGATCCTGGCTCTTAGCAGACGCTTTCTCTGTAACACACTGACACCGATTAATAAGAGAATAATGACGGCAATTGCAATACCCAGAGGCCCGATCGGAAATGGGTCACCAACCCGCATCGGGAAATCGATAGTGTAGGATTCACCATCGACAGTAAACTCCGCAGTAATAATATAATCCCCTTCCTCACTAAACATGAATCCCTGCCGATAGACATTATCATCAAGAACCTGTGCACCGAGTTTTTCTTCTTTACTATTAAACCAGCTGTCATCGCGTACCGTGAATGTTATGCCGGTATTGAGCGGTTCACCGCTATCTAGATGGGTCGCGTAAAAATTTATCCGCCCCGATTCTTTGGGTTTTGGAAAGGCCGGGTACACCATAGCCGTAACAAAATAATTTCCAATCTGCATTTCTATATTCATGCTCGGAGGCGTATTCGAATCTTCATTCAGGCTATAGGCCGGGCGGCCAAGCACATGGTGCGAAAAAACCTGTGTGGAGACTATCGCAGCGGCAATGAATAACGATATTTGAAACATTTTTTTCATACCGGGTTTCTCCTGTTCAAATTGTCGTATGTCGTGCAATCCTGCCAGGTGAACCTTCGACGAACCAGGATCGGCAAGCTGGTTGGGGACAGACTTCTCCGCACAGCCCACAGCCAATGCAATAGACTACGGCGTCGCATGAACATTATCCTCAAATGCCTCACGCCCCCGATCGCCTTCTTTACCCGCAGTATCTGATGATGACTGCTGCTGACGGCGGTATAGGCGTCCAAGATGTCCAGGGCCCTGGTAGCCTATATCTTTGGGAGCGATATAAAATGTCATCGCATCGGTCGGGCAGATCGCAATACAGGCTGTGCAGTTATTGCACTCCTGGCCGAACCTGTCTTGTAAAGGATCCAGATCGAATTCACATATCGCGGTGCACTTGGCGCAATCATTGCAGTTTTCAACTATACGCCTGATTCGAAATAGTCGAAAACGACCGATCAACGAATACAGGGCGCCGCCTGGACAAAGATAGCGGCAAAATCCGCGGCGTGCCACCAACAGATCGAATAACAGGGTCATGAGAAAGTAAACCGCGCCCGAACCAAAACCGCCTAACGCGACAGCATAGTAAATCTCTCGCCCAATAACCGCTGGCGGATAAATGGCTGCGAAAATGGCAGACCCCGATGCCGCTGCTAGCAACAAGCCCACAATTAATACCAGATATTTGAGGCGACGGTCATAACGTTTAATGCCGACAGGTAGCCCGGTTTTACCTAATAGTGCTCCGAGATTGGTATTCAATTCATATAACAACGTCGCCGGGCAAATCCAGCCACAAAAAAAACGCCCAAATACGGCGGTAAAGAAAAATGGTATTAACGCGGTAAGTAGAAAGGGCCAGTATAATTTCAGGCCACCTGCCACTTGTCCGATAACAGCCAGTGGATCGCTGAGCTGCACTTCCCAGAAAGTACCCGACCAGGTATTGCCCTTAAGCGCATCGAGTTGGTTTTCGGGGTCCACGACAAAAGGGCTGGTGATAATTTCCATCACGTCGTAGAACTGTTTTTCACCGGGTGCCAGGAAATCGTAGGCGTGCGCCGCAACATAGGTTTGATACAGATGCAATAATGGGATCAGGATCAACATCGCGAAAACAATCGAAAGGCTGAGCCAGCGCAACTTGTTTAAATGCTTCCACAGCGGGAATGGCTTTATTGCGGATTCAGCCATTATTCGGCATTATGCGTATCGCATGCGGCATTTGAATACAGGATCGCTCGCACAAACCACAACCTACACAGCCGTCCAGGACATGTGGTTGTTCAAGCATTCCGACCCGGATCGCGACATCCGGTAACGGACAGGCGCGGTAACAGACGCCGCAGATTTTTCCCTGGTAGGACAGGCACAGGTTCTCATCGACTCGCGCCTTACCCATCTTGACTTTTTCCAGAATGGGTTCCATCCGGCGCTCGATCTTCTCGATCGCATCGGTCGGACACACCTCACCACATTTCATGCACAGGATACAGGCCTGATCACGCGGGATGATGTAGGGGGTGTCCAGCGAAGCCAGACCATTTTCCAGCCCAAAATACTGGATACAGCGATTCGGGCAGACTTCACCGCATTGGCCGCAACGAATACAACGGCTTTCAAAATCGTGCTCGGCAAGCGCGCCAGGTGGACGCAAATAGCGTAAAGACTTGCGTTGACTGGCGACCAGAGCAGGCGCAGATACGATTGCAGCGCCTGCCCCAAGTCCTTTAATGAAATTCCTGCGCTTCATAATCTAATGAGTTATCGGACACCCTTTAACCCATACCTACGCTATCCAATCTTCTCGATTCGCGCCGCCGACTTTTTGAAGTCCACCTGACCAGAAACCGGGTCCCAGACTCGGCTGGTAACACGGTTTGCAAGCCATTTGTTTTTTTCCGGTACGGCGCTGTCGGCGACCGAAAGGTTCCAGGGTCCAAACATATACCCTCGGGGCACGGTGTTTCGAGCCGGTTTTACCAGACTGTTGGTTCCCACCTGGGCACGCGCTTCAAGCTGCCCTCGGCGGGTCACGACGCGCACTTTGTCACCATCCTTGATACCCAGATCTTTGGCGTCGTCAGAGTGTATCTCGACATACATCTCGGGTACCAGACGGCGGGTGGTCGGACTGCGAATAGATTTTGCTGTATGGAAGTGCTCATAGACCACGCCCAGACCAAACCAGTAAGGGAACTTGTCCCTGGGCACCTTATCCCATTTTAGACCACGGTATTTTTCGTCGGGTAGATCCGGGGTTAGACCCTTGTCACGCGCCAGCTTCATCAGATCCATATGATCAATGGTGTAAAGGCCAGGTTTTTCGCCAAACTCCATCAGTTTCCTGGTAATAACCTCCCGGTCACTATAGTCCTGATGACAAATCTTGATATGAACCTTGCCGTCTTTGGTGCGGAAATAACCGTAGGGTTTACTCTTCCAGTTACCTTCCTGCAACATGTAACGACGTTTGGTACCCCCGTCTTTGGCAATCGCATAGGTGGGTGCCGGCCACTGGATGCCGCGCAGCTTTTTGAGCTGCTCGTAGGGGGATATCCCATCAACTTTTTCGACTTCCAGAATTCCGGTCAGATCGCCGTCCGTACCCACTGAAGCCCGGCATATGTCACGGAAGATTTCTTCGGCATCGTAGAATCCATTCTCACCTTTCTGGTAAGGCAGAACCTTATCCATATCCATGCCCAGCAATTTACCAATGCCTTTGGCCTTATCGATTACCATATCCAGATCAGGAAGACAGCCCTCGGGCGGCATCGCCGCTTGCTCACAGATATTGATACGGCGCTCGGAACTGATATAAACGCCCTCAACCTCGCCCCAGGTAGCAGCCGGAAAGATCACGTCCGCGTAGAGATTATTGGGCGCGTGACGATATATTTCCTGAACTACATTAAACGTCTTGAGCAGCGCCGGACGCACCAGGTTTTCCAGATCCGGCAAATCAATATGCGTCGCATACACGAGGAACATAGCCTTTACCTCATCTTTCAAGGCGCGTTCCATCATACCCACCGCCATGCCGGGATTTTTCGAGTTCATCGCTCTCACCAGGTTCTCTTCGGGTACCCGCCAAAATTTGGCCATCTGCAAACGGTGTTTGGCATTCTTAAGCGGTTGGTTAAATGGCAGGCGCCCGGTCAGGCCGCCGGTAAAACGCTCACCCATCGCATTGGGCTGACCCGTCATCGAGAAGGGTCCGCAGCCCGGTTTGGCCAGATTACCGGTCAGGGTTAACAGATTTATAATGGATATGACGTTGTATTGGCCATGAATATGCTGATTGTAACCAATACCCCACATGATAATGACACCACCACGGCCCTCGCCACCTGGCACACCACTCGTGGTGTCTGATGAATGTTTACCTTTACTGCGTGCCAGTCGCTTGCGCGTCGCATCGGCAAACATGCCGGCTATCTTACGGATTAGCTCGGGCGAAACGTCGTGATTTGGCCCTCCCATGCGATCTTGCACCTGTTCCGGGCTGTAGTTATTGGTGACTTCCTCAACATATTCCTGCCAGCCGGTGGTATGTTTCTTAACAAAATCCCAGTCGATCACATCCGGGTGATCTTTTAACAGGACATGCGCGAGTGAATTGAGGAAGCTGATATCGCCATTCAGGATAGGAACATGCACCGAGTTATTCGGATTAATGTCTTCATATCCCTTAACCGTTCCGGTATACCGCGGATCAACTACCACAGTCGGGATATCGGCCTTCTTTTTATAGTCGGCAATCCGCCAGAAGATAATCGGGTGTGACTCACGGGCGTTATGCCCAAAGTGCATAATCATGTCACACAGCTCGATATCCTCGTAAGCCAGTGGCGGCGTGTCGGAACCCAGCGTAGCAAAGTAACCGGTCACTGCCGAGGTCATGCACATGCGCGCATTCGCTTCGATGGTATTGGAACCCAGCACGCCCTTCATGAACAGGTTTTCCAGGTATTGACCTTCCGTGGTTAGTTGGCCGGAACCATATAGCGCTATCGAGTTGCCGGTATATTGCTTCACAAAGTGAGCAATTTTATGGTCTACCATTTCACTTGCCTTTTTATAAGACACGCGCACAAAGTGCTCTTCATCAAACGAGCCCTTGGTCTTGCTAATATATTCCAGATCACCGTGACCAGGCTTTTCCCACTCAGCCCAGACATCCTTGCGCACATAGGTATCACCTTCCATACGATCAACGTAAATAGGCTCCGCGGCCGTCAGGCCTTTGATACATTGCAGGCCGTAATTAGTCGGGTGATCCTTGTCAGGACGCATCGACACGATTTTGCCGTTCTCGACCTGAATGATCGTGCCGCAACCAACCCCGCAATAGGGACATTGTGCCAACGCAGTGGTTCGAGTGGCGGTACCGGTATCGCTAGTGTCAGTAGCGGCTTCGAGTTCCGGATTAGCACCGACCAGAAGACTGGCCCCTGCGGCAGAACCGGTAATAAAGGCACTGTTTTTGATAAAGTCGCGCCGATTCATTTTTATTCGTTTCATGTGCTAATCCTCTACCTGGCGAGTGTGCGTAAATAAACAATGATGTCGTCGATTTCCTGATCGCTCAGATTGGCTAACGCCTCTGGTCCCGAGAAACCCAACATGCGCGTATTGGAACGGCCTTCCTTGATCGTGGTACGTAAAAATCCATCCGATACCTTATTTAATGTGCCGGCCTTGCCGATGGCTGTTCCGGTACCACCGGCGGCATAGCCGTCACCATTGGGTCCGTGACAGGTAGAGCAGATATACGCAAACCATTGCCGGCCCAGGCGCGGATCTCCATGGGCATCGGGTTGTGCGTCAATCTGTGTAGCGCGATTTGGTAATGTTGAAAACGATCTCAGGTAGGCAACGATGGCACGACCTTTATCGCGCCCCAGGTGTTGGAAAGGCGGCATCCCGGTGCCAGGTCGTCCGTCTCTTATAGTACTCAGCAGAAACTTATCGGAGGCAACACTGAGAAAATCGGGGTTGGATAAGGAGGGCGCAAACCCGGGTTTGCCTATCGCATCGGCCTGATGGCAAAACACACAGTTTTGTGCATATAGTTGCTTACCCTGATCAATGACTGCCTTTTCAGCGGCAAGCGCCTGATTCCCCGCGAAGACAAAAAGCGCGAACAGCGGGTAAAGGTATCGTATGTGGTACATCATATTGCTCTCCTCAGTGACTGATGGGATTTATTCATCCTGGTGCTACCATTCATCATTGGCTGCCGGTTTATACAATTCGTCATGACATTCATGACAATCAATATCCTGTTGTTCCATACGATCATGCATTTGATCGATCAGTACTTCCTTATCAAATTCTTCGGGTAATTCATGCGCAATACCCTGATGGCATTCGATACAGGTATTACCCCAGGCAATACCCAGTTCATGGGACTTTCTTGCCATGGGTGACTGTTTTGCACGTGCCATATAGTCATTTCCGTGACAATTGCGACACTCGCGGGAATCGGTCGCGCGCATACTGTCCCAGACGTGGCTGGCGAGTTCATAACGCTTGGCCTGAAATTTCTCTCTGCTATCGATACTGCCCCGGATCCAATGATAGAGTTCATTGGTGGCGCGAACCTTACGTATCAACTTGTGACCCCATTCGCGCGGGACGTGACAATCCGGACAGGTAGCACGAACTCCTGTCCGGTTTAGATAATGTACAGTTTTACGATATTCGCGAAATACATTTTGCTCCATTTCATGGCATGAAATACAAAATGACTCCGTGTTGGTCATCTCGATACTCCAGTTAAGACCGCCCCAAAAAACGATACCCGCTACAAATGAAGCCGATAATAAGGCGGTTGAAGACCAGGGCATGGTTCGGGTAAACGGTCTTATCCATCGCAAAGTCCTCTACCCCCGAATTCCACCATTAAAGACACATTGGTTAAGCATAGTAGATCTACGACAGATTTTGCAACTTGCTTACCCTTTAATTCCAGATGCTAAATTGATCCAGGTCAACTTTATGTATAATGAGTGCGATTATTCATAACCCGAACCCGCTCATGACCAATAAAGGAATCCAAACCCAGGCAATCCACGCGGGCGAGGCGCCAGATCGCAATACCGGTGCATCGACACCCAACCTGGTAATGTCGAGCACCTTCGTGGTCGACGAAGAAATCAGTTTTTCGGCCAATAACCTGAACGAAGACACACCCTTCGTATATACCCGCTGGTCGAACCCGACCACACTGCAACTTGAACAAAAACTTGCGGTGCTCGAGCAGGCCGAGGGCTGCACCGCATTCGCTTCAGGCATGGCCGCGAGTGCTTCCGTATTGCTCAAGTTCCTGAGTAGCGGTGATCACCTGGTCATCGGCAATACCAACTATCCCGGCACCGCCGAAATGGCGCGCGATACGCTAACGCGTCTCGGGATTTCGGTGACACCGGTGGATACTTCGGAGCTCGATAGTATTCGAAATGCGATTCTGGAAAATACACGCATGATCTGGATAGAGACACCGTCGAATCCACTGCTGAGAATTTCCGATATCGCTGCTATTGCTGAAATCGCCAGGCAGCAGAAAGCCCTGCTGGTGGTCGATTCGACCTTCGCCACGCCGATTGCCACTCGGCCATTGACTCTGGGCGCCGACCTGGTGGTACATTCGTTGACCAAATATATCGGCGGGCATGGCGACGCGATGGGCGGTGCAGTCTGCGGCAAGCAATCCCTGCTCGGTCCATTGCGTGGCGAGGGGCTGATCCACTACGGGGGCGTGATCAGCCCGTTCAATGCCTGGCTGATCATGCGTGGCATGGCGACCTTGCCGATTCGCATGCGCAGCCACCAGGAAAATGCGCTCGCGGTCGCAAGCTTCCTCGAAGGCCACGCTAAGGTTGAAAAAGTCATCTACCCGGGCCTCGCCTCGCACCCGCAGCACGAGTTAGCAAGCCGCCAGATGGATAATTTCTCCGGCATAATTTCGTTCCGCACCGCCAATCCGAAACGACTTGCCGGGCGCATGATGCAAAAACTCGAAGTGGTTCATTACGCAGTGTCTCTCGGGCACCACCGCAGCCTGGTTTACCTGTTGCAAACCGACGATTTGATCGGATCGTCATACCGGCTTGAAGGCAGGGAGCTCGACAAGTATCGCGATACTGCGGGAGCAGGCGTATTTCGATTATCTGTCGGACTCGAAGACGCCAGGGATATCATCGCCGACCTGGAACTGGTGTTGTAACTTGTCGACACTGCGAAAATCATTCACTGCCTGGAATCACGAGATGAATAATGATACCTTCACGGGCCACTCAAGCTCATTAAACGACCTTTAAAATGAATCAGAGCCTGTCGCAATATTCAACGCTCAGTTTCGACTGCTATGGCACCCTGATCGACTGGGAAAGCGGTATCTGGGATGCGCTTCAACCACTCATCTATGCCAGTCAACGCGATGACATAGGCCGCAAAACCGGCCTGGAGACCTTTGCCAAAATACAGAGTGCACAGGAAACCGAAACCCCGGACCTGCTCTACCCGGAATTATTAAAGCGCGTACACCGAACCATCGCCCAACAGTTAGACCTCGAAACCACCGACAGCATGGATCAGACTTTTAGTACCTCGGTAGCGCACTGGCCCGCCTTTGCTGACAGTGCCGATGCACTGCGTATTTTGAAAAAGCATTTCAAACTCGTCATTCTATCCAACGTCAACCGGGATGGTTTCGCCGCCTCGGCGAAAAAACTGGGGGTTGAATTCGACGCCATTTACACCGCAGAAGATGTCGGTAGCTATAAACCGAACCCGCGCAATTTCAAGTACATGCTCGAACGACTCAAGGCCGATCACGGTATCGCGTCGCATCAAATTCTGCATACCGCACAAAGCCTGTACCACGACCACGTGCCTGCAACCGCATTCCACCTGGCAAAAGCCTGGATCGATCGGCAGGGATTGCAAGACAGTGAAAACTGGGGCGCGACAGTTCGTGTGAAGCAACGTCCGCAGGTCGATTTTGTGTTTTCAACCTTAGGCGAAATGGCTGCGCAACTGGGGAATCCCGATGACTCAATCGCCTGACAGCGGATAACTTTTCCTGGTCTGGTAACGCACACCTCCAGGGATCGATATCGATTCTATCAACACGAAACGATCGACTTTCCAGGGCACCGGCTGCAATGGAACTGCAGGTGGTTCCGTGTTAATTTTTCTCACTACCGTGATATGCGGTGAGTAGGGGCGCTGTTCCGGTTCGAAGGCACACTGGGATATTTGCCGCCCAAGCGCCTGATGCAAGTCATAAAGCGCCTGAGGCGCCTGTCGGCAGGCAAACCATATCACTTTCGGTTTTTTAAAATACCCGGAATTATCGATCATCAGATTAAACGGCTCGGCACTGACCGCGCTCGCCTGCCGCTCCAGACAGGCCATTTCATCCAGCGATGTATTGCCGATAAAATGCAGCGTCATATGCAAATTATTGCTGCTCACCAGTCGGCATTGATTGAAATCTATATCCTGGGACTCGAGATTCGAGACTAGCTGGCGGCGCACAGTTTGGTCCGGCCAAAGCGCGAAAAACAATCGTACTACCTTAAGCTCCCGCATCTTATAGTCCGCTGCTTTTTTTCATTGGGGTGTCGACTCTCCTCCGCATATTGTTATCCGCTGGCTTCTCCTTTCTGGCCTGACAGGCGCAACTGCATCATAAGCCACGCGGCTAAAATCAGCACACTGAAAAATACCAGCATCAGGCTATTCCAGCCAGCATGGTCGTAGAGATAGCCCGGCAACCAGGAGCCTAACGCACCGCTGATATAGTATATCGACACATACAGCCCATTGACGACGCCTTTATGCTCGTGTACGAGGTGGTTGACCAGGCCAGATAATGTCGAATGGATAAAAAAGAATCCGGCCGCAAAGCCGAAAATCATCACCAGTAAAACTGTGAAATCGGCCACCAGGAATGCGAGCAGCCCTGTTGCGTATAGTAGCAAGCCCAGGAGTAATCCCTTTTTGTCGTCGCCTACCCTGCGCATAATCCGTTGGGAAAATATCGCTACTGGCACCCCAATCAGATAGCCGATGTACAGACTTGAGATGCGCAACGGCGATACCGAAGCATCGATTTCCTGTAGACGAAACGGCAATACATTCAGCACGCCGGCAAACACAAAAAAGACACAAAACAGGGAAAGGTAACTATAGCGAAAAGTATGATCTTTCAGTACGCGAAAAACTGTTCGAGTATCGAGGTGTGCAAAATTAATTTCGGCATCGGCATTGACAAAGCGCATGAAAAATACCGGAACGATGAGCATCGCTCCCAGCACTACGAAAGCAGTTCTCCAGTCGAACAAAGTCGCAAAAAATCCGCCGATCACTCGACCGCCGAAGCCACCGACGATGGTCGCGCCAATATACCAGCCCATCATGTTTCGGATCCGGTCTTTTGCCACCATGGTCGCACAATAGGTCATCAACGCGGTAAAAATTGCCGACAATAGCACCCCCTGGAGCGCACGAAGCACCAACAGGTGCCAAAACTCACTCACGAAGTAAAAGGCGAACTGGTCGAGCATGAGCAGAGACAGGGCGATCGAAAGCATCAATTTGGCCGGAATCGCCTGCAAAAAATAACCGTACACCACCGGGGCAAAACCCAGCGGCAACAAGGTCACTGTCATTAGTAATCCGGCATCGGCCGACGATATAGAGAACTGCTCGGCCAGCATCGGCAACATCGGTTGCGGCGCATACAGAGTGCAAAAGGCAACGAAAGTCGTACCCATCACGATCAGCAGGTTACGGGGAAAATTCAAATTGAGACCCGGATTATTATTGTTTTCGCGTGTTTAAAGCTCATAGACCTTAGACCATACAAAATTCAGCCATTTCCAGCAAACAAATAGGGCTGGTTAGGTAAATTATCCGCAAACCTTTACCATAGCTCCCATGGAACTCTGGATACCCCTGACCATTGGCGCGGCTTTTTTTCAGAATATTCGTTCTGCGCTACAAAAACATTTAAACAGCGACCTGTCGACACTCGGGGCGGCTTATGTTCGGTTTATTTATGCCTTGCCTGTCGCCCTGGTCTATTTTTTGGGTTTGACAATTTATACAGGCCACCCGCTCCCTGTATTTGATGACAGCTTTCTTATCTACGCTCTACTGGGCGGGATTTGCCAGATCCTGTTCACGGTATTTTTACTGTGGCTATTTTCATTTCACAGCTTTGCTGTCGGTACAACTTTTTCCAAACTCGAAACCGTAATGGTCGGCGTGTTTGGCCTGCTACTGCTCGGAGACACACTGAGTAATACCGTCATCTTTGCGATCGCGATCAGTGCGCTCGGCCTGGTTATACTCAGCGCTGGTCAGTCGAAGCTCACCCCTGGTAATATGCTCTCGGGCCTAGGGCGCCCACCCACCCTGATCGGCCTGGCCTGTGCGGCCTGGCTGGGGCTGAGCGTGGTATTTTTTCGCGCTGCATCCCTGTCATTGAATCTCGATCAGTACCTGGTCGCGGCTTCATTTACCTTGCTGGTGGTGCTGATTATGCAATCCCTGATCATGGGTATAGGATTGGCGCTACGCGATTTCGCCTCACTCAGGCTGGTTTTTGTACACTGGCGTTCGGCCAGCCTGGTGGGTATTAGCGGCGCGTTTGCCTCTATCGGCTGGTTTTCCGCATTTACCCTGCAAAACGCCGGTTATGTGCGCGCACTGGGTCAGATCGAACTGATTTTTACCTTCATAGTCACGGTGTTCTGGTTTCGGGAAAAAATCAGTAAACCCGAGTTGCTCGGCACAGGATTGATTACCGGCAGTATTATCCTGTTGTTATTGCGCGGCTAAGGGCATTGCCGCATTGCTCGCAACTAGCCGATCCCCCGAGATCCGGCGTTAAGCTGTCCTGTTCGCGAATCACGGTTTCAATTGCTCGTATGATCGCGTCGTGCGCATCGCGATGACCGAGGTGATCGAGCATCATCGCAGCAGACCAAATTTGCCCGATAGGATTCGCGATCCCCTGCCCCGCGATATCCGGGGCCGATCCATGTACCGGTTCGAACATGGATGGATAGTTTCTCTCCGGGTTGATATTGGCCGACGGTGCGATGCCGATGGTGCCGGTAATGCCGGGCCCCAGGTCGGACAAAATATCACCAAACAGGTTGGAGCCGACTACAACATCGAATATCTCGGGCCTGTTGACAAAGTGGGCGGTGAGAATATCGATATGATATTTATCGACCCGCACCTCGGGATAGTCCTGCGACATCGCCTCGACGCGTTCGTCCCAAAATGGCATGGTATGGATGATACCGTTCGATTTGGTAGCCGACGTCAAATGCCGCTTTTCGCGACTCTGGGCCAGCTCGAACGCATACTTTAATGCCCGATCGACGCCCACACGGGTGAATATCGACTGCTGCATCGCGACTTCCTGCTCGGTGCCGGCATACAACCGGCCGCCTACATTCGAATATTCCCCTTCGCAGTTTTCGCGTACCACGTAAAAGTCGATATCGCCTGGTTTTTTGCCCACCAATGGACATTGCATGCCTTCGAACAGTCGCACCGGGCGCAGGTTAATATATTGCTGAAACTCGCGTCGAATAGGAATCAACAGACCCCAGAGCGAGATATGATCGGGTACCGAGGGAAATCCGACCGCGCCGAGAAAAATCGCGTCGAATTTGGAAAGTTGCTCGATGCCATCGGGCGGCATCATCGAGCCAGTTTCAAGCCAGGTTTCGCAGCTCCAGTCAAACCATTGCCACTCGATGTCGATATCGAACGATGGCGCTATAGCGTCGATTACCTTGATGCCTTCGGGTACGACTTCCTTGCCGATCCCATCGCCGGGTATCACTGCAATACGGTAATGAGTTGCCAAGCCGAGTGTCCTAACCACCGAGAAAGAGCTCGCCTACCTTCGGATTAGCGAGCAGCTCGTCGCCAGTGCCCGCAATCGCGACCTGACCGGATACCAGCACGTAACCGATATCTGCAAACTCGAGTCCTTTCTTGGCGTTTTGCTCAACCATGATGATAGTTTTTTTCTCTTTGTTTTGCAGATCATCGAGAATTTCGAAGACCATGTCAATAAATCGTGGTTCGAGCCCGATTGAAGGCTCGTCCACTAACAATATTTCAGGGTTCATCACCAGTGCGCGTGAGATTTCGAGCAAACGACGTTCGCCACCGGAAAGTACCCCGGCCTTGTGTTTGCGACGGTCGGCAAGTCGTGTGTACTTATCAAAAACTTTTTCGGCAGCGGCCTTGGCTTCCTGCGGTTTATCCTTCAGGAAACCACCCATCCAGAGATTTTCTTCGACCGTCATACCGGGAAAGATCGACTTGTCCTGCAATATATAGGCGATGCCTGCCTGCGAGAGTTTTTGACTCGGAGTCAGATCCGTGACATCGAGCTTATCGTCGCCTGTTCCAATCTCAATCGAACCGGAAAAAATCCGATTAAACCCGAATATCGCATGCAATATGGTAGATTTACCGGCGCCATTGGGGCCGATCAGGCACAGGGATTGCGCCTTGCCTACTCGAAGATTGAAGTTATGCAGAATTTCCATCTGCCCATAGCCCGCGACCAAATTATTGATCGAAACATGTGGCGCATTGCCGGCGAGTTCATCCAGTTGTTCGAGGCTGATGTCTTCGGCAATTGCCGCTGCCTGGCGGGTGACTTCGTCTACCGATATTACTGAATCGATACCCCCACCATGGTAACCGCTCGCTTTGTTGTTATCATTCACGTTCGATTCCCCAACCGATCAATGAGCGCCCAGATAGGCATCTATAACCCGCTGATCATTTTGAATTTCGCCGGGCGTGCCCTGCGCCAGCAGTTCACCATGAGCCAGGCAGTATATCGTATCGGCCATATTCATAATCACCCGCATATTGTGCTCGATGATGAACAGTGTGATTCCAAATTCTGCATTGGCCCGCTTTAGTCGATCGATCAAACCATTGATCAGGGTTGGATTGATGCCGGCCGTGGGCTCGTCCAGCAACAGGCAGGTGGGTTCATTCATCAAGGCCATCGCGAATTCGAGCAATTTTTGCTGGCCAAAAGACAGATCGCCGCTTTTCAGCAATCTTTTTTCGTAAAGCCCCACAAATTCGAGCAGGCGATCCGCCCGTTCGTAGTCTTCTTTGGTATTGACTTTCATTGCATCCCATAAGCTCATTTTGCGGTGCGGCAGTGAAATTAGCATGTTTTGCACACAGTTCATCGCACCATAAATTCGGGTTTGCTGGAAAGTGCGCAATAAACCCAGGCGGGCTATCTGTTGAACGGGAAGTTTCGAAATTTCCTTATTTTCGAACTTGATCGAACCCCCATCGATCGGGTGATAACCAACCACCGAATTAAACAGGGTGGTTTTGCCCGAACCATTCGGTCCGATCAGCCCTGTGATTCCACCTTGCTTAACCGACATGGAAACTTCTTTATTGGCGACAACCCCTCCAAAGAATTTGGACACACCCTCGATTTCGATGATCGTGCTCATTTGATCTTGCTCATTTGGATTCTTCCACCCGGATACCAAACCACTCGGGGCGCATGCGCACCAGCCACCCCATGACACCATCCTTAAAATAAACCACGGTGACGATGATCAACGCGCCGAGAGCAACCCATTGCCAACCGAGAAGGTAAGTCCAGGTGACCTCCTTGAACACCTGAAACATGATCGCGCCTATAACCGGGCCCCACAGGGTGCCCTTGCCACCGAGCAATACGCACACCACCATGAAAATGCCCAGGCTGGTAGTCTGGTAGGCAGTCTCCAGTGGCTCGAAATGAATCAACTGAAAACCCGATATTCCACCAACTATACCGACGAAAAACGCAGCTATCGACCAGGTGATCAATTTATAGCGCAGGGTATGTATCCCCATCGCGTCGGCTTTTTCTTCGTCGTCGCGAATCGCATTGATGGCCGCGCCAAAGCGTGTGCGGTAAAACCACTGTAAAAAGATGAATAAAACAACTCCGGTCGTGGCAAATAAAAAGTAAAAGAAGATCTTGCCTTCATCCAGATCATTCGGGTATACCGGTAAGGAGATTCCCTGTCCTCCGCCGACCCATTCCCAGTTGGAAACCAGTTCACCGGCGGCGATGGCCACGCCTAGCGTGCCGATCGCAAAATACGGACCGCGTAAACCAAAGGTAATGAGGCCGATCAAGAAGGCTGTGATAGCACAGAAGACCCCCGCGCCGAGCACGCCGAGAAAGATACCGCTAAAATATTCTGCATCGCTAAACACGAAAATGCCGCCACCCGCCGCACTGGTGTATTCGCCGATATCATAAACCATTCCGAGCGAGATCAAGGCTGCGACATACATACCTGTGCCGTAAAAGAAAATATTCCCTAGCGAGTTGTACCCCATTTGCCCACCGGTCATATCCCAGGTCAATGCGACGATAATCATCAACCACAAGGTTGCCAGTTGCGTGCCAAAAGTCGGGAATGCAAATGGGGCAATCAAGGTAATAGCCAGAATCAGCGCGTACAGGATGGTCTTGTTTTTAGCCATTTTTGTCATCTATTTTAATGCCTGTCGATTACGTCGTTGCTGTATCTGGCGAATGATTAATATAAGCAGCAGCAGCAGTACCGCAATCGCCTGTTGATATCCGATGCCAAATATATGTGCGCCGTATTGCTCCAAAACCCAGATACCGAGCCCCGCCGCGATGACACCCGGCAGATTACCGAGGCCTGCCGCTGTCACGATGACAAAAGCGCGAATTGCATAGGCAATGCCATAAAATGGCTGGATCAGCCACACCATTACGATGATCGCCCCGGCTGCGCCACAAATGGCCGAATTCAATGAATAGGTAAATGAATAAACTTTATCGGTGTCTATACCCATCACCCGTGCTGCGCGGGCATCCTGCGCGGTTGCCCGAATCGCCTGACCCATGCGGCTATATTTCATGAAGACGACGACGCCCGCCGCCAATGCCGCAGCCATCAGCACGCCAATTAATTTAGCTATAGGCACGTCGATAAATCCGTCGAAAAAATAAAGCGTGTCATAACCGAGATCGACAGCCTGGGTGTCGGATCCAAACAACAGGTTGAGAATCTGCGCCATCATGATTGCGAGACCAAAGGTGGCTAGCAACGAGGTGAATAAATCGCGTTCAATCACGCGCGAAATGATCAGCTTATAAGCCACCCAACCTATACCCCACATGACGATGAAGGCGACCGGAACCCCCAGCAGAGCAGGAAATCCCTGCTGCACCAGCCACCAGGATACATAGCCACCGGAGATGACAAAGTCGCCCTGGGCCAGGTTCTTCACATTCATCACCCCCCAGACCAGCGCGAGACCGTAGGCGACAACTACGAACAAAGCGCCGATCATCACTCCATCTAAAAGAATCTTCAGATTGACGACTGGAAACTCGACCAGCAGGGAAAGATTCGACAGAATCTGATCCATAATGAAGAAACAGCTTTTTTGGGTAGTTTAAAAAAAACAGGATGCCGGTACCGACACCCTGTTTATTGCGGTTTACTACACCAGCACTTAGTTACGTGGCCAGTTCACCTGGTGGGAAGCGAATTCCGAGGGTGCTACGACATTGTATACGCCGTCCTGGATCTGGCGTAAAACCATCGGTTTAGCGATATTATTGCCTTCGGGGGCAAACTTGATGTCCCCGTAAAAGGTCTTCATATCAGTCGCGGCAATCGCATCGCGAATCTTTTCCTTGTCCATTGAATTGGCTCTTTCGAACGCATCCTTGAATACATACACGGCAGCCGATGCCTGTGCGGTCTGGTAAGGCACCTTCTTGGTTTTATACTCAGGAAATGCGGCTTTGAAGCCTATTTCATATTCTGCGGCAGTCCCAAATATCGAGTCCTCATAAGCCAGGGTTTCGGACCACTGGGTCGAACACAAAATGTCATTGGCCGCGGCACCAAATTTACCGGTAACGTCGGCCGACTCGCAGTGAGTGATTGCGATCATCGGCACCTTGACATTTTGCTCGCTGATTTGGCGTACCGCCGTCGCTGCCCCTTTGGAGTGACCACTGATTATCAGCAAATCGGGTTTCAACAACTTAACCTTGGTCAGAATGGCGCTCATATCGGACAGGTCGCGAGGTAATTTCTCGTCGATTATCACTTTCATGCCAAAGCTTTTGACATCGTCCATTACTCCCGCACGAACATCGAGCGAGAATGGGTCATTTTCAACTGCTATGGCTACCTTGACCGAAGAGGCAGATTTTCCCTGTGACTCGGCTTTTTCTGCCGCCAGGGCAATGGCCGAAGCAAGATACTGCTCGGAAGTCGACAATACTGCGAAAAGGTACTTATAGCCCTTATTAAACAACGAGCGTGACGCACCTTCTGCTTCTATCATCGGAATCCTGTACTTTTCGGTAACCGGCGCGATTGCCTTGGTCATTCCCGAAGAGTAGGGCCCGAGCATATACTGCACCTTATCCCGGCTGATCAAACGCTCTGCTAGCGTTGCACCACGGTCACCCTTGGATTCGTCATCGTAATAGATAACCTTGAAGTTGTAGCATTTACCACCAACCTTGACGCCGCCGGCTTCCTTAATTTTTGTAATCGCGTATTCGTAACCATTCTTGGCGTGAATGCCGTTGGTGGCGTATTTGCCGGTGAGCGAAATCGCCGATCCGATCACGATTTCACCGCAGTCCGACACTGCGAGACTGGCCTGCGAAAATGACATCGCAGCGCCTGTCAACAACATTGTAAATATGGATATTTTTTTCATCTTTGTCTCCTCTGGTTGTATCTGGTCGAGCCGGGATATCATATTTTAATCCTGAGCACGACCAGTTTAATTATTGTTTTCTTAATCCCTGTTAATTTTATCGAATCAAACTCCTGACTAGAAGGTTATTCGAACATTATATTTGGGAACTCTATAGTATGCCTCAAGTTTTGCCTAGACTCCAGTTTCCATAATGCAGTAGACGCTGAAATCAATGGAGTCAGACTCGATTGATTGACCCCATTGCTTTATATCAACTCATCCTTCCGATCGCTGGTCTCGCCAAACCGGCTCAGGGCGGGCGTTTTCAATCCATCGTATAGTTTTTCCAGATTGGCGTTGATTTTCTTTCCATGCTGCTCGAATAAACTGTTTCCATCGAGATCGCTCTCGACCAGGAAGGGGCCAAAATTCTCTACTTCGAATACCCACATCGCCTGCGCGTTGCCCAGTTGTTCGAGCCAGTGCACCTCGAGCACCCGCTTGATGCCACGTCCGAGTAAAGCCCCGGTACCATAGCCGACCGTTGTCAGGTAAATCGCCCCTACCGGCACAAACAGGTCGCGATAATCCTGCCCCG
>JADFMY010000179.1 GCA_022563685.1 Pseudomonadota bacterium | reverse complement strand
AGCGCATGGCCGCTTCAACCAGCAAAACACCCAGCACGTTGGGCAGCAGTTCTTTTTTTACTATTGTTATTCTCGATTCACCTCGCGCCCGGGCAGCCGTAATATAATCAAGCGCCACCACATCATGGGTTGCCGCACGCGACATTCTCACCACCGGAATACCGTAGAAAAAAGCCAGCGTGGGGATCAGCACAGCGTTACCGAGGCCAACCACAGAAACGATCAACAGCAGGAACAATATCCATGGAATGGCAAGAAAGGCATCGACGAGACGCATAACGAGGTTCTCCAGCCACCCGCCGATGAGCCCTAGCATCACCCCTAACATACCGCCCCATGCGATGGCGATCACAGTGGCGACACTGGTCACCACAAGTGCCTGTTGGCCACCTAGCATTGTTCGCGTCAGAATATCGCGCCCGAGGTTATCCGTGCCCAGCCAATGCTCGACTGAAGGCCCGCTGAGGATCGATAGAGAATCCATCGCCCTGAAATCGTAAGGCACAATGGCCGGCGATACGATAGCCATAACAATGTGGAAACCAACGAGAGAGAGCCCCACGAGACCGGAAGGTCGCGACACCATAGCTGCCAGAATATTCAACAGTTTAACGCATGCATTTTCTCGTTTGAGGGTTGTTGTGTCGCTCATGTTTAATACCGCATCGTCCTGAGCCTGGGGTTGGCAACCAGTGTCAACAAATCCGCAAACAGGTTAAGGCCAATGTAGACAGCCGCCAAAACGAGAGCGATGGCTTGCACTAATGCGAGATCGCGATCCGATATGGCATCAATCGTCAAGCGGCCGAGGCCGGGATAATTAAACACCACCTCGATGACGACGACGCCTCCCAATAGCCATGCAATCGTCAAAGCGACAAGATTGATCGTCGGTAACAAAGCGTTCGGCAGCACATGCCGGAACACCATCCGCCAGTAAGGAACACCCTTAAGCCGCGCCATCTGGATGTAATCACTTCCCATGACGTCGATCACGCTGGTGCGAACCATACGCAGAATGTGAGCCGTCATGACCAGCGCGAGCGCGATGATGGGAAGTATGATATCTGACAGGAATTCGACTAGCGGTGCATTGGGCGGCGTTGTTACGATTCCCGGAAGCCAGCCAAGCCACACGCTAAATACCAAAATCAACAGTGTTGAGCTCACAAACTCGGGTATTGTCATAGCGAAGATCGCTATCGTGGAAATCCACAGATCCGGCGGTCGATCTCGCCAGAGGCCCGCAATAATTCCCAGAAAAATTGCTATGGGAACGCCGATAAGAGTTGCGCTCAGGCCAAGAATCAGTGTGTTACGTAGACGAGTACCGATGATGTCGGAGATCGGCTTATCGCGGCTCAGGGATATACCGAGATCGCCCTGTAGCGCCCCAAACGTCCATTCCGCATACCGTGTCAGGGCTGGGACGCTCAATCCTGAAATCCCTGCGGCAGTTTTCCAGACGTGTCCCCTTGGCCATCCGCCCCAGATAGGCCGTACAGGCATCACCGGGCAGGGCTTCCACCGCAACGAATACAATGCCAGAGACAAACACCAGCGTGAGTAATCCGAGCACAAGTCTCTGCAGGAAAAGTTTGATCATATTGCCACTATCCTCTTGCGCGTAGCGATCGAGCGATTTGCTAGTGTCGCTATCACATCATCAGATAGCAAGGGGTAGGGCAATAAGCATGAATTTAAAAATCCAGTTCAACCCAATAGGGTTTATGATCTGAGCCAATCGGGTCCTGCTCGACCCAGACGCGCGCGACCTTTCGTGACAAATACGGCGAAATGAAGCAGTAATCCAGACATATAGGATAGCCTGGTTCACGATCGGGCGGATCGGGGACCCAGCTGGTACGATCATCTGAGCGCTCCCTGGCTACAGTCCAGCTATCGAGAAAGCTGTCCATATGTCCAACCCGACCAGCGCTATGGTCCGGTGTACCAACCAGCCTGTTGTATTCTTCGCTATCGGGTAGCATGTTGAAGTCACCCATCACCACAGCTTCTTTGGGTATGACCGGAATAGACTCGTCATTACTCCAGTTGAGTTCAGCCAAAAGTTTGCTCTCGACTGGATCGGTAACCGCCTCACCACCCGTCCAGGAACCGCCACTCACCGGAGCGTTGCGGTAGAATTCCAGTAAACGATCAACCTGCATCAGGCGGTCGCGGCTTGAGACCGCAGAAAGGTGAAGGGAATAAACCATTAAAGGTCCCGAAGGCGTATCGACAACGCACTCGATAGCCCCCGTATCCATAGTCAAACAGTCTGTCGTGCCCAATTTCGGGAACACGATGTAACGAGCCATGCGTATGGGCCAGCGCGAAAGCACCATGGGTCCAAATTGGCGGCGCCGATTAATAATGGATCCGTCGCCATTGGCCTGACTTGCATCCACATCAAACGCCGGGAAGTAAACCCAATAGTATTCTTTAAGATGACTTGAAATTATTTCAGGCTGATCCGTCATGCCACTACGCTTCCAAAAACGCTCGACTTCCTGCAGAGCGATGATGTCGGCGCTTTTCACGGTATCTGCAATGCGTCCAAGATCAACTTTCCGATCAAGGCCGAGACCAAAACGGATATTATAGCTAACGAGTTTCACTATTTATTTTCCCATCGAACGGGTGGAACTGGGAGGGATACGCAAGGAGTTACCAACCAGGGAAACTCCTTACGCTTCCTGTTTTTTACCTTATGTCCGAATAAACGAACCGCGAACAGCGTTTACTCGCCAACACTCACAGTGTGGTATTGAACACCATCGTCAAACATCACCGGAAGCCCCGTAACCCGAGCGCTTATAGTTGGACCGTTCCATCAATTGATCATTTTCCTTTATTGCTGTTTCGGTGGAACATGCTTCTGCTGACTACGAATATTTGAGCGCAAAGACATCCCAAATGTTTTTAACAAGACGTTCGA
>JADFMY010000012.1 GCA_022563685.1 Pseudomonadota bacterium | reverse complement strand
CTGAACTCGATGAAGCGGGGATGGAGGAAGTGAAGGAGGTATCTGCACAAGCCGCCATTCGTGCGATCAATGCCGGTTTTCGTGTTATCGAAATACATATGGCCCACGGGTATCTGTTACACAGCTTTTTATCTCCACTCGGCAATCACCGCAGTGATCGATATGGTGGCGACAGGCAGGGTCGCATGCAATTCCCCCTGGAAGTCATAGAATCTGTCCGAGCCGTTATTCCAGATCAAATGCCACTGTTTGTCCGAATATCGGCAATAGACGGAGGTGAGGGCGGCTGGACTATGGACGACTCGATTGTGTTTTGCCAGGCAATGGCACTACGCGGCGTCGATGTCGTCGATTGCTCGTCGGGTGGAATTAAAGGCGCACCACGATTTCGAGCGGACGACGAGGGCAAACCCTTAACCCAAAGCTCGGCACGACAGCCCGGGTTTCAGGTTCCTTATGCCAGACGCGCCCGCAAGGAAACCGACCTCAAGTCGATGGCAGTGGGAGTGATCATTGACCCGCATCAGGCAGAAGAGATATTGCAATCGGGTGGCGCGGACCTGGTTGCACTCGGCCGGGAATTAATGCATGACCCCTTTTGGCCCCTGCATGCCGCCGAGGCGCTGGGCGCAGACCCGGATTTCCAAATGTGGCCGAAGCAATACGCCTGGGCGGTAGATCGCCGATCACAGATCGTGCGGCTTAATCGCTAGTCATAGTTCACGGGTTTTGATTTATTTTCCTTAGGGTTAAAATTTACCCTATCTTTCGTTTGAGTTATAAGTAAACCCTTCTTGAATCTAGGTACCTGTAATGTCTATTAATGCGCCAGCAAGAGCTCCCAATAAGGCGACCACCCGGCCTAATGTAATCAGTCACTGCGCCCGGTCCCCGTATTACTCCTGCACCTGGAGCGATGCGGCTATCTATGGTGAATACGCCGGTCGCCTGGTTCTTCTGTCTCTGGGCAAAGATGTAAACGAAGAGTACTGGAGGTTGCGCAAATCAGTCGGTTTGTTCGACGTCCCGGAACGACCAGTGGAAATCAAAGGCCCGGATTCAGTGGGCTTTCTCAATCGCGTATTCACTCGCCCCGTCGATACACTCCGCACCGGGCGCGGAAGCTACGGACTGCTGTGCCATCAACGTGGCGGTATGGTGTGCGATGGTATTTTGTTCAAATTAGCGGAAAACCACTACTGGTACGTACACGCCGACGCCGAGGTGTATGCATGGCTGGTGGCGCTGGCTATCGACTTTAAAGTGGATATCCGGGATCCTCGTTCCTGGGTATTACAGGTGCAGGGTCCTCGCTCCATGGAGGTGCTCGCCAGGGCCTGTGACGATGGTGGCCCGGAGGACTTCCGCTATTTTGACGCCATCCAGTCGCGCATGGGGGGTCAGGATGTACTGATCAGCCGTACCGGCTGGTCTGGTGAATTGGGATTCGAGGTTTACAACCTGGACCCGGACGTAGACGGCCCGGCCCTGTGGAACCACCTGCTGGGTGCCGGCGCCGACTTCGGAATCGCGGGTTGCGGGCAATTATCAATGAATATTCGTCGCATCGAAGCGGGGATACTCAATTACAGCACCGATATGGACTGGGATACGACGCCTTACGATATGGGTCTTGGAAAATTTGTCGAGCTCGAGAATCATGATTTCATTGGTCGTGACGCATTGATCCGCTGTGACAAACGACCGCGTTTTGCGGGTTTCAAGTGTCACGAGGGCAGGCCAAAATTCGGTTCGGCAGTACTGTCAAAGGGGCAACCCGCGGGGCGGGTTACAGCCTTTGAAAATTCACCCTATTTGGGGTGCGGTATTGGATTCATATTGCTGGATGCCCCTGAATTTATCGACAAAGGCGGGTTGGAATTTATTGATCGGGAAGGTCGAGAACGTCCTTTAGAATTGATATCACTGCCATTTTATGACCGGGAAAAGCGAATTCCCCGAGGCCTGCCACCGATGGATGGTTTGCTCGACTAGCAGAAACGGAGTTTTTCAACAAAATAGGCTAAAGACAAACGTTTGACTGGCGTTAGCATGCAAGTAACATAGCGTTTATACTTCTTTAATACGCCAGGTAATTAATACCTTTGCAGCCATCGCTAAGAAAAACACATGTACTACAACAACATCTTAGAGACAATAGGCAACACTCCCCTGGTAAAATTGAACAGGGTCGTTGCGGATATCGACGCCACCATATTGGCAAAACTGGAAACCTTCAATCCGGGTAATTCCATCAAGGACCGCATGGCCGTGAAGATGATTGAAGATGCAGAGGCAGCGGGTACATTGAAGCCGGGAGGGACCATTATCGAGGGTACTTCCGGCAATACCGGCATGGGACTGGCCCTGGTGGCCATTGCCAAAGGGTACAAGCTGATCTGTACCATGCCCGACAAACAGTCTAAAGAAAAGATAGACATCCTGAGGGCCATGGGAGCTGAAGTAGTGGTCACCCCGACCAATGTGGCAGCGGATGATCCGAGATCTTACTATTCGGTGGCCAAAAAATTAAATGAAGACATTCCCGATTCTTATTACCCCAACCAATACGACAACCTTTCGAACACAAAGGCCCATTACGAAACTACCGGACCGGAGATCTGGGAACAAACGGAAGGAAAGATCACACACCTTGTGGTGGGTGTAGGTACCGGCGGCACCATTTCCGGAGTGTCCAAATACCTGAAAGAACAAAACCCCAATGTTAAGGTCTGGGGGATCGATACCTATGGTTCGGTATTTAAGAAATATCATGAGACCGGTGAATTTGATGAAAGTGAGATCTATTCTTACCTGACTGAGGGAATCGGCGAAGACATCCTTCCTGACAATGTAGAGTTCAACCTGATCGATCATTTCGAAAAGGTCACTGACAAAGACGGCATGCTCATGACCAGAAGGCTGGCAAGAGAAGAGGGGATCTTTGTGGGTAATTCCGCCGGTAGTGCTATTGCCGGGTTGAGGCAACTTAAAGACGAACTCAGTTCCGACGATCTCGTGGTGGTCATCTTTCACGATCACGGTAGCAGGTATGTAGGCAAGATATTCAACGACGACTGGATGAGGGACCGCGGCTTCCTGACCAAAGAAAAACCCAGGGCCATTGACCTGATCCAGGCCCATAAAGACAGAAAACTGATCACTGTCTCTCGTGATGAAAAGTTAGTATCGGCCATTGAAAAAATGAATCAGTTTGACATTTCACAAATGCCTGTGACCAATGAGGGCGACTTTGTGGGATCACTGGACGATAAGACTATTTTCAAATCCTTGCAACAAAATCACGAGAACAGGCACAAATCGATTGCAGAGATCATGGGACCTCCTTACCCACATGTGAATGCGAACAGCACTGTAGAAGAGATCAGTGAATTGATCGACCGTAACAACCAGGCGGTGATCGTTGACAATGACGATGGCCCGCCACACATTATTACCCTGTACGACCTCATCGAGGCCTTGAAATAGGCCACTGCATTGCCGTCGTAACACATTTAACGATTTCACCAACCACTACCAAATGCCTGTCACCTAACCTTACTATCTGTCGTTAGCAGGCTAATCTGCTGAGCTTGAATTGAAGTTTGAACTTTAAAAAATTTGAGACATCGAAAAGCGCAGAGCTTTTTAATATGAGGTATCGAAACAACGTGACTAAAACTGACCGCCGGATCCCCGTTATATCTGACCCAGGCGAACTTAATATACCCTGGCGCACACTCCAGACAATTATTGCCGGCAGGTCGTTGATAGACACCTTCGAATTGAATATCGATAATCTCGATGAGGCCTATAAATTCCTGGACTCATATGGAGTACAAAACAGTGAAGATGGTGAAAAGTTACTTAACACTGCTCTCGAATACGTCGAAAATGTCTTGCTTAAGGATACCAGACTTGGCCTGCCTGAAAAAACGATTGGCCTCACGCTACCAGAACTTATGTTGGAAGCCTCTGCTGGCTCAAAATCTGCGATTTCAGAATGGTCTTGTGTGCTACTCAAGGTATGCCATGCAGTTGCTCACGCACAGTGGACGAGAGATGAAGATGCACAAAATGCCGCTCTCATAAAAATTAAGGCGCGGCTAAAACCTTTTATTATCGAGTCACAAGAGGGTATTTGGATCGGCGATGATGGTTGCCGCATACCAATCGTCGAATACAACGTCAAGGCCAGGAAAAAGTTTTTCCGCGTAGTGACTAAGCTCTTACTCAAAGAAGGCAATCTCTCAGCCAGGATATACGACCACATCGGTGTGCGATTCGTAACCAATGATATTTTTTCAGCCATTCTTTTAATAAAGTTTCTCAGGAGTCGACACATTTTCATGTATGCAAATGTGCTCCCTCAAAAATCCAAAAACTCGATGGCTGAATTTCACCAAATCGAAGCATTATTTGCAGAATTTAGCACCCCTATCCAGCACACCGTAATGGGGGAAAGCGAGGGTATAAGCTCCGCTAGTAAAAATCCTTATTCCAGCAAGGAATACAAAATGATAAAAATTATCGAACGCATTTTGGTAACAACGAGCAGCGGCCGTAAAGTTTTTTCCCCTTGTGAGTTCCAGATTTTAACGAAACAAACGTACGAATCTCTCAGTAAAAAACAGGCTAATCATGCGGCCTATGAAAAACGCCAAATTAAGGGAGTCAAAAATCGACTTTTTGATGGGACTTCCCTGTTGGGAGGACCGTGAGTGATCAGGTGGGCTTGCGCCCCCGGAAGTAGCCCGACCTGAGTTCCCCGGACTGAAGTACCAGGTTCATCGCTCGCCATTCGTTGATAATCGAGTCCCGCACTTCCTCGCTGGTTACTTCGGCGGCTTTATCAAACAGTGGACCCGTTAATTCTTCGAGTTCTTCGGCCGCACGGTTTTGATACCAGTCGCTGGCATCGAAATGGTTAACGTCTTCAAAACCTGCCTCGCGCATCCACTTCGCGTAGTTTTCCGGGCTATCCGGGAACAAGTGCAATCCAGCCGCTTTCATCCAGCTATTGATGTCATCGCTTAGTCTTGTCGGAAACCAGTCATAACCGAGCAACATACCTCCTGGTTTTAATACCCGCAACACATCACGAAAAAGCGAAAGGCGGTCCTCGATATGACAGATGACACCACTGGTATAAAACACATCGAAGCTCGCACTTTCGACCGGCAATGGGCCGGGTTCAACACAGCGAAATTCGATCTTGTCTGACAAGCCGGCATCACGTGCGTTTTGCCTGCTTAGTTCTACCAACGGCGCTTCAAGTTCCAGGCCAACCACGTTTGCACCATACTTTGAAGCCAGCACCAGGGTACCTCCCCCCGCACCCGAACCCAGTTCCAGCACTCGCTTACCGTTCAAGTCAACGCCTTCAACTATACGGTCGACATTACCTTCACCACCCGGTGTAATAAATCCCTTACCCCAGACCAGATCCGTGATCGGCATAAAGTCCACTTCATATCCTGCACCTTCTAGGTCGTCCGTCACTATCTCCTGCCTGGGTATTGAATCCGGAAAAAACTGAAAGCGTATTTTATACAGATATTCTTTTGGGAGTGTCAAAATATTCGAATCGGGTATTCGAGACCGACCAGTCGCGCCAGCGATCGATGTCGCTGACCAGTTTAACCATACCGCAGGTGGGGATATTGTCGATCCGAATAGCGGCATCAATTGAATTCACCAATTGGGTAATATCAGGGTTATGGAACACAAGCATCAGCGATCGATATCGATCATCCTGATTCACGATAATGCCTTCGATCGATCGGGTGCTGGAAAAATATAATTCTGCTTCTTCGACAATCATCTCTGGTGAATACCCACAGGCGTTGGCAAATAGTTCAGCCGTACATCTGGCCCGTAACGCCGGGCTTGTCAGGATTAGATCAGGATATTCATTACGTGCTCTTAACCGATCTCCCATAATTGGAGCATCGCGCTTACCACGTTTGTTTAACGGGCGCTGCCGGTCTTCGAGGCCGGGGTCGGACCAACTCGATTTTGCATGTCTTAGCAGGAATAACGATTTAATTTTTCGGCCATACGATTAAGGTATCAACACTGCGGCTCCAGTCAAATTGCCAGTGCGCAAAGCATCCAACGCCATATTTGCTTTCTCCAGGGGAAATTCTTCGATCCTGGTTCGAATCGGCACCCTGGGCGCCAGTTCCAGAAAATCTTTCGCATCCTGACGTGTCAAGTTTGCCACGGAACGGATAACGCGTTCCCCCCACAAAATTCTATACGGAAAGCTCGGAATATCCGACATGTGTATTCCGCCACAAACAACGACCCCACCCTTACGCACCGCCCTGAGTGCAGCAGGGACCAGTGGACCAACGGGCGCGAAGATAATCGCCGCATCCAGCTCGTTCGGTGGTGCACGGTCGGAGTCACCGGCCCAAATGGCACCCGTGTCGAGCGCAAATTCCTGCGCAGCCCGATCACCCGGTCGCGTAAAGGCATACACTTCCCGATCCTGGTACCGGGCAAGCTGCGTAACGATATGCGCTGCCGCTCCGAATCCATATATTCCAACCCGGCCAGAGTTATTACCCACCATGGACAGGGATCTATATCCTATCAAACCGGCACACAACAACGGGGCAAGTTCAGCATCCGAGTAATCACCGCTGAGGGGAAAGCAAAATCGTGCGTCGGCAACGGTTACATCAGCATAGCCTCCATCGATCTGGTAGCCGGTGAATCCGGGCTCATCGCAGAGATTCTCAAGGCCAGATCTACAATAAAAGCAACTTCCACAGGTGCGTCCCAGCCAGGGAATACCGATCCGCTCACCCAATTCGAAGTGATCAACGCCCTCGCCGAGGGCGCTCACCGTGCCAACAATTTCATGCCCCGGAATGATCGGTAACTTCGGGTCGGGAAGGTCACCGTCGACAACATGCAGATCGGTTCGGCAAACACCGCAAGCTGATACCCTGACCTGAACCTCGCCCTGGCCGGGTATGGGATCAGGTTTTTCCAGGAGTTGAAGCGGCACCCCTGGTTTTTCGAGGATCATGGCTCTCATGAGGAATTATGGTGACAGTTAACTTAATTCGACAGTCGCTTTCATCGCCAGACGACCATCGGCATTGCTGGCCCACATCTCGGCATTGGCGCCATCCATCTTGCCATTTAATGTGAATGGTGCGTTATCGAACAGGGGACTATAGGCCCGAAATTCATAGGCTGCGAGGACTTTGCCCGGATTATTTTCGCTGGCCAGTTGTAATAACAGGGTTGCGGTTAAAGGCCCATGGAAAACCAACCCCGGATAACCTTCCTGTTGACGACAAAATTCGAGGTCATAGTGAATGCGATGGCCGTTAAATGTGAGCGCAGAATAGCGAAACAACTGGGTTGCATTGGGTATTACCTGCCGCGTCCACTGCGCGTCTTTCGGCGCTTCCGGCGGCAGGACATCATCTTCGCCTGGCTGTTTAATATCGCGGTAAACGAGGTTATGGATTTCACTCAATCGCATTTCTGTTCCGACGAAAAAACGGTGCTCTACCTCAACAAAACAAAGCTCGCCGGTGCGCCCCTGTTTTAGCTTTATATCGCGCACGGTAGATTCACGACGCGCGGTTTCACCCACTCGAATCGCGGCATTGAAGGTGACCTTTCCTCCTGCCCACATGCGCCGCGGCAAGGGTACCGGTGGCATAAAATCACCCAATTCGGCGTGACCGTCGCGACCCAGTTCGGACGCACGCACAGGCTTCAGGAAATAAGCCCAGTGCCAAAGTGGGGGAACTCCCGCACCCTCCGTGATTGCTTCGGGTGCAAGATCAAGTGTTGCGCGCATACGACGCAGTGGTTCCGCAGAAATAGTTTCTTCGACTGTTTCCTGCTTTCCGATCCACTGTCTCAGGAAGTCGGTGTCCAGATTATTTTGATTCATACTGTTACGGGTCCTGTTACCAGGCTAAAATTTCGGGCTACGACTAATTTTCAATCAGCCAGTAAAAAATTGCTACTAGATTGTCACCTTGCAGCCAGGTTTAAGGCTCATGTTGCAATCTAATCCCATATCGCTTAGCTTTGGAAGGAACCAAACCACCCGGAGGTATCGAACAATGGCTCAAGATCAATCCCCCCGTCTGAACGATGTCAATATTGATACCGTAGTCAGTCTAGCCGGTAAAATACAGCAGGAACCTGAGGTTGCCGCAACCAAATGGAATGCCAACATCAAGTGGAAAGGCGGTTTTCGGTCCGAGGCGACCGTACGAGATTTCTCCCCGATCGTGTCCGACGAACCCGCCGCGCTGGGAGGAACCGATAAGGGTCCCAATCCGGTTGAGCAAGTGCTCGCCGCATTGGGTAATTGCCTGGCCGTCGGTTACGCGGCCAATGCGACTGCTGCAGGTATCGAAATCAAAAATCTCAGCATCGACCTGGAAGGCGACCTCGACCTGCATACTTTTCTCGGGCTCACCGAAGGCAACGCTGGCTATGAAAACATTTCAGTCAAAGTCAAAATCGACAGCGACGCATCACCCGAGGCCCTGCAGGCATTACACGACAAGGTAACCAATACCTCTCCGGTGGGGCATACGCTCGGGCGCGCAGTACCGCTTAAAATAGAATTGGCGTGAAGGATTCATCAAATTTTTGATCAGGCTGCCGGTACTGCAATTTATGCTAGAGTACGGTGGTTTTAAAAAAACTCGCGCCCCAATCTTTTGCCTGCGCTGCTGACGGGGTGTTGAGCGGATAGTAATATCCCAGCCGGTTAAATTCTGACTGGACTGTCTGCTCGGACACCTGCCGTCAGCTGATGTATGGGGTGACGTTTTCACGTTACAGGCGTATTCTGTCAGCTCACAAGAAAAAAAGAGGTGAAGTTATGAACCTGGAGCGGGTTGTTTTTGGATTCGTGATTATTCTGGCCTTGACTTTTAATTTCGCCTTCGTCATGGGCGATATAGATAACGCTCAACACCACAATGTCTGGATCCTGACAATTGCAATTCTGATCAGCCTGATTGCGACGGGATTGAAGCTGGGTGACCGTTCGCAGATCGGGGCCCTGCTGCTGGCAAGTAGCCTGGTAGCCGATGTCCTGCTTATCACCGCCCGGACCATCTGGGTCATCGCAGAAAATGAAACCGATATCGGCCCCAGTGTCGAGTCGATGGTCAATATCGTATCGCTGGGCGGTGGCGCCCTGATTGCGAGCGTAGTCTCGGTGACAATTCTGGTTGGGGACACGCTGATTTCACGGCGTTAAGACTCGTCGGACAAAGCGCTTAGATGGCTACTACCTCCGAACTTGACCGGGTTACGATGGTAGTGCTGCGCTACATGCGCCGACCCGTGTTTGTACTTATTGGCGTTTATGCGATCGGTATTACCGGCATGGCTTTGATACCCGGCCAGGACGCCGAGGGTAACGTGGAATACATGAGCCTGTTCCACGCTTTCTACTTTTTTACCTACACCGCAACTACTACAGGCTTTGGCGAAATCCCGAACGCTTTCACCGATACGCAGCGATTATGGACCATATTCTGTCTATACATGGGTATCGTTGCCTGGTTGTACGCGATCGGTTCCATTATCCGCCTGGTACAGAATCCCCATTTTCTGATGGCGCTAAACGAGCATCAATTCGCCCGTTCGGTAAGGCGCATAAAACAGCCATTTTTCATTATTTGCGGCTTCGGCGATACCGGTAGCCTGCTGGCGCGTGGCCTGAGCGATAATTGGTTCGGGGTGGTCGTCCTCGATACCGATCCCGAGCGCATCAAGGCCCTCGCGTTGCGCGACTACCGGGTCAAAATGCCAGCCCTTTGCGCCGACCCGGGGGTTCCAAAACACCTGGTCGATGCCGGCGTCAAAATGTCCTATTGCAAGGCGGTGGTGGTACTGACAATGGATGAAGAAGTGAATTTACGCATCACCGTTATGGCAAGATTTCTAAATCCTGATCTGCCCATACTCTGCCGATCGACCTCAGCCCGCCACAGCGAGCACCTGGCTACGCTCGGCAAGGTCACGGTAATCAATCCTTTTGAAATATTCGCCCAGCTTCTCAGTATGGCGATCACCGCACCGAGGCTGCATAATCTAAATTCCTGCCTGGTGCGAACCAAAAACATCAAGCTGGGACAACCACTCAATGTACCCACCGGTGACTGGATACTTTGCGGTTATGGGCGCATGGGCAAATGGCTGCACAAACACTTTGTAATAAACGGTATTCGGCCAGTGATTATCGACCCGGACGTGGGGGAAGTCGCAGGAGCCTCCAGAGTTATTCACGCGCACGCCAATCTTCATTCACTGGAAGAAGCCGGCATCGATCACGCTGCAGGCATTGTCGCCGGCACCGATAATGATCACGATAACCTCAGCATACTGATGTGTGTTCGCGCGCTACGGCCCAATGCTTTTACTATCGTGCGACAAAATGCCCATGAGAACCAGATCGCATTCGACGCCGCCAGCGCTGGGTTGATCCTGCAATCCAGCCTGACCACCGCGCGGCGCATTCTGAAACATTTGATATCCCCTCAAATACAATTAGCGATCGATTATCTGCGCGAACAGGGCGAAGACGTGACGCAACAGGTGGTCGAGCGTCTGAAATCGGCGATCGGTGAAAAACCGCCCCATCTGTGGCGTATTAACCTGTGCGAAGCGGAGGCGTCTGCGGTGGTCGAATACCTGCGCGAACACGAGTGCTTGACTCTGGGGGAGCTGATCAGAAACCCGTACAACCTGGAGGGAAACCTGTCGTGTATCGCTTTCGTCATAGACCGGGCTGGAGAGCTGATTATGATGCCTGGCGACGACCAACCGCTGTGCCACCGTGACGAAATCCTGATGTGCGGAACCGAGCATAGTGAAACCATGTTATCAGCGACGATGAATAACGCCTACACCCTGCACTATCTGGTAACCGGAACAGACGCACCACGCGGTTATCTTTTCCAGTGGCTTGCCAGGCAGCGAGTGACTTAGGGAAGGTCTGATTTATTCAGGCCTTCCTTAACCAATATTAGAGGCTATCGGAAACATCCAGAGGATTCTTAATCACAAATACGAGAACCGATTGCTGCTTTCCTCGTAAACTGACTTGTTGGGTCGGAAACTGACTGAAATCGACACCTGCATATTCAACCACCTCATTTGAAACTACCAGGATACACTCCAGTTCCTTGGATTTCCCCTCTAGTCGCGATGCTGCGTTTATACAGTCGCCTATCGCAGAGTGATTGGGCGCACTCGGTGGTCCCATAGTACCAACTATGGCCTGTCCACAATGGATTCCGATGCCAAATTTTAACGGTTCTTCCAGTTCTTTTATTAGTTGTTCGTTGAGCGTATTCATTCTAGCCTGCATATCGACAGCACCTTGCAGGGCATCGCGACAACCCTGTTTTAATCCTCTTTCCAATCCGTATAGCGCCAGCAGCCCATCTCCCTCGAATTGCGCATAATGTCCGTAACTGAGCGATAAAGCATCTGTCATTTCGATAAAAAACCGGTTCAGAATAAACAATACATCGTAGGGTAAATGCCGCTCACTCATTTTCGAGGAACCTCGAAGGTCTACGAACATGGCCACCACTTCTCGCTCTTCTCCACTGACACCACCTTTTCTCAAGCTGCTCTCCATGTCCAAATCGGGTGGCAGTAATGGGCTCACCTGCACATCATGCAGCGGGCGAGTTTGACAGGCCAGGCGAACATTCGGTGCTGCTCTGATTCTATCCAGTGCAAACTGCTCTAACGGTGAAGGTTTTGCCAGCTTAAAAAATCCTGCCCCTACCCTCACTCGACAGGTGGTACACCTGCCCCGGCCTCCGCAAAGAGATGCATGAGGGACCGAATGTTTTCTTATAATTTCCAGGATCGTTTGACCGGGCTTACCTTTCAGTTCGAGACCGTTGACGTGCTTTATGGTAACAGTACCGGCCTGCTGCCGCTTCTTATCTCGGACTATTCGTGCCCCCAGGGTTAGCATTAATAGCGCATAGAAAGTCATAAGCACGCCGTTATGAAACCACTCAATCTTGGTGAGATCAGGTTCCCCTGATGGCAAATAGTCCAAAACCTTAACCGCATCATTGAAACCCAGATAACTATCTCGATATCCGCCGGAGGGCACTGTGATCTCAGATTTTGATTGCCATACATTCATATCAATTCCAACCCGAGCCATTGAAAGGACGACCAGTAATGGCATCAAAAATACCAGCGGGTACAAATGAAAAGACCAACGTCGATACCATGAAAACAGGCGGAAGAAAAAATGCAATCCAATCACCACATGGCTCCAGGCCACCAGTAACAACATGGCCTGCCTAAAAAGCAACCAGTTATTGCTCAATAATCCATTTAGAAAATATTCGTAGTTAATATCGAAGTCCATCAATACCCGTGCACCCCAGGTAGCGGCTATATGTCCCGCCAGCAAAGGAATAATCGACAGACCCAACACCAGCTGAGAAAACTCCCAGACGGGCATGCGTAGCGTGGTTCGCCGATAAAGCGACATTAAAGCCAACCCAAAGTGGGTCAATAGCGAGGTGTATATCAGTAAGCCACCGACCCAGCTTCTCCAAAATGGCGTAACAAACTTTCGCATCGCTTCCATAGCTTCCAGCGAAATTAGCCCGAGGGCATGATTGCTCAGGTGGATAGTGATATAGGTAGCCAGTATTAGCCCGGTGGTAATACGTAATCGTCGCTCAATCAAGGTCAGTTTGGTCATGATCGTTATCAACGGCAGCTCAAGGTTTCGATTTTTCTGCAAGCCCGTGCAATGTGGCCAAACCCGGCAATGCACACCGACCTAAACCGGGACCCAAATCGAGAGATTTTTTCTGGATTTCTTAATATACTGAGTACTGAAACGCCATGGAGTTCCAGAATAAAGATAAAAAGTCGGCGGATCTATTGTGGTGTCTATCTAATATTTTCAGCAATGTGACCGAAATTACCGGAGCTTCATTGCAGTTTCTACTATATTAATGAGAAATCTAAGCTGAGCCAAAGACCACTGTATGAAAATTGAAACCGAAGAAATCGAACTCCTTCTTTCCCGTATAAAAATTTTACAGGATCTGGAAATTGATACGATCAGGGATATTGCCCAACAAATCCAGGTTGCACATTTTTCTAAAGATGAATTGCTTGCCAAGCATGGCCAGATTGGCAAAAGACTGTACATCATTTTCAAGGGCAAGGTAGAGGTCCGGACTCCAGATCAAAATGGCGAAATTCATCGAAGGGTTTTGTTAAAAAAAGGTTCGGTTGTTGGTGAAATCTCACTGCTAATAAATTCTACCTATTACTCCGATATTGTCGCACTAACGGATACGATCGCCCTGTATCTTGATCGTGAACGGTTTATGTACCTGATAAAACAGCACAAGGCATTTGCCGACATCACTTCCCATATGATGACTGACCGTATGGCAAAACCCGGGGGAATTAACAGGGTCGGTAAATATGAGTTAACAGGCAAACTGGGTGAAGGGAAGATGGCTACTGTCTACAACGCCTATGACAGGGAGCTGGAGCGCGAAGTAGCCATCAAAATGCTCAATTACAATCTGGCCTACAACCATGATTTTTTAGATCGCTTTGAGCAGGAAGCCAAGATCATCGCGAAATTGAATCACCCTAACATTATCAACGTGATCGAAATTATCGATGAATTTTCAACACGTTTCATCGTCATGGAAAAACTGGTAGGTGAAAACCTGTCGACTATCTTAAAGGCTAAAGGGGCGTTCGGACTCACGGAGACCAGGGAAATTCTCTCGCAACTGGCTAGCGCCCTGCAATACGCCCACAATCAGGGCGAAAACGGAATCGTCCATCGTGACATTAAACCTTCCAATATCGTGATCGACCGCTACGGCAATATCAAACTTACCGACTTTGGCCTCGCCGGACCACCGCAGAATAAGGAAGTCAACATTGAGGGCTCACCCTCTTACCTGGCTCCCGAAATCATCAATGGCGAGCCGGTCGATGGTCGTGCCGACATCTATGCGCTGGGCGTCATGGCGTTTCTCATGTTGACCAACAGTCTTCCTTTTAGCGCCCCAACACTGGCTAAACTGTTGAATATGCAGGTTCATCAAAAGCCACCGAATATCAGGGAACTTTGCTCGAGTATTGATACAGGACTTGAAGAATTTATCCAGAGATCCCTGGCCAAGGATGTTAATGAACGAATCGCGGACTGGGACAGGATCAGAAAAATACTCGAACCAGTGAACAATCGGAGTAGCATTCCGTTAGAAGCGGATGAAATAGGCGTGATTATTCGCTTGCAAAATACCTCGTCGCGTCAATCTACCAACATTATTCACGCTATACAGAAAATGCTACAGGATGAAGCGGTCAATTTTTCAATGGAAACGCAAATTAGCGATGATGAGTAGCAATCAGATTGGCCGTTCAGCCAACTCCCTGACACGCCTCTTAGCAGGTGTCACAAGCGCCAATCCTGCCATCATTACTGCCACCGAGAGCCATAGCCAGATCGAGTGCACCTCGGAGAAAATCACCATACCCCACAATACACCGGATATGGTCACCACATAGGAGCACTGGCTGGCAAACACCGGCCCGGCGGTTTTGATCGTATAAAAAAATATCAAATAGGCCACCGTGCTGATTAGGGCGATGGTAGAAATTGCCATCCCGGCCGAGCTGAATACCCAGGATACCGGAACACCGACTCCCATCCACGAGGTCGCGGGAATCAGAAATATCACCGCGACAATGTTGGATCCGCACAGCAATTCACGGATATCCAGATCCTGGGCAATCCCTTCCGAGATATACACGGTTTCAATCGCGTAAAAAACCGCGCATAAAACCACCAGCAAAATCCACAGGTTGGCATCTTCGCTACTCAAGCCCTGGTCGGGTAACACCAACAGCAGGATCGCAACCATACCGAGCAAAATCCCAAAGGTCCGTTTCAACATCAGAGGTTCGTAGCGCATCGCCCACATGATCGCGCAGGTGAATAGCGGCACGGTTGAAATGGTTACCGAGAGAATGCCGGCGTTCAGGTGTGGTGCGGCAAAATAATAAAGCAAGTCTGGCGCCACGATGCCTATAACCGCAATCACAACATAGTAGTGCAGTCTGCGAAAACTAAATACCGGGACTTTTGAAACCAGGCAAACTAGCCCGAACAACAATGTACTCAGTATGACTTGCCAGGTGGTCAGCGCCATCGGGTGCGTACCATCCGCTGTCGCGATCAGGGCCAGCGAAAAAGTACCACCCCACAGCACGCCGGCAGTCAGGATCAAAATATAAGGAAATAAGGGACTGTTTCGCATTACTCGTTTTCACTCAGAATGGCGGGAGAGTATATCTTTGCGCTGTATCTGGCAATAAAGCCTCTACCGAAAATAGAACCCTTCCTGCAGCCCAGAAAAATTTAAGGAAACTCTGCAAAGGGCAGGGTTTCCACAAATTATTTACGCGCCAAACCAGCCACCAGACTAGCCGCAATAACCAGCGCAAAAGCAGCGCTGAGTGATGGCACCAGAAAGCTATCACCGAAAGTGTAAGTGTACCCGGCAAATGTCGGGCCAATCATTTGCCCGAGAGCGAAAAATGCGGTGACCAGCGCAATGCCCTGGCGCGGACTTCCGCGCGAGAGCTCACCAGCAATGCCCAGGCCCAAGGCTGTAATTCCAACAAATGTTCCACCCAGTAACACAGCCGACAGAATAATTGCAGGTTCATTGTCAGGCAGAACGCTTATCGCAACCCCGATAGCTTCCACCAGGCAGGCCAGGGAAAAACTCCAGTAAATCCCGACGCGCCGACTAATCCAGTTCCACAGGCTAACCGATGGAATAGCCCCGAGGCCAACCACCACCCAGATTATCGGTTCTATACCACTGAGCTCTGGTGAGGCACGAACAATGGTGGAGATAAATGTCGCTGTAATGATATAGCCGAAACCAAAAAGGCCGTAAGCGATCATGTGAACGATCAGACGGTGATTGAAACCACTGCCTGGCTTCCGCATAACCGGTGCGGCGACCTCGGTTTCGACGGGTACCAGCCAGATCACCACTGCCAGCGCCAGCAACGACAGCAAGCCACTGGCATACCACTGTACCCGCCAGTCGTAACCATAGGCTGCCAACGCTGACACCAGCACTGCCGATACGACAATACCGCAGCCGACACCGGCAAAATGCAACGCCGACAGGCCCGTTCTATGGGCCAAAGCGAGTTTTTCAAACACTAATGCCGAACCCAGGATCAGCACAAAAGCGCTTGCTACCCCGCCGATAAAGCGCTGAGTGATAAACACGGGTATCGAACCGGATGCCCCCATGGCAGCGGTGGTAACGGCGCTCATCGCCAGACCGGCGATAAACCAGTTGCGCCGTCCTCCAGGCAGCGAGGGTATCGCGGCGGCAAGCGCCCCGAGCATATAGCCCAGGAAATTCGCCGATGCGATGATTCCCGCCTGCGATTTTGAAAGCTGCAGGCTTTCCACCATAAAGGGAAGAATAGGTGTGTAAACAAAGCGGCCTATACCCATCGCGGAAGCGAGCGCTATAAGCCCGGCTAAGGCAATGCCGACGATTTGGTGAGATTCGCTGTGTTTATACTTCATACAAAGACTTCGATTAAAAAGCCCCGTATCTTAGCAGAACCAAAATTAGTGTCATGATCCGATATCAAATCCTTTGCTCGGGTATGGCATACTAGCCCGCATATTGCACGAAGGCGGTGATCGCCGGGGCGCTTTGGTAATTGCTCTCACAATCAGGTCATAACCATGTCATCAGAAAAATCCTCAGATAAACTAGACCTCATCGTTGCACAGGCTCGCCGTGCTGCGGAACAGCGGGAACAGGGTTACCGCGCACAGGCGCTGAAAATTTATCCCTGGATTTGCGGCCGTTGCACACGCGAATTCACGCGCGAAAATCTACAGGAGCTGACGGTTCATCACCGCGATCACGATCATGATAATAATCCCGCCGATGGCAGCAACTGGGAGTTGTTATGCGTCTAT
The DNA here is from genome assembly GCA_022563685.1 of Pseudomonadota bacterium. Classification (GTDB taxonomy): domain Bacteria; phylum Pseudomonadota; class Gammaproteobacteria. The sequence continues at coordinate 23,310 of JADFMY010000012.1, read as the reverse complement.
TGTCATGACAACGAGCATTCTCGCTACGTGGATTCGACCTACAGCGATGTTGCTACAGACCGGCAAATAAGCGCCACTGAAACCCATCGTCCGTTTGCGGATCTCGCGGAAAAGCTCAAGCAAAAGAAGTAACATCCAATTCTATCGGAAAAAACTGATGCCCGCATATTCGTCCTGGGATATTTGACAGGGAAAGACCAGTAATCCTCATAGGACTTGTTCAGAGGTTTCTTAGGTGAAAAATTTTTCGTATTTTGGAGGAAAACATGAACTGGAAGACAGCGTATCGATCATTTTATTACGCCCACGCAGAGGAACCGGACGATATAGTTCTCGACCCGGACGAAACCGCGCTACTGGTTATCGACATTCAAAATACTTATCTCGAAGCCAAACCGAATAGCAACGAAAACGCACGCTGGCAACCATTTTTCGCACGTATGAATACTACGGTAATTCCGCATACCGCCAGTTTAATTGCCGATGCTCGACAGCGTGGAGTGGAAGTGATTTTTGCTCGTATCGCCTGCTTGAAGCAGGACGGCCGCGACCGCTCTTTGAGCCAGAAAAAACCGGGCTTTAACTATCTGCTACTGCCAAAAGATCGCGAAGACAGCCAGTTGGTTCCAGAACTCACCCCGCAAGGCGACGAGGTAGTCGTTCTCAAAACTACCGACAGTGCGCTAACCGGTACTAACCTGCGCTTGATCCTGCACAATATGGGAGTTAAAAATGTCGTGGTCGCCGGTATTTTTACCGACCAGTGTATATCGTCCTCGGTGCGTAGCCTCGCCGACGAAAGCTTTAATGTGATTGTCGTCGATGACTGCTGCGCCGCAGCCACCGATGAGTTGCATCAACACGAACTGGAAATCATCAACATGATTTACTGCCATGTGGTGCAGTTCGACGAACTCGTCACTTTTTATTCTTCCTGAGCGATTTTTATCGCGTCAGATTACTCACAGGAAACATCCGGAGCAAAAACCATTTGTGGTTTGGCAATGCCTTTCATGTCGTGTTCGCCCAGGTAATGCATTGGGCAATCGACCTGATCGGAAAAATCTTTCGAGACCAGAATATTTTCTCCGATTGTTTTTGTCAGCGATTCGAGTCGAGCGGTGCGATTCACCACCGGCCCCATTACCGTAAAATCCAGCCTGTCGGGTGCGCCCACATTACCGTAAATGACTTCCCCGACATTGAGACCCACGCCAAAGTCTATTTCGGGTTGCGAGTTGCGCCTACGGCGATGATTAATCGCCGCCAGATTTTGCTGGGCGTCTCTAGCTGAATTTAGCGCGGCAATACAGGCCGATTTTTTCGATACTTTTTCGCCGATCGGAAAAACGATCAACATAGCATCGCCGATAAATCGTAAAATTTCACCGCCGCGTGCAGTAACCGCGGCTGCAACGAATTCAAAATATTCATTGAGCATTTGTAGTAACTGGTCGGCAGGGAGGGTTTCAGTGAGGTGCGTGAAGTCGCGCAAATCACTAAACCATAAGGCTGCATTGATCACGTCGGCGTCGCCACGTTTGACCATGCCGGATAGAACCTTTTCACCTGTGCGCTTGCCCACATAGGTGTTCATTAACGAGGTCGAAAGATGCCTCAACGAGGCTACTTCGAGGATAGGCGCAAAGTAATCGCGAAGGCGTTTTAAATTCTTGACGTCGCATTGCGAAAAACCGTCAACGGCCTGGGTGACAATAATAAAAGCACTGCCGCGGCCCCTGCTAAAAGTGATCGGCATCGCATAATAGTCGGTGAACCCAGCCTCAGCGAGCTCGGTGAAAGCGAGATGCGCATCTTCTGGTAAATTGACGAGTGATTGCCGAACGCTTCGCCTGGTCTGATGCAGCTGTTGCAGCGGACTCCCAATATATCGATCGCTAAGCATAATGTCGTGGCTGGCCAGGAACGGGACGGTTGTGTTGGTTTTTCTGGTCCAGGTCGCCGATGTCGCGACGAACAGTGGATTCAACGTAGGGAAGTTCAGAGTCAGGCGATCTATCGGAGCACCTGCCTCCAAAATGTGCTGTGACAGCTGATGTACAAATTCGGTTTGATCGCTGATCAGGCGCCCCTGTTTGAACAGCCACTCAAGGATAGGCTCGAGTGGCCAAAGGGTGGGTGGGCATTCGATGTCAGGTTTTGCCTGTTCAATCATGTCTTAATGCCCCCCGGATTCGGTCCGGTATCGGTCATCGTGTTTGGTCCCGGAATAAGCCGGACGGATTAACCTCTATTCTATTAATATTCAATAAAAGTTTTGGCGCCAGATTACCCATACTCGACACTATATATGGGCATCGCATTAAAGCACAATATTTGATCCAGGCCTTTTATCAAGTTGCTACCTACGATCATCACTATGGTGCTAGAATCCGCGACTGCTGTTTTCACATTTAACCAGGCGGACACCGATGAGTACTGACAAACAACCCGATTTCAAGACCCGCGAAGTACACGCCGGTGTCACACCAGATCCCGTCACCGGCGCAATTCTGACACCGATCTACCAGTCGACTACTTATGTTCAGGAGTCGGTCGATAAGTATCTTGAAAAGGGATACTCCTATAGCCGCTCTGCTAACCCGACGGTGGTCGCGCTGGAAGATCGTATTACCGCGCTTGAAGGTGGCGCAGGGACAGCCTGCTTTGCCACCGGGATGGCTGCGACCAGTGCGACCATGATGGCCCTGATGAATGCGGGCGACCATGCAGTGCTTTCCGACGTTGTTTATGGCGGTACGCACCGATTTTCTACCCGCGTATTGAGCCGCTTCGGGGTGGAGTACAGTTTTGTCGATACTTCGGACGCCGATAATGTGAAGGCGGCGATCAAGGACAATACCAAACTGATTTTTACCGAAACACCTGCGAATCCGACGCTCAAATTAACCGATATTGCTGCGGTTTCTGAAGTCGCACAGGCGCATGGGCTGCCGCACGTGGTCGACAATACCTTTTTGACGCCTTACTACCAGAGACCGCTGGAACTGGGCGCCGACATTTCTTTGCACAGCACTACCAAATTCATGGAAGGTCACAATATCACCGTGGGTGGGTCTATCACCGCGAAAAGCCAGGAGCAGCTGGACGCAATCGTGTTCGTCCGCAACTGCCTCGGTTCCAACATGTCGCCAATGGTTGCTTTCTACACCCTGCAGGGATGCAAAACCATGAGTACGCGCCTCGAAACTCAGTCGGCCAACGCACTCAAGGTCGCGCGGTTTCTCGAAACCCACCCGATGGCCGAGCGCGTAACCTACCTGGGCCTGGACTCGTTCCCGCAAAAAGAACTGGCCGACAGCCAGGCCAGCGGCCACGGGTCGATGCTCTGGTTTGAAGTGAAGGGTGGCGTCGAATCCGGCAAGAAGCTGATGGACACGTTGAAGCTCTGGAGTCTGGCAGAAAACCTGGGGTCAGTAGAATCACTGGTGACCCACTCGGTGACCATGACCCACGCCGACATACCCAGAGAAGAACGCATGGCCGTCGGCATTACCGATGGCCTGGTGCGCCTGTCGGTCGGGCTGGAATCACCCGAAGACCTGATCGACGATCTGAAGCAGGCGCTGGACGGCCTGTAATCGAGGGTCCTGTTATCTGGTGCACGCCACCTTTGCCCGGCAGGCGTGCACTAGCATGGTTACCCTCTATCATGCGAGCAATTTCGCCAGAGCTTTTTTCAGTATCACTCTGCCGCGACAATTGCGAGCCCAGGGCCACGAGGGTCGGAGGCTGCATCGAGCTTTCCGGTTTGGTGATCGACGATGATCGAATGCATATTCCCGTAGCGATACGACATTTGCTTTAGCTCGTGCCCCATGCTGTTCAGCGCTGCAATCGTTGCCTCGTCGAAGGCATTGTCTTCATACGAGATATGATCGGGGAAATACTGGTGATGAAAGCGTGGGAGTGACACGATGTCACTGGCTTTGCCCCCGTTCAGGAATTCGAGCATACCGAGCAATTGCATGGTAATAATACGGCTACCGCCCGGCGTTCCCGTGATCAGGCTTCTTTGCGGTGTGTGTACGAACGCCGGGGTCATGCTGGAGAGCATGCGCTTGCCCGGCTGAATCGCATTGGCATCGCTGCCCAGCAATCCATAAGCATTGGGCACACCGGGCTTGGCAGAAAAATCGTCCATTTCATCGTTGAGCAGGACACCCGTACCATCGGCAATCAAACCCGAACCGAACGGATAATTAATCGACAGGGTTGCAGCCACCTGATTTCCCTCAGCATCGATGATCGAGAAATGGGTCGTGTCGGTCCCCCTGGTTGCTTCGCCAATGGTGCCAAGAGCGGCACTGCGACTCGCTCGTTCAGTGGAAATGTCAGCGACCAACTGGCGGGTATATTCGTCGCTCATCAGCCATCGGGTTGGGATGTCGACATAGTCTTCATCGCCGAGGTATGCGGCGCGGTCACGATACGCCCGGCGCATCGCCTCTGCCAGTAAATGAATTTGCTGGACCGGTCCTGCCTGCTGGTAATCAAGGGCTTCGAGCATTTTGAAAATACTCGCCAGCACCAGACCGCCCGACGATGGCAAGGTGGCGGTAACAAAATTTGCCGATCCATATCGAAAGCGTATCGGCTCTCGCTCGACCACCTGATACTGATTCAAATCCTGTAGCGACCAGACGCCGCCATGCGCCTGCACGCTATCGACCAGTTTTCGTGCGACCTCACCCTGATAAAATCCACCGGCACCCTCCTTTGCGAGTAGACGCAGCGTGGTAGCGAGATCGGCCTGCTTCAACAGGGTACCCTGTGCAGGTATCTCATCGTCGCGCAGTAAAATACGACGGCTCGACTCGAAACGCTGGATAACCGGTAGCCTGAATTTGGCCAGGCGCCGATAGGTTTCGTCCACTTCGAATCCCTGTTCGGCATATTTTATCGCGCTCGCCAGCGTTTGGCTCAAGGGCAACTTTCCATAGTATTTCTGCAAATGTTCTAGTGCGGCTGGAATCCCGGGAATGCCAGCCGAGGTCGCACCATTCATCGAAAGGTCGTGATCGACCTCGCCATTTGCTGTGAGGTACATATCACGTGAGGCTTTCAACGGCGCTCGCTCGCGCGCATCGAGCATGACCTGTCGATTAGCCTGCTGCTGGTGCAACAGATAAAAACCACCCCCGCCCAGACCGGAAGAATAGGGTTCTACCACGGCCAGCGTACTGGTTACCGCAATCGCCGCATCAAACGCGTTACCACCGCTCGCGAGCACTTCAATACCCGCCTGCGTGGCGAGCGGGTGCGCCGATGCGACCGCATACTCAGCCGCGTTCAGGCTGCCCGATACCAACGCCAGGCATAAAAAAGCCCCAACGAGTTGAGGCTTGAGCGGAAATTTGATTTTCATCCCGCTACTCAGTCGTTTGCGGTTAGCCGCTGGTATTTGAGCATTAATTCGTCCTTCGTTTCCGGCCGATCAGGATTCAGCGGTATGCAATCCACCGGGCATACCTCGACACACTGCGGGGTTTCGAAGTGGCCGACGCATTCGGTGCATAAGTCCGGGTTAATTTCGTAAATTTCCTCACCGGGGTAGATCGCATCGTTTGGGCATTCGGGTTCGCACACATCACAATTGATACATTCATCCGTGATCAACAATGCCATGCTAGTCGCTCCGAGGCTGGCTGGTTACGGGTGGTCGTGTTAATCATTGGGTGTTTTTCAGTTTCTCGCTCAATCTGGCCAGTGTATCCGGGTGTAAAAACTCGGATACATCACCGTCGAGGGACGCAATTTCCCGCACCAGGCTGGAAGATACGAAAGCGTAGCGTTGTGCGGCAGTCAGAAATACCGTTTCGATTTCGCTCGCGAGCGAACGATTCATGCCAGCCAGCTGTACTTCGTATTCGAAGTCTGAAATAGCGCGTAAACCGCGCAGAATGACATCGGCGCCACATTCGCGGGCAAATTCGATCAACAGGCCGGAAAAGGGCTTGATCGAAATCCGCTCATTGCTGGCAAACACCGTCTGTAACATATCAAAGCGTTCGTCGATGCTGAAATAGGGTATCTTGGACGGGCTATCCGCGACCCCAATCACCAGGTGATCGAACACTTTCAACGCTCGCTCGCATATATCGATATGCCCCCTCGTTACGGGGTCGTAGGTCCCTGGATAAACTGCGATACGGGTCATTTATTATCTCGCTGTGGGGTGTTGATTTCTGTCTGACCTTAAAGCTTAACGGCTTACCCGCCATTCGGCTATAGCATAATTAACCTGCCCGGCCTTTTTCTGTTTTAACCAGGTCAAATTGTCGAGTGCCGAATCAAACACCTCGTCCTGAGGCCACTCAAAGTAAATTTTAGCCCCCTGATGTAATCGTTGGTGCGCCTCCAGAGCTGACATCACCTGCTGGCGCATCGACGCCAAAGCGTAGGGTGGATCGATAAAGACAAGATCATATTTCCGATCGAGATTCGGTATCAATTCGAGCACGTCTCCGTGCATTAACTGCACGCCATCAGCCTGCAGGCGGTCCACCTGCTGTTGCAGGTTTTTATACGCGTATTTATCCTTCTCGATCATGGTCACAAACCCCGCCCCGCGTGACAGGGCTTCAAATCCGAGTGCCCCACTGCCAGCAAAACAGTCCAGCACGTTGGCCCCAGGACAATCCCCGGCTAGCCAGTTAAACAGGGTCTCGCGCACTCGATCGGGAGTGGGCCTGAGGCCATCGATGTCCGGTACAGGAAGTTTGCTACCGCGCCATTGACCCCCGATGATGCGCGGCTGCCGTGATGTCTTTCTTCTCATTCGGATGAGGACTCGGTTATCCCAACGATCAGGGCGAAAAAAAGACACAAACGAGAATAATAAAAATATTTCGCATAGCCCGGATTATAGAATGAGATTACACAGAATAGATTACTTTCTGTTAGCATATTGTGTCAGAAACCCGATTTTCAGGAAATGCATTGTTTGGTTTTAAATCCGGTCAGAAAAGTGAAGCGGTGGTAACGCAAGAACCGCAGGGCCTGCTGTTGACCCTGCGTCAAAAGCTCGCGAAAACCCGGGCCAACCTTGCTTCTGGTTTAGCCGATATCCTGCTGGGACAAAAGCGAATTGATGGAAAACTGCGCGAGCAACTCGAGGATCGACTCTTACTCGCCGATGTTGGGATACAGACTACCGAGAAAATAGTTAGCAGCCTTACCGAGTTGCTCGAGCGCAGGCAACTAAGCGATGGCGAGAGCCTGCTCACCCTGATGAAGCAGATCATGATCGACATCCTGTCGCCGAGTATGGTGCCTCTCGTTATCGATCAGGCGCACAAACCTTTTGTCATCCTGATGGTGGGCGTGAATGGTGCGGGCAAGACCACAACGGCTGGAAAGCTTGCCCAGCAACTTAAGAATCGGGGTCATCGGGTGATGCTGGCCGCTGGCGATACCTTTCGAGCTGCAGCGGTAGAACAGTTGACCGCCTGGGGTGACAGACTCGATATCCCGGTGATCCGGCAGGGTCAGGGGGCTGATTCCGCATCGGTAATTTTCGACGCGCTACAGTCCGCCCAGGCTCGAAATATCGATGTTTTAATCGCTGACACCGCCGGGCGATTACACACGCAAAAAAATCTGATGCAGGAACTGGAGAAAATTAAGCGCGTGATGAGCAAACTCGACCCCAGTGCACCACATGAAACCATGCTGGTTCTCGACGCCGGGACCGGGCAGAACGCCCTGTCGCAGTCGACCCATTTTAACCAGTCTATTGGAGTCTCTGGCATCATCCTGACCAAGCTCGATGGCACTGCCAAAGGTGGCATGATATTCAGCGTGGCAGAACAGCTGCATTTACCGATACGCTATATCGGCGTCGGCGAGGCGGTCGATGACTTACGACCGTTTGACAGCAACGAATTCGTCGATGCGCTACTCTCCGAGACCGACGGTTAGAGGTATCCCCGGCAACGATGATCGAGTTTCACAACGTCACCAAACGCTTTCCAGGTGGACATGACGCGCTTATCAATGTGTCTATGCACCTGGAAACAGGCGCGATGGCTTTTCTTACCGGCCATTCGGGGGCAGGTAAAAGCACGCTGCTGAAAATAATTTCACTGATCGAAAAACCAACCCGTGGCCAGGCTTTATTAAATCATATCAACCTGAATACTGTTTCCAGGCGTCAGATTCCCTACATTCGTCGCAAAATAGGCTTCATATTCCAGGATCACCAGCTCCTGTTCGACCGGCCCGTATTCGACAATGTCGCAATGCCTTTGACTATTCAGGGGTATAGACACCAGGAGATTGCCAAAAGAACCCGCGCCGCGCTCGACAAGGTAGGTTTGTTACACAAGGAAAAGTCGATGCCTATCACTCTTTCCGGGGGTGAGCAGCAACGCGTTGGAATCGCGCGCGCGGTGGTGCATAAACCCATGTTATTGCTCGCCGACGAACCCACCGGCAATCTCGACCCGGTGCTATCGCGCGAGATCATGCAAATCTTCATCGACTTTCACCAGGTCGGGGTTTCAGTTCTGGTCGCGAGCCACGACCTGAACTTGATCGCCGAGTTACAAAAACCCGTTCTGACACTCAATCGAGGCCAAATGATCCACAATGACCTCGATTATGTCCCCGACTTCCTCGCATGATAAATCTGGCCTCGAAATACCTCTATCGATTTAAATCAGGCAAGCTGGCGGTGAAATATGGTCGCTAGTAATGTTCGCCGTGACAGGCCGGCTACGTCGAATAAACTCACTGCCTACTTCCTGCATCACCTGCAATCGCTGCTATTCAGTCTCGGTAAAATTTATCACGCTCCCACGACCACTATCATGACCGTTGCAGTAATTGGTATAACGCTGTCTCTACCGGGCGGCTTTTACCTGTTCCTGAAAAATATCGACGCGGTGGCAGGGGATTTTCGATCCAGCACTCAAATTACGCTGTTTCTTGATCTGGGCCTGGACGAAAAAAGCGCCCGTTCGCTGGAGCGTCAGGTTGCCTCAACCGCAAATGTCAAAACCACCCAATTCGTATCCAGAGCGGCGGCTCTCGAAGAATTTCGTGAAACTTCCGGTTTTGGAAAAAGCATCGATACCCTGTCAAGTAATCCGCTACCCCACACCATCATTGTGGAACCAGCAAGCAATGCCGACACCTTCGTCATAAAAAATCTGCTCAATGCGTTACAGTCCCTGCCCGAAGTCGATATTGCAAAGCTCGATACCGAGTGGCTGGAAAGACTTTATACGATACTGGAAATTGCCAAACGATCGGTCGGGATCATTACGATTCTGTTCGCTTTCGCGGTTTTACTGATCATCGGCAACACCATCAGACTGGATATCCAGAATCGTTACCAGGAAATAGTAGTCACCAAGCTGATCGGAGCAACCAATGCTTTCATACGTCGCCCATTTCTGTATGGAGGACTCTGGTACGGACTGCTAGGTGGCATTACTTCCTGGTTAATCGTTGAAGCGGGGTATCTGGCGATTAGCGAACCATTGAATCGGCTCAACCTGCTTTATCAGGCAGATTTGGTACTCATAACTTTTTCGTTTCATGACTTTATCATTCTGATAACATCTAGTACCCTACTTGGATTGACTGGCTCCTGGATTGCGGTTGCCAGACACCTGAATCAAATCGAACCAACGTAGGATAGATGCTAAATAAACGTCGCCTTTTGCTGATTGACAATTCGGATGCCGCCAGGACCATTCTTTTCAAGGAAATTTCCAGGCAGATGCCCGATCTGGATATTATTGCCTGCGCAACTGCTGGAGAGGCTTTAACATCGGTTAAGCGGTTTGAATTTGAAATCATTACTACCGCCCTTTCTCTGCCTGACATGGACGGCTACAAGTTGATAGAAGAGATTCGTCAATCGGCGAAGAATCGAGACACCGCAATTTTCGTCGTATCCGGTGATACCGATACCCATATTATGGGCTCTAATCCAGATGATACCAACGCGGTAACCGCTTATTTCAACAAGTCTGAAGGGCATAAGCCACTGGTTAATTTTATCATCAATTTTCTCGGCAAGGACAGCCAGTCTCCAGTCAAGGTTTTGTACGTCGATAAAAGTGCCACTTCGACCGCAATTACCAGTTCCATTTTAAGCAGAAACGAAATCGACTTTATCCACTTGAGCGAATCGAGTGAAGCGCTGGATTTTCTACGCGAAGATATTGTCAAAAATAACTGTTGCACGATCGATGTTTTAATCTGCGATTTAATGCTGACCAGTAAAATTAGCGGATTTGAATTAATTCAAACTATACGCAACGAACTCGATCTCGACTATCTCACCTTGCCTGTATTGTTGATGACGATCGAGCCCGCCGAAGACGAACAGACCGACTTCACCGGAATCTTTGGTGCCGGCGCCAATGATTTTATTACCAAGCCCGTCAACGAAGACGATTTGCTTAACCGCATTACCACACTGGTCAATATCAAACGTCAAAATGAAGCCCTGAACGTATGACCCCCCTGCTCGCCGAAACCGAGAATCACCGCTAACAGCTTGAAATTCCGGTTTAAACTACTATATTAATATTTGTTAATAAACTGATCACAAAGCTTGAACTCTTTTAGTGATTTATGCTCTAATATTTAGCACTCTAGTAGTTTGAGTGCTAAATAACGCTCGAGGTCTTTGAATGGGTACAGAATTAGTCAATACAGGCAACACGCTACCGGTACTGCTGGGTTCTTCGAATCTGGAAGCTTATATGCGTGCAGCCAGGCGTATTCCTATATTGAGTGCAGAAGAAGAATACCAACTTGCCGTCGATTTACAGGAAACCGGCAATATTGCGGCAGCGCAAAAGCTGGTGCTACCTCACCTGCGCTTCGTAATCAAGGTGGCCAATAATTATGCAGGTTATGGCCTCTCCATCGCTGATTTAATTCAGGAAGGTAATATAGGCTTGATGAAAGCGGTTAAGCGCTTTCGCCCCGAAATCGGCGTACGCCTGGTTTCATTCGCAGTACACTGGATCAAGGCCGAAATCCACGAATATATTTTAAAAAACTGGCGCATCGTCAAAATCGCCACCACCAAGGCCCAGCGAAAATTATTCTTTAAATTACGCAGCCAGAAAACCCGCCTCGGCTGGTTTAAGCCGGAAGAAATTAAACACGTCGCCGAAACCCTGGGTGTAACCCCGGAAAATGTACTGGAGATGGAAAACCGCCTCAACAACCACGATGTAGGTTTCAATATGAGCGGCGAGGACGAAGACGATGCCGGTTATTTAGCGCCTGAAAACACGCTGGTTTCGAGTACCGCGTCTCCAGAATTGATGCTTGAGGCAAGCGATTCGGAAGCCTGGAATTCTCACCAGTTGAATGCAGCAATGGAACAGCTAGACGATCGTAGTAAGGCAATTGTTAGGCGACGCTGGTTGAGCAATACAAAGGCAACCTTGCACGAACTGGCCGACGAATACGGTGTCTCTGCCGAACGTATCCGCCAAATCGAAAGCAACGCGTTCAAGACCATAAAGGCGACATTCGTCGCGTAGGGCATAACGATCAAATCCAGTAGACGAAAATAAACAGCCCCAGCCAGACGACGTCCACGAAGTGCCAGTACCAGGCCACCGCCTCGAAAGCGAAGTGATTTTCCGGGCTGAAATGACCCTTCATCGAACGAATCAAGATGACCAGCAGCATGATAGCGCCCAGGGTCACGTGGAAACCGTGGAAGCCGGTCAACATATAAAATGTGCTGCCGTAAATACCCGAATCGAGGCGTAAATTCAGCTCTGTGTACGCATGCACATATTCAGCAGCCTGCAAACCCACAAACAAAAATCCCAGAGCCACGGTAGCAAACAGCCAATACACCAGCCATACACGATCCTGGCGCTTGAGCGCGTGATGTGCGAGCGTTACAGTCAATCCAGAGGTTAACAGGATAGCGGTATTCAGCGCTGGCAAACCCCAGGCGCCCATAACTTCCTTCGCGACTGCAAAATTATCTGCTAACGGCACTGCAAGCAACGGCCAGGTCGCTTCGAAATTTGGCCATAACAGCCAGGCCGTCGCATCGTTGTTCGACGCACCACCCAACCAGGGGATCGAGTACATCCGAGCATAAAAAAGTGCACCGAAAAAGGCACCGAAAAACATCACCTCGGACAAAATAAACCAGCCCATACCCCATCGGAATGACATATCGACCTGTCTATTGTAATAACCGCCGAGGCTCTCATCGATCACCTGGCCAAACCAGCCATAGAGCATAAAGATGAGGATGGCGATGCCCAGAAACATCATAGTCAATTCGGCACCGTGCAGGTACCGGGCAAATCCAACTACAGTAGTTGTCAGACCTATGGAACCAATGATTGGCCAATAGGTACCGTGCGGGACGTAATACTCATCTGGTGATGCTGTACTCATGACTTGTTTCTCTTTAGTTTATCCTGAATTCTATTTCTTGTAGTTAGCCAGCTGGTCCTTATTTGTTTCAGGTTTTATCCACATTAAAAAAAGTATACGACAGGGTGATTTGTTCAATATTTTCCGAAATTGCAGTATCGATAATAAATCGCACCGGCATTTCCCTGCTTTCGTATGCGGCCAGCTCCTGCTGCGTAAAACAAAAGCATTCGGTCTTGTTAAAATGTGCCGCGGCCTGGCTGGGCGAAACACTCGGTATCGCCTGCCCCGTAGTCACCCTATTGGCCGAACTCCTGACCCGGTACAAGGCTTCGTACACCTTGCCCGGATGTACTGCCATCTTTTTCACCAGGGGTTCGAAACTCCAGGGCAACCCCGAACCGATATTAGCCAAAAATCTTACCTCTATTATCCTGGAAGTATCGATTCGCGCCGTGTCGATCGCCGAAGCTTCGACTCGCCCGGTCTTACCGTTGATCCCAGTGAGATCGCAAAAGACATCGTACAGCGGTACCAGGGCAAAACCAAAACCGAACATCAGTAGCGGTATCAAACTTAATTTGAGTGCTGTTGACTTCATGCAAGGTTACTCAAAAAAATGTTGCCGCAATTAGCAAATGTGCTATCGCGATAAGCCTCGGTCGTCGGCGGCGAACCCCGGTAGACAATTCTCTAATCTACCGTTCGTCTCGCATCGACCGCCCCCGGATATAAGCCCCGGGGATCTGGTTTTTTACTCTCACCAATTATTTAACATCTGGCGCTACAGTAAAACTATGGTATGGCGGAGGCGAGGGTAAGTGCTCAAATTCCAGACCTGTGGCGCCTTCCCAGACCGTACCACTCGCCTTTTTCCCGCCTTTAATGGTTTGTATGACTATATACAGGAAAAACACCTGCGCCAGTCCAAAGGCAAAACCGCCGATGCTGGAAAGCATATTAAACTCGGCGAATTGCAGGGAATAATCAGGAATACGCCGTGGCATACCTGCGAGACCAACGAAGTGCTGCGGGAAAAATAACACGTTAACCGAAATTGTCGACCACCAGAAGTGGATCTTGCCATGCGTTTCGTTGTACATGTGACCGGTCCACTTGGGCACCCAGTAATAAAATGCTGCAATAATCGAGAACAACGCTCCGGTTACCAGTACATAGTGGAAATGAGCCACCACGAAGTAGGTGTCGTGGTATTGCGTATCAGCCGGTGCCACACCCAGCATCAGTCCAGAAAACCCGCCAATCGTGAACATCACGATAAATCCCAGCGCCCACAGCATCGGCGTCTCAAACGTCATCGAACCCCTCCACATGGTGGCCACCCAGTTAAAAACCTTAACACCGGTCGGCACCGAGATCAGGATGGTCGCGTACATGAAGAATAACTCACCGGCCACTGGCATGCCCGTGGTGTACATATGGTGTGCCCATACCGTAAATGACATGACCGCGATCGATACCGTCGCATACACCATTGAACTGTATCCAAATAACCGCTTACGCGCGAAGGTGGGTATGATCGCCGATATAATTCCAAACGCCGGCAGAATCATGATATAAACTTCGGGATGCCCAAAGAACCAGAATATATGCTGGAACAAAACCGGGTCACCGCCGCCGGCGGCATCGAAGAATGAAGTGCCAAAATGACGGTCGGTCAACATCATCGTTACCACACCAGCCAGTACCGGCATAACCGCGATCAGCAGATAAGCAGTGATCAGCCAGGTCCATACAAACAGCGGCATTTTCATCAGGGTCATGCCAGGCGCGCGCATATTCAGGATGGTTACGATAATATTGATCGCACCCATGACCGACGAAATACCCAGCAAATGCACGGCAAAGATGAAGTAATCCGTACTGTCCGGAGCAAAAGTAGTCGACAGCGGCGCATAGAACGTCCATCCGAACGCAGGTGCACCACCTTCCATAAGAAGGGTGCTGGCGAGCATCGTGAAGGCAAATGGCAAAATCCAGAAACTCCAGTTATTCATTCTGGGGAAAGCCATATCTGGCGCGCCAATCATCATCGGAATCAGCCAGTTGGCGAGTCCGACGAAGGCCGGCATGATCGCGCCGAATACCATGATTAAACCGTGCATCGTGGTCATCTGGTTGAAAAATTCCGGCGCCACAAATTGCAGGCCAGGCTGGAACAATTCGGCTCGAATCACCATCGCCATGGCACCGCCGACTAGCAACATAGTAAATGCCAGCCATAGATAAAGCGTACCTATATCTTTATGATTGGTGGTCGTAATCCACCGCGTCAGTCCCTTCGCCGGGCCATGAACCTGGTGTTCACCATAAGTTGCTTCTTGTGTCATTTAAATAAATCCCCTTATCTCGCATTCTTGATAGCCGATGGCTGAACCAGGTCACCCACACTATTACCCAAACTGTTTCTTTCGAAGGTAATGACCGCTGCCAGGTCAACATCGCTAAGCTGGGTCTTGTAGGCAGCCATCGCAGTACCAGATTTGCCATTCATCACCACGTTCATATGCTCTGCAACATCTCCGGTGGCAACCGGGCTATTCGTCATGGCCGGAAACAAACCCGGGATACCGGTACCCGTTGGTCCATGACAGGCTGCACAGTTCACGGCATATACGGTTTCACCTTTAGCTAGCAGATCCTGCATCGACCATTGCTGTTCGGCGGCTGCAGCAACCGCATCAGCTTCCGCTTTTTTGCCTGCAATCCACTGTTCGTACTCGGACTGGGTAACAGCCTTGACAACGATCGGCATGAATCCATGATCCTTACCACACAGTTCGGCACATTGACCGCGATAGGTACCGGGTTTTTCGATGGTCGCCCACGAATCGTTAATAAACCCGGGGATTGCATCCTGTTTTATCGCGAATGCGGGAACCCACCAGGAATGAATGACGTCATCGGAACCGAACAGGAAGCGAATTTTTTTATTGATCGGTAAGACAATCGGCTGGTCCACTTCGAGCAGGTAATTTTCATTACCAGTCGGGTCATTGACCACATCGCGACTACTTTGCGCCAGGCTGCTGATAAATTCGACTCCCTCGTCGAGATAGTTGTATTTCCATTTCCACTGGATACCTGTCACCTGCAGGTTGATAACAGCATTGGTCCTGGCGTCTTCGAGATCCAGAAGCGTACCGGTCGCAGGTATCGCAATCCCGATCAGGATGGCCAGAGGCGCTACTGTCCAGATAATTTCTACCGTGGTACTCTCGTGGAAAGTGGCCGCTTCGGCGCCTTTTGATTTTCTATGATGGATAATCGACCAGGCCATAACGGCGAATACTATTACCCCGATAACCACACATATCCAGAGCACTAGCATGTGGAGGTCGTACACCTGGCGACTGATGGGTGTGACCCCTTTGGTCATATTCAGAACGTATTCGGCATGAGCTGATGACACCATCAGCATCGATACGACGCCCACCAGACCCGCGGACCATCGCCTTGTTGCCTTGTTAAAATTCATTCTTATCCCCCAATTCACGCCTTATCCACGGCTTACCGCCCATTACTGCGGTCTCAAGCATGCCGTTACCAAATCGCTAAGGATATTGATTTACAATATTGCTTTTTATCCGGCGTCCAGTCCAGCCATATCACCAGAACAGATCCGCTCTAGTAATGTTACACCATACCAGGAGCTAAAGTCCGTGAAAAATTCGGCCGAAGACGGCGAAGAAACAGCTCGAATCACATTCCGGCAATTACTCCTGAGGACCCTGTAGGCATTCATCGGCGTGCAAAGCAATGCCGATCGCGAGCGTGATTTCAGGCACGGCAAAATCTCTCAATTTATCCTGATCGGATTATTGTTTGGGTTGGCTTTTATTTGCACCCTGGTAGCGGTGGTGCAGATGGTGATGAAGTTTTCGGGGAGTTAGCTGCCTGCCATCACCTCGGCTACCCACCAAAAATGAGGCCCTTCTCCTGATAGAATTGGTAAAACAAGGGTCGAATTTATTCAACCGGTCGTTTCTGCTTTTAAAGCAAATATCCGCGGATAAACAACCGGGCATAGTGATCGACGAGCAGGAATGCAAACAGCAGGCTCAAATAGAAAATTGAGTACCCGAAGGTTTTCATCGCGATCACATCTGGCTCCTTTTCCCGATACAATTTAATCGCGTAGTAGAGGAAACCCACGCCCAGTGATACCGCACCCGCCAGATAGATCAGGCCGCTCATGTGAATCAAAAACGGCATCATGGTCACGACAAACAACAATATCGTGTACAGCAGTATCTGAATCTTGGTGAAATGCACCCCGTGGGTAACCGGTAACATCGGAATACCGGCCTTCGCATACTCTTCGCGGCGGCGGATCGCCAGAGCCCAGAAATGTGGCGGGGTCCAGATGAAAATGATTAAAAACAATAACAGGGCCTCGGTTTCTACCTGTCCGGTAACCGCGGTCCAACCCAACAGCGGTGGCGCCGCTCCGGCCGCACCGCCGAGCACAATATTTTGCGGTGTCGCACGCTTCAGATACATGGTATAGATCAGCGCATATCCGACCAGCGAGAAGAAGGTCAATATTGCGGTTAGTGTATTAACAAAAATAACTAACAGTAAAATTCCCAGAGCACCAATCGAAAGCGCAAACGTGATTGCGCTTTTTTGGTCCAGATCGCCACTGGCGAGTGGTCGATTCCTGGTTCGCTCCATGATGCGATCGATGTGCTCGTCGACCACGTGATTAATCGCCGCACCCGACGCTGCGGCCAGCCCAATCCCCAATAATCCAAATACAAAAATATCCAGTGGTACGAGCCCATCGGATGCCAGTAACATGCCAACCATCGCGGTAAAGACGATCAGAAAAACGACCTTGGGTTTGGTCAATTGGTAATACTGTGACCAGCTGGCTAATGACAGGGTAATCATGTCGAAGATATATTTTCTAATTCTCGAGGAGGCGATCTTTATACAGTCATTCCCTATTGGAATCAAACCACTGTTGCAAGGGTTATTATCATCCCATCTTTTATTATCCCATCTTTTATTATCCGATCTGTGACAGCTTCATCAACTTTCGAATATCCTCCAGAATCCGATTCTGATCGCTCTGAGCCGGGTAATGCATCATGTAATTTTGATCCGGGTCTACCAGGTAAAGCCGAGGAGTCGATCCGACTCCTTCCATATCCGCGGCTTGGAATTGCGAGTACAGGGCTTCGTTGTCGAAGTTATCGATCACTACAAGACTGGGATAGTCGAGCAACAAGGCTTCCAGCTCTGCGCCGATCGGAACGGCACTGATCAGCACATTCTGCAAGCGGCGTGTATTACGGCCAAGCAGGGTTCTGATTTGACGCATATAGTAAAGGTTCGAGCGACATTGCTCGGTACAGATCGCGCGCGTGAACATCAGGAACGTCCACTTCTTGCCGAATCCATCTGAGTATTGCTCCCCGGATAAAGAATTCAGTACTGGCCATTTCACTTTAAGGGGTGGTTGAACCAGGCTCCCGTAGTTCTTGCTTTCCGGCCTGAGTTCAAATACGTACAGCGCCAACCAGCCTCCGACAAACGGCGCCAGAAAAACCGCTATCAATGCGAGAAGCTTGATACGGTGCCACTGACTTTTGTTGTCCTCGATCATTCCTGTTTCCGTAAATTCAAAACAATATATAAAACGCCCGCGATGAGCGCGAAAGCAAACCACTGCACAGCGTAGGCTCGACTCCTTTCGGGGTTTTCCCAGGCTGGATTCCAATGGCGTTTATAATACCCCGCCTGTTCCGGTGCCAGCCACAAAACCAGTGGTAACAGCCGATTGTCGAATTGCGACTGCATTGCGTCAATATCGATAAATGGTATCAACTGTGGCCAGATTCCCTGCAGCGACACTTCACCAAGACGAAACCCGCCCGTGTCCGGCACGCTCGCAATACCCCTGACCCGGTCCATTACCGCGGGAACTTCGATCGCCGGTAAAGTTTCTCGGCTAGGTCCTGGTGCAACCCACCCACGGTCAACCAACACGATTTTGTCACTTCCCGATAAAATAAAGGGAGACAGCACGTGATAACCCGCCCTGCCCTGTAACAACTGGTTATCGAGTAACATGGATCGACTGATATCGTAGCGGCCACGCAATATCAACTTTTGATATTCGATATCGATTAGCGTTTCGCGTGCATCGAAAAGCCGGAAGTCGGCTGCGAGTCGGGTTTCAAACTTGTATTTTACCGCCTCTTTGAATGCTGCTCGTTCTAACTGCCACATTCCCAGGGAAATAAAGATCAACAGCCCAAAGGCTGTCAGGAATGTCATCAGCCAGCCTGGTTCGAAGTTCCGATTAAAAATAGTCATATCGCGTTACTGGCATCATCGGCTAAACTGGCAACGCACCCGTTCGGCTTCGACCCCTGTAATAGCATCGCACATGGTTATAAAATTCATCCTTCTGTTTTTACTGTTGCTTATTGTGCTGAGTCTCGGGGCAGGGATGTTCAGCCTGATCAAGGATCGTGGCGAAACGGATCGTACCGTTAAATTCCTGACCTATCGGATTATACTATCGATCGTCGCTTTCGTAATACTGGTCGTATCTTTCCTGATGGGATGGATTCAACCGCACGGGCTATTGCCTCCAGCGCCCCCTGGGTAAGTACGTATGGAACCTCTGAATAATTCATCCATGAATTCTCAGAGGACGACAAACGAAAAATGCGATTTTCATTTATCTCACAAAATCAATGCCTTAGCGGCATCGATTTTGGCAGCACATCCATGTACTGCGGGAAGGCCTGAATAAATCAGACCTTCCCTAGGGCAACCAGGCGTGCCCATAAATAACTTCGTAACTCGCGATAAATTTCTCCTGCTGGTAACCCTTCTGCCGATAGGCCTGTTCGAGCCGGTTGAGTTTCGATGGCGTCATGAGTCCGCGGCTTCTGCTTTTATCCGCGTTACTCGAACCAATATTTTTCAAATCTTCCAGCACCTGGAGAAAACTTCCATATTCGAGCCGCATGGTTTCAGAATCAACCACCGGCTGCGAAAAACCTGTCGCCATTAACGCGTCTCCAATGTCGTGCATATCGATAAACTGATGCACATGTGGCCCGGGATCGATGGCCTGCCAGCTTTCGCGCAGTTCGGTCAGGGTCGCCGGACCAAATGTGGTGAACATCAGCAATCCACCGCTGCGACCAATGCGCGCCATTTCCCCCAGGGTTCCGCGAAAATCGTTAATCCATTGCAATGCCAGGTTTGAAAACAGCAGGTCGAAACTGCCGTCGGCGAAAGGCATGTGTTCCATATCCGCATTCACCAGGCGTTTTTTACGAAACAGGCCGTAGCGTTTTCTAGTTTGCTGTAACATCGAAAAGGCTAGATCCAGGCTCACGATATCGCTCTTCGGATATTTCTTTTGCAGCCCTTCTACGGCACGCCCGGTGCCACAGCCGATATCGATAATAGTGGTGGGCGAGTAGCGGATATAGCCGAGCCGCTGCAAAAGCCTTGTTAATACTTCTTCTTGCAATATAGCCGCACGATTGTAACTTTTAGCCGCACGATTGAATGATTTTTTAACAGCGGCTTTGTCGAGCCGAGGTAGGTTTAACAAGTCCAACAACGAAACCTTTATATGTGTAGGGTAAATTATCCAGTTTTATCGCGCACGATCATCGAAGCAATTTGCTCGGTATGCGATAAAATTGGCGCATGCGCTGCGGTGGCGATAGATTCTACCTGAATCCTTTCATTAACTTTACCGATTTCTTTTGCGAGGCTGGATGGTATCAGCGCATCGTGTTGACCGAGTATCATTTGAATCGGTATTTCGCAGTCGGCCAAAATCGGGCGAGCATCTATATTCTTGAGTAAATCGAGACCAAATTTGAGCGCCTGAACATCGGGCTCCCCAGCCTCCTGAATCTGAACCATCAGGTCGCGGATTAACTGGCGGGCATTTTTGTGGCCATGCATTTGCAGCGAGAGAAATCGTCGTATGGTCGCTGCCCAACCCTTATCTAAATCCCTGGCAAAATCATCGAACACCGCCTGTTTTACCGCACAGGACCAATCCGGTCTTTGTACAAAACAGGGGTTACTGGATATCAGAATCAGACCTTCAAACTGGTCAGGGTTCTGTCTTAGCATTTCGGTCGCATAAAGCCCCCCCATTGACCAGCCGATCAAAATTCCCCGCGGAATTTGTGTCGCAATCTGTGCAGCCTGGTCTTCAAACGAAAGCGCCGTATTCCAGCGACTGCCGCCATATCCTGGCAAATCGACGCGATAGATTCGATTATGTCTATTCAAAATTTCACACAGCGGCCCGAAAACCGAGGCATTCATACCCCATCCGTGTAACAGTATTAATGCCTCACCTTCGCCACTACAGGTCACCGACAAATCATTTGTCATCAAATAATGTCTGCTGCCAAATAATAAAGATTCTGATAGAGTGCCGGGTCACTACCTGAAATACAACTCCGTCCATCGTGTCCATGCCTGCAATTGAATCGATCAGCCTGATAATTTTTGCCTACCTGCTCGGCTCTTTGTCTTCTGCGATCCTGTTGAGTAAGCTCATGGGGTTTACCGACCCCAGGATCGATGGTTCAAACAATCCAGGCGCGACCAATGTGCTGCGTATCGCTGGCAAAAAAGCCGCCTTTTTCACCCTCCTAGGCGATTGTCTGAAGGGACTGATTCCGGTGTTAATTGCCCTGTGGGTGGTTGACAATCGCCTGATCATTGCACTCACCGGGCTTAGCGCGTTTCTGGGTCACTGTTTCCCGCTCTACTTCAATTTCAAGGGCGGAAAAGGGGTCGCCACCGCAATGGCGGTAAATGTCGGATTTAACTGGATAGTCGGCATAATCATCATCACCAACTGGTTGGTTTTCGCCAGGGTTTCCAGGATTTCATCGCTGGCCGCGATTATCAGCTTCACCGCATTGCCATTTCTTATTTACTGGCAGGAAGCCTCATTGGCAGTCGCCGGGGTTTTTAGCCTGATGTCGGGGATCCTGATCTGGCGCCATAAAAGCAATATTCAGCGACTGTTACAGGGTAAGGAATCTTAGTCAGGGTGAGGCTTTCGGTTTCACAACTCACAAACAGCCACTTCTCCCAAATCCTCTAACGACCATCGGGGTAATACGTTGAACACATTGTTGTCACACTCACCCGCCGACAGGCGAAGTGCGCCCGCATAGGCAATCATCGCACCGTTATCGGTACAGTACTCAGGCGCCGGAAAAAATACCTGTGCGCCGCGTTCCTGTACCAGTCGTTCCAGCACCTGCCGCAGTCGCCGATTAGCGCCCACCCCGCCGGCGACCACCAGGCGCGAGTATCCGGTCTGGTCGATTGCCCGGCTACATTTGATGCGCAAGGTATCGACCACCGCGTGCTGAAACGCGAACGCGATTTCACCCTTCAGGGTTTCGTCTAGTGGACTGTGCTGATGGATAATATTAAGCGCGGCTGTTTTCAACCCGCTGAAGCTGAAATCCAGACCCGGGCGATTGGTCATCGGCCGGGGGAATTGAAATCGGGACGCATCTACTTTATCGGCCAGCGCGGCTAACAAAGGGCCGCCCGGGTAGGGCAGGTCAAGTAGTTTGGCGGTCTTGTCAAAAGCCTCACCAACCGCATCGTCGAGCGATTCCCCGAGAATACGGTAATTGCCTATCGCGCGCGCATCGACCAACAGGGTATGACCACCCGAAACCAGTAACGCAACAAATGGAAACTCGGGTGGATTATCCTCCAGCATGGGTGCCAGTAAATGGCCTTCCATGTGATGGATACCGAGGACCGGCTTTTCCAGTGCCCAGGCGAGTCCCCGCGCAATACTGGCACCGACCATCAACGCTCCGATCAACCCCGGCCCGCGCGTATAGGCAATCGCGTCCAGCGCCTGGACGCCGCCAATTTCGTCTAATAATTCACCGATCATCGGCGCCGTCTTTACCACATGATCGCGTGACGCCAGCTCTGGAACCACCCCGCCGTATTCGCGATGCCGTTCGATCTGCGAATACAATCTTTGCCGCATTTGACCCGTATTGGTATCAAAAATCGCTATTCCAGTCTCGTCACACGAGCTTTCAAGCCCCAGTACTTTCATTTTTAACCTTCAAAAAACCTGATTTATTTGTGTTTCGCAATTGATATTTGATATCGCCTCCTTATAATTGTCCAGCCTTAAAAGGCACAGCGGAGTTTCCGTCGTCAGACATTCAACAAATCCGGACTATTTTTTATATGCCATCAGTTAAAGTAAAGGACAACGAACCATTCGATTTCGCTTTACGTCGCTTTAAAAGGTCGTGCGAAAAAGCGGGCGTTTTAACCGAGACACGTCGCAGACAGCATTACGAAAAACCGACCTCGGTACGCAAGCGCAAATCGGCCGCAGCAGTCAAACGCAATTACAAACGTATTTCCAAAGATTTCGGCACCAGAAGACGCCTTTACTAAAGGGCATTCCATCGATGCCCGAAGACTCCCTCAAGTCCAGACTCCGGTCCGACATGACGTTGTCGATGAAAAGCGGCGATAAGGCAAGGCTTCTAGTCATCCGGCTGATGCTGGCGGCAATTAATCAAATCGAAATTGATGAAAGAATCGAACTGGACGACGCGCGCGTTACCAGTGTGCTCGATAAAATGACCAAACAACGCCGCGAGTCGATCGAGCATTTTTCCAACGCAGGGCGGGACGACCTCGTCGCGATCGAAACTGCAGAACTGAAAATAATCAAGGCGTATCTACCGGAAGCCCTTGCGGACGCCGAAATCGCCGAACTCGTAGATCAATCAATCAATAGCACGGGCGCAGGGTCGATCAGGGATATGGGCAAGGTCATGGGCATTCTCAAACCCCAGCTACTGGGTCGCGCCGACATGG
>JADFMY010000178.1 GCA_022563685.1 Pseudomonadota bacterium | reverse complement strand
GATGGTGGAAATGCAATTGGGTTGTAGGAACAACCCTTGCCCATGTAACGATGCAAAACCTGCATTTCCCACAGGGCCTGCCCCGCGAGCTTCGCGAGTGCTTTGGGTATCCGTGTGGGTCAGGTGCTGCCAAAATCAGTGCCGCTAAAGCATTGATTTTGTGAGACAAACGAAAATGACACTTTTCGTTTGTCGTCCTCTGAGAATTCACGGATGAATTATTCAGAGGTTCCCTATTAAAATATTCAACATGCGCCGTAGCGGTTCGGCAGCGCCCCAGAGTAATTGATCTCCCACAGTGAAGGCAGAAAGATATTCATTCCCCATATTCATCTTGCGCAATCGACCCACCGGAATATCCAGCGAGCCGGTAACCGCTGCGGGGGACAATTGCTCGATCGAAATCTGACGGTCGTTGGGCAGCACCCTGACCCAGTCGTTCGCCTCAGCCAGTATTTGGCGAATTTCATCGAGTGGCACATTCTTTTTCAACTTCACCGTCAACGCCTGCGAATGCGAACGCATCGCGCTGACGCGCACACAAATGCCGTCGATGGGAATAAAATCGTTGCCGCGACCTAAAATCTTGTTCGCTTCGACACCACCTTTCCATTCTTCCTTACTTTGACCGTTGTCCAGTTGCGCGTCGATCCAGGGTATCAGGCTGCCAGCCAGAGGTACGCCAAATTGATCGCAGGGATAATCCGGCGAACGCAAATGCTGCGTGACTAATCGATCGATCTCAAGGATAGCCGAACCCGGATCATCCAGCAGGCTGCCGACGCTGGCATAAATGCTGCCCATCTGTGCAATCAGTTCACGCATGTGCCGGGCGCCGCCACCCGATGCAGCCTGGTAAGTCATCACACTAATCCAGTCGATCAGGTCTTGTTCAAATAATCCAGCCATGGCGAGCATCATCAGGCTCACGGTACAATTACCGCCGATGAAATCCTTTTTACCAGCAGCGAGCCCGCTATCGATAACCGAACGATTGACCGGGTCGAGGATGATCACCGTATGCTCGTGCATACGCAGGGCCGAAGCCGCATCGATCCAGAACCCATTCCAGCCGCTCCCGCGTAAATTGGTATAAACCCGGTTGGTATAGTCGTCACCCTGGCAGGTGACGATAACGTCCATCGATTTGAGGCTTTCCAGATCGCTCGCATCCTTAAGCGACGGAATTTCCTTACCTATATCAGGTCCTGGCTGCCCGACTTGCGAAGTGGTGAAAAATACCGGTTCCACAATATTGGCAAAATCGTTCTCGTCCATCATGCGCTGCATCAGCACCGAACCCACCATGCCGCGCCATCCGACAAAACCCACTCGTTTCATTGTCTACTCGTAATGTTATTTAGGAAGGTCTGACTTATTCAGACCTTCCAGCAGTACATGGATGTGCTGCCAAAATCAGTGCCGCTAAGGCATTGATTTTGTGAGACAAACGAAAATCACATTTTTCGTTTGCCGTCCTCTGAGAATTCATGGATGAATTATTCAGAGGTTCCCCAGGAGGGAAATCGCGATTGCTGAAGCCAGGAAAAAGGACCATCTCCTGAGAGGTAATCGGCGTGAGTGATTTAAAGAAGTATGTAAAAAATAGAAAGGCCGAGGATGAAGTCTTTGCAAAAGATTATGAGTCCGGGTACTCAGATTTCAAATTGGGTGTCATGCTGCGCCAGGCAAGGGAGAATGCTGGCTTAACACAAGAACAATTGGCGAATAAACTGAAAACTAAAAAATCGGCCATCTCGAGAATCGAAAATCATGCCGAAGATATTCGCTTGTCCACGCTTGAGAAGGTGGCGAAAGCATTGGGAAAAACATTAAAACTTTCTATCGGTTAAGAATAGGTCGGTCGAATGAATTCGCCGGGTTAATAGAGTAGATTGAATAATTCCAATGAAACATTTGGCTCCAAATGATATATACTATGATATATATTAACTGGAGACGCAAGGTCATGAGTCAAACAGCCAAACTTTTTACCAATGGCAGAAGCCAGGCGGTACGCTTACCGGCCGCTTATCGATTTGAGGGTAAGGAGGTATTCATTCGCCAGGACCCTGTAACTGGCGATGTGATCTTGTCACGCAGACCAGCAAACTGGGATGAATTTTTTGTGGCGCTCAAAGGCACCAATGTACCGGTTGACGTTCTGAGCGAAAAAGAACGTAACCAGGGAGTACAGGACCGAGATCCTTTTAAAGGGTGGACCGAATGACACGATACATGCTCGACACCAACACGGTGAGCCATCTGATCAGGGCGCATCAGGGTGTCACGCAACGTGTCGTGGCTGCGCCCATGGAGTCACTGTGCATATCGTCGATTACCGCTGGTGAGCTTCTCTTCGGGCTGGCGAAACGACCCGACGCGAAGTTGTTGCATAACACTGTACGGGAATTTCTTAGACGCGTCGAAGTGCTTCCCTGGGAAGGTGCTATTGCAGAGCGTTATGGGCTGCTACGAGCCGACATGGAGCGACCGGGCAAAATACTTGCTCCACTGGATTTGTTGATAGCTGCACACGCGTTGAATACCGACACGGCCCTGGTTACGAGTGATCGCGCTTTCGGTCAAGTGCCTGGTCTGCGACTCGAAGACTGGACAGCATGACCCCATTGATCTTGTATAATTTGCAAATGTTACCATCTATGGTAACATTTGCAAATGGGTAAGATACGTAGAGGGAACTACATATTTTTGACATGGAAAGGCGACCACTCGCCTAGGCATGTCCACATCTATCAGAAATCGAAACTGGTGGTTAAGTGGGACCTGGAGAATTGGCAACCTATGGCAGGCAAGGCCAGTCGAAAGTTGATTCAACTTATCGAAGAACTGTATAGAGAAGGTGAGTTATGAAAATAAGCAGTGTTACGTCAAATAATCGGAGCAATGAATTTACCGTAGTAACCCGCTCTGGGACAACTTATG
>JADFMY010000011.1 GCA_022563685.1 Pseudomonadota bacterium | reverse complement strand
TTGCTTCTGATCGAGACGCAGGGGTGGAATTCTGACCAGATCGCCAACTTTCACCTTGTAGTCGGGCTTGATGCGTTTTTTGTTTACCCGGACTTCGCCTTTTCGAATGATCCGATAAACCCAGGTATTCGGAACATGCTTTAGATTTTTGAATAACAGATTATCCAGTCTCTGACCAACCTGAGTCTGGTTAATTTCGATAAAATTAACGCCAGTTTTTTTCGAGGTATTTGTATTCAAATGATGGCAGCACCGACAAAGTATGGTATATTCCTGCGCGTAGCATTATACTGTTTAATCGACAGGCAAGACACTACCAAAACCGTTTTTTTATAGAGAACAATTTAATTAAATCATTGTTTTCTAATAAGATTAGTCCTTTAAACCTCTACACTACCTACAGCGGTTTAACCCAGGACAACTTTCAATGACTCAGGCTCATGTACAGTCTATTTAATAGCTATTTTCTGATCAAAAACATTGCACTGATAAACGCTCTGGAAAGATCGTTTCAAACTTATTCCATGCAGGTATTAAAACCTTCAATAGATCAATCAGAAAAGCGCAAGACAACAGGTACTAAGCCTTTACTTCAAGGCAGAATCACGCATGAAACGTATTTTAATCAACGCCACCCAGGTGGAAGAACTTCGGGTGGCCATGGTCGATGGCCAACGCCTATACGATCTCGACATCGAAGTCCCCTCCCGGGAGCAGAAAAAATCCAACATCTATAAAGGGAAAATAACCCGCATAGAACCCAGCCTGGAAGCTGCATTCGTTAACTACGGAGCAGAACGTCACGGCTTTTTGCCATTCAAGGAAATCTCCAGGGAATATTACAGGTCCGGCGCAAAAACTGATGGTGGCAAGGTAAGCATCAAGGATGCGATCAAGGTCGATCAGGAAATCATCGTCCAGATAGAAAAGGAAGAACGCGGTAACAAAGGCGCCGCGCTCACCAGTTTTATTAGCCTCGCAGGCCGATTTTTGGTGGCAATGCCACAGAACCCACGTGCCGGTGGCGTTTCCCGTCGCATAGAAGGGGAAGAACGCGACCAGTTGAAGAAGGTATTGTCCGAAATCAATATGCCTGAAGGCATGGGAGTCATTGTACGTACCGCTGGCGTGGGTCGTTCCACCGAAGAGATGCAATGGGATCTGGACTATTTGCACCAGGTATGGCTCGCGATAGAAAAGGCTGCAGCTGATAGAGCAGCACCCTTCCTGATCTATCAGGAGTCAAATATCGTAGTTCGTGCGCTGCGCGATCACTATAGGTCCGATATCGGTGAAATTCTGATCGATTCACAGAAGGCATACGACCAGGCGCATGATTTCATGTCCATGGTGATGCCCAATACTCTCAGTAAATTAAAAAAGTTCGACGACGATTTACCGCTATTCAACCGCTTCCAGATTGAAAACCAAATCGAATCAGCTTTTTCCCGCGAAGTAACCCTGCCCTCGGGTGGTGCAATTGTGATCGATCATACCGAAGCCATGATTGCGATCGATATCAATTCGGCGCGTGCAACACGCGGCAGCGATATAGAAGAAACAGCAAAATTGACCAACCTGGAAGCGGCGGATGAAATTGCCCGGCAACTCCGAATTCGCGATCTCGGTGGCCTGATCGTCATTGATTTTATCGACATGATGCAGAATAAAAACCAGCGTGAAGTGGAAACCAGGCTGCGCAACGCGGTATATGATGACCGTGCCAGAGTTCAAATTGGGCGTATATCCCGATTTGGTTTGCTCGAAATGTCGCGTCAGCGTCTACGTCCTTCGCTTGGCGAATCGAGCCAAATTGTCTGCCCACGCTGCAGTGGTCAGGGCACAATTCGTGATATCGAACCCCTGTCGCTGGCTGTTTTGCGCCTGCTCGAGGAAGAGTCACTGAAAGACAATACAGGAAAAATCCTTGCCAAGCTTCCGGTTGAATGCGCCACCTATCTACTCAACGAAAAGCGCGACAAGATAGAGGCCATTGAAAAGCGTCGAAACGTTCACCTGGTGGTAATACCAGATCCAAAGCTGGAAACACCTCATTTTGAGATTGAACGGGTCAAGGATAGCGATACCCACCGACACGAAGCGAATTATAAAAAATCCTATGAGTTAACCACCGAGGAAGAGCCTGTCGATCTGGTGGAAATTTCCAGTAGTCAAACCGCCTCCGGCGAGACTGCAGCGGTGCAACTGGTCGATCCACCTGCACCGAAGCCCGCTACCGCAGCGGTAAAACAGCGCGGCAGTAAACCAGGGATTCTTAGAAGGCTTTCCGAGGCTCTGTTCGGTGAGGGCGACAAGCAGTCGAAGGTGGAGGAGCAGAGCAGGTCAGAAAATCGCCAGGCCGAAACTAGAAACCGGCCCCGGCGCGGCAAGTATCGAGGTAATCAAAATCGAAATCGCAGCAATGCGCCTGCTAAACAAAGCTCGGCCACAGCCAGGAGTTCGAAGCCGAAGCCGAAAACCAGGGATAGCGAACAAAGCGCAGGCAACAGGGCTGAACAATCTGAATCTCGGCCATCGAAGCAAAACCGTCCGCAAAGATCGCGCGGTAACCGTTCGACAAATCGAGGCAATCGATCTGGCAACAGGCAGGCCAATACACCCAGGGCCGATAATGCCGAACAAAAATCTTCCGTTTCCAGTGAAACCGGGGAACGACCGGTGAAGCAGGAGCAGCCCAAACCCTCTCAACCCAGCGAAAAAGTGGTCGATCAACAAAACACTTCGGTGGCAAGCGTCGCCAAACCCGAACCAGTTACCCAGAATATCAACACCGGTGGGGATAGCAATGACAGGCCGGAATCAGTTGCAACGGCACAACCGGTTTCACCGGTGAAAAAGACCGATACTGAAAATACGCCGGTCAAAACCATTGAAACTTCCGCGCCAACACCGAACGAGCCGGCAAAGCAGGATTTGCCTTCGCCAGCCGTTCAGAAGCCAGCTGAGCCTGTTTCGGACTCAACTGGCGTAAAAGACACCTGAAGAAAATGAGCCGAGGTCAGGGAGAGACTTCGGCCCTCGAAAAATTGGCTCTTCCCCTAATTGTAGGGTCGAATTCATTCGACCGGTGGTGTCTCCTGGTAACGTAGGGAGTATTGGTCGAATGAATTCGACCCTACGGTATTATCTACCAACTCGATTTAGGGAAGAGCCAAAAAATCCTTACTGGGACAGCTCTTTTAGAATTTCATCCGTGATATTGACGCTGTCACTCGCGTAAGCGACGCCTTCGGTAAATATGAAATCATATCCATTTTCTTTTCCGTATTTACGAATCACGGCTGAAACCGATTGCTGTAACTCCTGAATGAGCTGCTGCCGACGAATCTGTAAGTCCTCTTTTGCCGATTGCTGATCGAACTGAAACTTGCGTTTTTTCTGAATGATCGCTTCCTCGGCTTTCTTTTTCTGTTCAGCGCTCATTATCGCACTGTCTTTCTGATAATTGCTTTCCATCCGTTTAATACTGTCCGCATCTACACGTAAAGCTAACTCACGCTGCTTAAACTCGTTTTCAAGTGCCTTTGAAGCAGCCTTCGCCTGCGGTGACTGTTCCATGATAATAGCCGGGTTGAGAAAAGCGAACTTGCCGGCTGCCTCAATGCCAAAGGAGATAAAACTCAATAATGCTAGAATGGGTAGATTAAATTTCATGGTCTTCTCTTATTAGCCGAGAGCGGCCTCCTGTTTTTGTAATCTTTGCTTCAATAACTTTTCGACGTTATGGACATCCTCAAACAGTTTTTTAATACCGTCCACTGAATAAGGACTGCCAACATCTTCGGTGGTTATCATTTCTTTTTTAGGTGTACCTTCTACCGTTACTTCTGCCTCGTCTGTTTTGGTATTAACAGACTGTATAACATTTAGATCAGGGTCAAAATTTTTGACCCTGAATTCAATACCCTCAAGGGGCGGGGTATTGCTAAAATGCATATTGCCCTCGGCGTCGACCCATTGGTAAATGGTATCTGCACTTTCGGCTTCAGCGTCCCGGGACATGACTGCCTGTGATAAATTTCCCACTGCTTTCCGCCAGTCCGGCCACTTAAGGTTTGAAAAATTGAGTATCGCGCTTCCTGTATCGTCTTTTAGCAGAGTAAAGGGCAGGAGCATGCCGATGACCAACACCGCAAGCAGTAGTTTCCACGCCAGTTTCATAAGCTTTCCATTTCCAGGTTAGCATTCAATTTCAGTGCATCCATTCATGAAGGGATGCAAAACGTCGGGAACGTGGATGCTGCCATCGCTTCGCTGATAATTTTCCATTATTGCAATCAGGGTGCGGCCTGCTGCCAACGCGGAACCGTTAAGCGTGTGTACCAGTTCTGGCTTACCGGTGTCAGGATTGCGCCAGCGGGCTTTCATACGCCTGGCCTGAAAATCAAGCATATTACTACAGGATGAAATTTCTCTGTAAGCATCCTGCCCTGGTAACCAGACCTCAAGATCATAGGTCTTGGTGGCAGCAAACCCTAAATCGCCCCCACACAATATCACTTTTCGATAGGGAAGCTCGAGTAGCTGTAATATCTTTTCGGCATGCCCGGTTAAATCTTCCAATGCCTGCATCGACTCGTCCGGCCTTACAATCTGTACCAACTCTACCTTTTCAAACTGGTGCTGGCGTATCATGCCCCGGGTATCGCGCCCGTAGGAACCAGCCTCAGAACGAAAACAGGGTGTATGGGCGACAAATTTACACGGCAATTGATCAGCCTCAAGGATGGTATCGGCTACCAGATTGGTCACCGGAACTTCAGCGGTTGGAATCAAATACAGGTTGAGATTTTCCGCATCGATGTGGAATAAGTCTTGCTTGAATTTGGGTAACTGCCCGGTACCAGTCAAAGTCGCTTCATTGACCAGGTAGGGAACATATACTTCAGTATAACCATGATGCTGGCAATGATAATTGATCATGAACTGAATGAGTGCTCGCTGCAGGGTGACCAGTGGGCCAATCATTACTGCAAACCGGGTACCAGACAGTTTGGCTGCGCGCTCGAAATCGAGTCCTTTCAGATTACGACCCAGATCAATATGGTCCTGTATTTCGAAATCGAATTGAGGCCTGGAACCCCAGGTCAGAATTTCCTGATTATCATCCTCTGAAGTTCCGTCAGGCACCGACGCATGCGGAATATTAGGTACCCTTAGCAGCAAGTCATCGAGCCTGGTTTGCAAATCGCTCAGTTCGCTCTCTCCTGCCTTTAATTTCTCACCGAGTTCGGACACCGAATCCAGCAGGGGCTGAATATCATCGCCCTGCGCTTTTGCCTTACCTATCGCCCTGGATTTAAGATTCCTTTCGTTTTGCAGATTCTGTGTCTGGATTTGCAGAGATTTTCTCTGTTCTTCCAGTTGGTTAAACGTTGCTGTGTCAAATTCGAAATGCTTGATACGTAATTTTTCGACAATCGCATCAAGGTCTGTGCGCAATCGTTTAGGGTCTAACATTGATTGTCCTTCAAGGTGAGGGGGTAGTATTTGTGGCGGAAAAAAGTTTCCATTTGAAAGGCATCCATGTTTATCTCAGGAATAATTGCTTGGCGCTCATCATCCCTGCCAGGGCTCCAACTATGCAAAAGACCACACTGAGTAGTACATAGCTTAAAGCTTTGACCACAGCGCCACTTTCATACCAGTGGATAGTATCCAGGGCAAAAGCCGAAAACGTAGTAAAAGACCCCAGGAATCCGACGATCAAACCGAGCCGCACTTCCTCACTGACATTAAAGCGCTGCGCCAGTAACACGGTCAAAAAACCCATTACCAATGACCCGATTACATTGACCATCAAAGTACCGTAAGGAAAATCGTTTCCCAGCCATGAATAGGTCGTGTTGGACATCCAGTAACGTGAAATTGCGCCGCAGGAACCTCCAACAGCAATCGCCAGGTAAATAGACATTTCAGGTTTAGGTAAAAATACGGTATTGTACCAGTCGTTCTGAAAGATGCACCCGACATCCCCGGTTTTTTATCCGAATGTTCCTATCGCCGCTTGTGAGTAACATATCGTCACAGACCCTGAGTCAAAAGATAAAGCGTTTGGGTGCAGAACTGGGCTTTCAACAGGTCGGCATAACCGACGCCAAACTGGACCAGCATCACAGTCACTACAAAAAGTGGATCGAGCAAAACTATCACGGCGAAATGGCTTACATGGCGCGCAACGTCGATAAGCGCCTGCACCCCGACCGGATGATTCCCAGCACGCTGTCGGTGATTTGCGTGCGACTCGATTATTTGATTGACGAAGGTGACTGGCCACAAAAACTGTTGCAGAGTAACGAACTGGCTTATGTGTCACGTTATGCGCTGGGTCGCGATTACCATAAATTAATGCGCAAACGCCTCCAGCGCTACGCCACAGATATATCCGCACTGGTGGGTGATATGGGCTATCGCGTATTTACCGATAGTGCCCCGGTTCTGGAAAAAGCACTGGCGGCCAAAGCGGGTATAGGCTGGCAGGGTAAACACAGTAATATTTTGCATAGAGATCATGGCTCCTGGTTTTTCCTGGGCGAAATTTATACCGACCTGGCACTCGATATCGACAAGCCTGCAGAAAACCATTGCGGTAGCTGTACTACCTGTATGGAAGTGTGCCCGACCCAGGCAATCGTTGCACCCTACGTCGTGGATGCTCGTCGCTGTATTTCGTATTTGACCATTGAGCACAAATCAGCGATTCCGCTCGAATTACGCGCAGCGATTGGCAACCGCATCTATGGGTGCGACGATTGTCAGCTATTCTGTCCGTGGAATCGATTTGCCAGAATCACCCAGGAAGCTGACTTCCAGCCCCGGCATGGACTCGACAAGATTTCACTACTAGAATGCTTTACCTGGTCATCGGATGATTTTGAACAAAAAATGCTCGGATCGGCGATACGTCGCATTGGATATCAGAGCTGGATCAGAAATATTGTCATCGCACTTGGAAACGCGGATTATGACCCTAATATATTAGCCACGCTCAAATCGAACTACGCGATACACAATGCTTTTATTCAGGAGCATATAGATTGGGCAATACTTGAACAGCAGGGTAAGAAAAATGAAAGACTGGCAGGCATTCATTAAATCGCAACCCAGTGGCCTTAAAACGGGCAACTTCATCTGTGACGCCACCGATCTGGGGTTGGTACTGGTTACCGGCGATGATGCGGAGGAATTCTTGCAAAATCAATTGAGTAACGATATTACTCATATTGACGAATCGCAGTTTCAGTTAAGCGCCTACTCGACACCCAAAGGCCGTATGCTGGCTATATTTCGAGTCGTTCGTATTTCCAATGGCTATATTTTGATTACACCGCGTTCGCTGGTGACTTCTTTGTTACAACGCTTACAGATGTTTGTAATTCAGTCTAAAGTGACTTTAGCGGATGCATCCGATCATTTTGCTCGATTTGCTATTCAGTCCGACGATCCTGGCATCACCGGGCATGCTTTGTTAAGCCGGAACACAGGTGAGGTATACCAGGACGATAACCTGATATCCCTGAAGCTCGAAAACCTTGATCAACAAAGCCGGTATCTGCTTTTGTGCCTGTCTTTAGATCAGGCGAAATCCCTGTGGAGAGAATTCTCCCATCGACTGGCTGTCTCAAGTTTCGATGCCTGGCGTCTGTCGGAAATTAAAAGCGGTATCCCGGTGATCTACCCTGAAACATCCGAAGAATTTGTATTGCAAATGTCGAATCTTGATTTACTCGGCGGTGTGAGTTTTCAAAAAGGATGTTATCCCGGTCAGGAGATAGTGGCGCGTATGCAATATCTGGGTAAATTGAAGCGCCGGTTATTCCTGGCCAATTTTTCTACCGACCAATGTCCGGCGCCCGGTGATGAAATTTGTACCAGTGGAGCTGCGACTGCAGATGGTAGTGGCAAGGTAGTAGACGCGGTTCTGGACGATCAGGGCCTGTGTCATGGCCTGTTCATTGCGCAGATAAAAAAGGCTCGCGCAAACGAACTATGCCTGTTAAATCAGGGCCATATTACGCTCTCGCCAGTTGATTTACCCTATGCTATTCCGGACGCTTAAAGCTTCAGTGCGATAGATTGTGATGTCACGCCTGTGGACACACTCAGGTTTCGAGATAAGACTCAATCTGACTCAGAATAGGGTCGACTTCCGTATAGTTGGTCAATATACGATGGTGCTGCCCGTTATGCTCCAGTACCAGACCGGGAAAACTATCTATACCCATCGACCTTGCTCGATTAATTTCTTCCAGCAGTTGATCCTGCGTCCGTGGAGCGCTTAACTGGCTGGAAAAGCGATCCGCATCGAGGCCAATTTCTTCCGCTAACTCGATTAAGGTCTGATTGTCCGATGGGTTTCTGGCCTGTTGGTAATAAGCCTTTTGAACCTGTTGAGTCATAATCAAATCGTATTGATCGCCCTGTTCTCTCGCAGCAATCACAGCCCGACAGGCGGGATAGGTCGAACGCCGCGGCTTGCATTGACTCCAGAAGTCAAAATTAAATTGCACCCCAGGGATCATCTGTTCTATTCGTTGCCAGGTTTGCTGCAACATCATTTGCATGGGTTCGGGCATATCGACATCCGAATCTTCCGCGAGGCCGCCGAGAAGACGCTCTACCTTCAACGCTGCTGGTAATTTCTCGAGTAAATTCCGATAAACCCCGGAAAATCCCCAGCACCAGCTGCACATCGGGTCGTGACCGTAAATCAGCGTAGAGTTCATAATGCACTGGAGGCCTGGGAATTGACCAGCCCCTGAATGATGCTATCGCAGGTTTGAATCGAGTTGATGCTGGCGACACTTTTACCCGCCTGCCAGTAATCGCGCTTACCGCTTTCATCCAGCGATGATTTTTTTAACTGCCAGATCGACTTCAAGGCATAAATGGTGCGCATCCAGTGTTTGGTGCGGTTGCCGGACAACATCCACCTGGCCAGCCAGCCGGACTTCAATCCACTACGCTTGATATAGTCGGTATTGATCACCGAAACCGGGATACCGGTAATTCTCTCGGACAACACGATATCCTCTTCCCCGGCGTCGAGTATTGCCTGTTTGTATACATTGCTCGCCAGACATTCCTGGCTGGCGATAAACCGGGTACCCAACTGGCAGGCTGCATATCCAATATCGAGCGCCTGGTGAAAACCAGTTGAATCACCGACACCGCCTGCGCAGACCAGTGGCACTTCAAGACTCTTCAGATCATCGTATAATTGCTGGATATCCTTCTCCCCCGCATGGCCGCCCGCACGGTTATTCACACAGATCAATCCATCGGCGCCATTGTCGAGGCCAATTTTTGCCCATTTCATTTCGGTAACATCGTGATAAACCAGCCCACCTACCGCGTGGACGCGTTTGGCCACCCAGTCAGGTTTACCCAGCGAGGTAACGAAAAATCGGATGCCTTCCTCAAGCGCAATATCGATCCATTCAGACATGCGTTGCTGGTATTTTTGAGATGACTTTTCGATTAAGGCATTCATGCCGATCGGTTTGTCGGT
Organism: Pseudomonadota bacterium; assembly: GCA_022563685.1. Classification (GTDB taxonomy): domain Bacteria; phylum Pseudomonadota; class Gammaproteobacteria. The sequence continues at coordinate 30,977 of JADFMY010000011.1, read as the reverse complement.
CAGTCTACGCATCTGGCGGATACCCTCGCGAAAATCATGACCATAGACATAGGTCAAAGAAATTGGCTGCAATACACCGAGGCCACCGGCAGCCGAGACTGCCGCCACCAGTTCTGGATTACTACAGGGGTACATCGGCCCACCGATGACTGGATACTCGATGCCCAGGGTTTCGGTAAAATTCTGAGCGGCTGACGGGAAGGTTGTTTCTGTCATTTTTATTTTTTATACCCCAGTAACCAGTTTGCCCGCACTATTGCAACGACCGCTCCAGACTCATCGATAATCTCGGCACTGATTTCGAAAGCGGTGTTGTCCTCGATACCTGCAGGCAAATCAAGGCTGGCGCTAGCGGTTAACTTACCCCGGGCTTTCTTGAGATATTCGGCCTGCAGGCCGAGTACGATACCTCGCATATTATCGGGTAAGGACGAATTAACGGCCAGGCCCGTGGCTATTTCACCCAGGTTAATCAGCGCGATCGCATGGATAGATTTTAAATGATTTCGCACCTTCCGCCGGTCACGCAACGATACCCGAACCCTTCCTGACTCCAGGACTTCTACCAGAGGGCCGATGCTACCACTGTAGGGAACCATCCAGCCAAGAAGCAGGCTGAATAGCCTGGCCCCTCCCGGTAATGGCGCTAGTCTTTGCCACCATTTAACGATCTGATTTTCGGGCGCATTAATAACAATGGTATTCATCGGTCGGGTACTTACCAGTAGAGTAAATTATTGCAAGGGTGCCGGGTTTTGAGCTCATATACTTTAACCTGCCAAACACCCTAAATACAAGGCGCGGTGATTCATCTAGTGGGCTAAGGACGAGTTTCTTGAGTTCAATCGGTAAATGGGTTAATAATGGCGTATGGATATCAAGTCTGACCGCGAGAAACTGATCAAGGCGTTCGACCACATGGTGGTAAATGTTAACCAGGCAATACATGACGCCGAGGAAGCACTCGCTCCCAGCGTCGATGAAATGGTGAACAATGCGCAAAAAATAGCCCACGGGATTTTTGGCTTAACCAAAGAGGAGTCGGATCCACTTGGCAAAGCATTAAAACGCGATATTAAAAGTGCAAACAAAACGCTCAATCAGCAACGCAAGGAGCTCAAGGACTGGCTCAGTTTTGACCTGGCGCTGGTTGAAGACAAATTTATCGAATTAATCGCCCGCGCCGCCGATAAAACCTGGCTTGACTTCCGCGATTTCGAAAATGAAACAATAAACGCCAGCATATATCGGACTGGCGAAGTCTGTAGTTCTGGCACGCTATGCTGCAAAAACTGCGCGCAAACCATGAATTTGTCTAAAACCAGCCATATCCCGCCCTGCCCCAAATGCCATCACACCGAGTTTTATCGGGTAGTTTCCTAGCAATAGCGATTTTCGGATTGCCGCGTTAACTCCCGGCGGCAATCAAGCTCGCATTGCCACCAGCGGCGGTGGTATCGATACATAAATGCCGTTCAACGACTAAACGTTCGGGTGCATCAGCCTCGGTAATCAACGGTATCAGTACGCCTTCGCGCCCGGCCAGTGCCTGCCGATAAAGCTTCAGGGTGTCCGGGTCGGCCTGGCTCATCACCGCGTCAAATCCGCTCAACTGTTGCAGGGCCTCGCTGTCGAGGCTGCCTTCGATACCAGCTAGCGGCAAGTCAACCCTGGCGAATTCGCCCAGCGCACCGGTAATTCCATTACCAATAATAACGACCGCATTGCCTTGCGAAAGCGCCGATATAGCTTGCGCCAATACCGCGGGTCTGGTGGGCCCCAGGCAGAGGATCACACCGCGTGGGTGAGACGATAAGCGATTGATTTCTCCGGTGGGACCCGGCAGGTCTTTTACAGTGTCCGGATATTGAGGTTTGAGTTCCAGGCCCAAAGTATCAATAATGCCTGAAATCGCTTCGCCGATTTTTGAGGTACTGACCCTGGAAGAGCAAGACAGACGATCGATCGCAGACTGTAGACGATCGGGGTCGATAGTCGGCGACGATTCAGTTGCCAGAGGCTCGCAGGGAAACTTCCGCAAACGAGGGAGGTAAGACGGTCCACCCGCTTTTGGCCCGGTACCGGATAAGCCTTCACCGCCAAATGGCTGGGTCCCGACCACCGCGCCGATCTGATTGCGGTTAACGTAAATATTACCCACTCTGATACGTTCGACCATTTGTTCGACCCGGTTGTCGACCCGGGTATGGATACCAAAAGTGAGACCATATCCCCTGGCATTGATCGCATCGACTACCTGGTCTATTTCGTGCGCTTCAAAGGTTGCCACGTGCAGTACTGGCCCAAAAATTTCTTCTTCCAGTTGTTCGATGCCATCTAGCCTGATGACAGTCGGTGCGGCAAACAAACCCTGATCAGGAATCGGTATTTGCTTGAGCACACGTCCTTTGTCGGCCATAGTGCGGCAATGCATTTCGATTTTGGATTTTGCCGCCAGGTCGATAACGGGTCCGAGATCGCTACTCAGTAACCACGGATCACCTATCTTAAGTTCATCCATCGCACCAAATAGCATTTCGAGTAATTTATCAGCCACATCTTTTTGTACATATAACATGCGTAACGCCGAACAGCGCTGGCCCGCAGATTGAAACGAGGAAGCCAGTACATCGCGTACTACCTGTTCAGGTAAAGCGCTTGAGTCCACTACCATTGCGTTCAAACCGCCCGTTTCGGCAATCAGGGGGGCATCTGGCGCCAGATGCCGCGCCATATTTCGGTTAATCTGCCGGGCAGTGGGGGTTGATCCCGTAAAACAGACGCCTGCGATACGATGATCGGAAGTGAGTGCGGCGCCAACGCCTGGGCCTGCACCCGGCAATAACTGGATCGCCGATTCAGGAATTCCGGCTTCGTGCATCAAGCTTACCGCACGCATAGCAATCAGGCTGGTTTGCTCGGCAGGTTTGGCAATCACGCAATTGCCCGCTGCCAGCGCGGCCAGAATCTGGCCACTAAAAATCGCCAGCGGAAAGTTCCAGGGCGAAATACAGACGATCACTCCCCGGGCTTCACCGACGTCGTCGATGTGACTCGCTTCGGATGCATAGTAAAGCGCAAAATCGACCGCCTCACGAATTTCACCCACCGCGTCTAACCAGGTCTTCCCTGCCTCTCGCGCAGCGAGCGCAAACAATTCTTCGGCATTGGCTTCATACAGGCCGGCCAGTCGCCTCAGACAGGCTGACCGCTGTTTAGCGGGTGTCCGGGTCCAGCGATTAAAACCATCGAGTGCGTTTCGAATTGCAGATTCAATATCGGCTCCAGCAGATTCGGTGACATGTCCAACCAGGTCATCACTGTTAGCGGGGTTATATACCGCACGCATTTCACCGCCTGCAGGTTTGGAGGCGATTAAAGGCCCGGCTTTCCAGAGCGTATTTCGAAAGGTCTCTCGCCGCTGGTCAATGGAGTTTATTGCATTTAGATCGGTAATATCCCAACCCCTGGAATTACGTCGCCGATTTCCATAAATTGTTGCCGGCAATGGAATATTCGGGTTGATAATTTCTTCACCAAGCGCCGACACCTGCTCGAAGGGATCACGCGCTATCTCCTCCGGAGCGATACTGGTGTCTACGATTTGATTCACAAACGAACTATTAGCCCCGTTTTCGAGTAGACGACGCACCAGGTAGGCGAGTAAATCTTCGTGTTGGCCGACCGGGGCATAGATGCGGCAACGGGCTTTCTGGTCGCGTACCACGAAGTCGTGCAGCGATTCGCCCATGCCATGTAGTCGTTGGAACTCGAAATTGTTATCACCCTGCGCCAGTTCCAGAATCGCCGCCACCGAATGGGCATTGTGAGTCGCAAACTGTGGATAGATACGATCGCTCATGGCGAGCAATTTTTTAGCGCAAACAAGGTAGGATACATCTGTATTTACCTTGCGCGTAAAAACCGGATAATCGGCAAGCCCCAGAACCTGAGCACGTTTGATTTCTGTATCCCAGTAGGCTCCTTTTACCAGTCTCACCATGATTTTTCGATCGAGCCGGGTGGCAAGTTGGTAGAGCCAGTCGAGTACTGGCATCGCGCGGCGACCGAAAGCCTGTACCACGACGCCAAATCCATCCCAACCTTTTAAGGCAGGATTGCTCAGTACGCTTTCGATAACATCGAGCGAAATATCGAGTCGATCGGCCTCTTCGGCATCGATGTTAAAGCCCATATTAGCCGCACGAGCGAGAACCGCGAGTGAACTCGTACGCGCGACCAATTCAGACATGACACGATCGTATTGGCCTATTTCGTAGCGCGGATGCAGGGCGGATAGTTTCACCGATATGCCTGGATTGCAGCGGATATCCTGATTTTTACAGGTTGGCGCCAGCGCGGTAATCGCATCCGCATAAGCCCGATGATATTGCCTGGCGTCGTTATCGGTACGGGCTGCTTCGCCGAGCATATCGTAGGAGTAGGTATACCCCTTTGCTTCAAGTTCTCTGGCTCGTTTACCTGCTTTTTCGATACTGGCACCCAGTACGAAATGCCGGCCTAACTCTTTCATTGCCTGGGCAACTGCGTTACGCACCAGGGGTTCGCCCAGACGCTTGACCAGCCCCCGTAGCGTTGCCTTCAATCCTTTTTCGTCGGCAGCTGCAATCACCTTTCCAGTCAACAGTAATGCCCAGGTTGATGCATTGACGAGCGGTGATTCGGATTGCCCCAGGTGTTCACCCCAGTTTCCCGGCGATATCTTATCTTCGATCAACTCATCGATGGTTTGCACATCCGGCACGCGTAACAATGCTTCGGCCAGGCACATCAACGCAACCCCCTCCCGGGAAGTCAGACCATACTCGGCGAGGAAGTTTTCCATCATTCCCGGAGAACCGGATCGTCGGACTGTTTTGATTAGTTCAGTGGCTCTTTCGCTAATGGCAAGGCGTTCGGCAGTCGAGATGCGGGAATCGCTAACCAGGTCCTTAATCAACTGGCTTTCATCAACCAGATAATAATCGCGAATTTGTTGGCGCAAATTGTCGGACGGCAATTGGGGTATAGCTCTACGAATCTGTGATTTCATAGATGGGATTACTGTTTAGCGTAGGGCAATATACTACCACCATAGCTGGCGTAAATATCACGCACCTTAGCGATCGAAGTTCTTACCGCGCAAACGATCAAACTCGGGGATTTCACGCTGAGCGGGGTTCAGTAATCCCGGCAGGACACGGTAAAGATCGCGAAACAGTTTCTCTCCAGCAATATCAATTACGTAGGTCGTAATCCATTTGGCATCTTTGGCGCCCATTTGCGCGGTGATGTGATCGCCCAGCAAGCGCAGGAAAACGAAGCTCGGGCCCTCTTTTTTATCGACCAGACAGTTCGAATACTCCCCAATACGATTATTCAGAGTTTCTAGAAACGAGGCGGTATAGTCACCCGCCCCATCGGTATCCTGACGATTATCCTGCATGATACCGGCCAGGTGTAATCCCGTTGCAGTGATCAATGATTTACGATGTTCCAGTTCGAAGCTATCGAACAGGAACCGGTCGACAAGCTGGATCAGGTAAGCGGCGTATTCGGTTATCACGTCCAGTCGTTGCGAGCCGGTATCGGTTTGGAACCCCTCATTTTCCAGCTCGAGTAAGCCTTGCCCACTGATTTGCCAGATATCGAAACTGATCGCGCCACCGACATCCTCCAGGCTGCGCACCTTATTTGTATCGCTCCAGCCGGTTTTTAGTCTAGCCACAATTTAATCCGGTTAACTGAAAGGATTCATCGACCATATCTACTCTGTATTCTCATTGGTTGCATTCTGGCTATTATCGGTTTTTTACACCTCCGGGTTCAAGCTACCCATCATAGGTACGAAGAATAATCGGACCGTAGCGACCATTGCGACACCCGATGATACGTCGATTATCGGATACTTCAAAAACCGAGTCTGGCGCTATTGCGCCCCTACTTAAATCCAATACACTAGGTGATAATAACCTGATTACTATCGGGTTCTCGGCTCGAATTGGAGAAAGTGAGAAAGTAATGGCTTCTAAATGGTACCAACAGCTTCAAAAGGGTATTAGCGAGCGACAAACGCTGCGGAAACTCAAGGTAAGCGAGATCACTTTTTCTAACACGTACCAGAATGAACTGGCCGTTAGCGACGCCTTGTATGACCTCGATGTACTGGCCACGATGGATAAACATAATCCCATGCGGGCTCGCCTGGTGCAAATCGAAAAGCACGGAGGAAGTTACTCGGTCAAGCTTTACACGCCGAAAGATTCCATCCCACTGTCGCAATCGATGCCTATTTTAGAATCGATGGGTTTGTATGTATTAGTCGGGCGGCCTTACAGGATTACACTAGGGCGCACAATTTTCTGGATTCACCACTTTACCCTCGATCGCGCCGAAAGAATTTGCGCAGTCGACTGTGAAAAAATTCCTCTCTATTTCAGCGAGCTATTTGAAAGCGTATGGCATCAGAAAAGCGAAAACGATGCATTCAATCAGCTGCTGTTCAGCGCCTGTATCAAGGCGAGAAACATTCAGATTATTCGCGCCTATGTCGTTTACATGAACCAAATCCGGTTACCGCACAGCCGCACCTATATTATCGAAGCCCTGAATACTTATCCCGAAATCACACGGTTGCTGGTGGACTGTTTTTTGCGCAAGTTCGATCCTCAAGAAACCGATATCGATTCCTACCAGAAAATAATCGATACCATCGATGAAAAGCTGCTGAATATCGAATCGCTAGACCATGATTTGATTTATAAACGCCTGGTTAATTTGATTCAGTCGACCGTTCGAACCAATTATTTTCAGCATTTGGGGGACGATTCCAACTACATCAGTTTCAAACTGGATTCTCACCAAATCGAAAAACTGCCTAAGCCAAGACCTCGATTTGAAATATTCGTCTATTCTCCCCGTTTTGAAGGGATACACCTGCGCGGCGGGCTAGTCGCACGCGGCGGTATACGCTGGTCTGACCGCAAGGAAGACTATCGCACTGAAGTACTGGGTTTGATGAAAGCACAAATAGTGAAAAATGCTGTCATTGTACCGACTGGATCAAAGGGTGGTTTCATCACCAAGCAGACGTCTCATTTGCCAGACTCCGAAATCTACGCTGAGGTAAAGGCCTGTTATTCACTGTATATCTATGCCCTGCTTGAACTCACCGATAACCTGGTGAACCAGGAAATTATTCACCCCAGGCACACAGCAATACTCGATACCGCCGACCCTTACCTGGTCGTGGCAGCTGACAAAGGAACGGCAGCCTTCTCAGATATTGCCAATTCGATAGCCGCAAAGCGCAACTTCTGGCTCGAAGATGCATTCGCCTCGGGCGGTTCACAAGGCTACGATCACAAGAAAATGGGTATCACCGCTCGTGGCGCCTGGGAATCTGTCAAACGACATTTTCGTGGTCTTGGCAGAGACATTCAAAACGAAATTATTAGCGTAATGGGCATCGGAGATATGTCTGGTGATGTATTTGGCAATGGCATGCTGCTGTCACCCTGTATACAACTGGTCGCTGCATTTAATCATCTGCATATCTTTATTGACCCGAATCCGAATATCAAAAAATCATACCAGGAGCGTCAACGATTATTTGCACTGCCTCGGTCTAGTTGGACCAACTACAATGAATCACTCATTAGCAAAGGTGGCGGTGTATTTTCACGTAAAGCGAAAAAAATTAACCTCACCCCGGAAATTCAACAACTGATTGATTGCAAGGAGATGCATTTAACGCCAAACGAGTTGATCGTTTACCTGTTAAAAGCACGGGTCGACCTGATCTGGAACGGAGGTATCGGCACTTACATAAAGGCTTCAAATGAAACCAACGCGGCAGTTTCGGATAAAAGCAACGATGAAATACGAATCAACGGCAAACAGGTACGGGCTAAATCAATCGCTGAAGGCGGAAATCTGGGATTAACACAGAGAGGCCGAGTCGAGTATGCGAAGGCCGGTGGCCTCCTGTACACCGATTCGATCGATAATTCTGCCGGGGTAGATTGTTCGGATTATGAAGTCAACATCAAAATTTTACTGTCGCAACTGATGAAGGAAGGCCGCTTAAGCCTGGAAAAACGTAATAGCCTGTTGATCGAAATGACCGATACGGTTGCCCAGCACTGTCTGTTCAATAATTATCGCCAGACACAGGTTATCGACTGTATGGTGCAGCATGCCGCAGAAAATATGCATCAGCATGCTCGTTTTATGCGCCACCTGGAACACAATGGTATCATGAGTCGAAAACTTGAAAACCTGCCCGACGATGATGAGATAACCGCGCGCGTCGCTCAAAATAAGGGATTAACCAGACCCGAGTTATCGATACTTTTATCCTATAGCAAGTTAACCTACAAAAATGTGCTGTTAAGCTCCTCGGCACTAGCGGAAGAATGTTACAACCACCTGGTGCTGGAATATTTTCCAGCAATGCTACGAAAGCATTATAGCAATGAAATTTTGCAACATCCTTTGCGCAAGGAAATAATCGCGACCCGTCTAAGCAACATGATTTCCAATAATATTGGTATTGGATTTGGATATCGAATTCGTGAAGAAACCGGGGCCAGCCTTGAAAATGTTGCCAAGGCCTATGTCGTCTGCACAGAAATATTTGAACTCAACGATACCTGGCGCGCGCTCGAAAAGTTGGATAATGTGGTGCAGGAGGCCAACCGATACGAGGTTTTTAGAGAGGTTAGCGGTCTGCTGGAACGTTCGATCAGTTGGCTATTGCGCAATAAAAGTGCAAATTTCGACGTCAGCTATTTAATCGAGCGATACCAGGCCGATATCAAAATATTAAAAAAAGTTATTTCCAGCGTGATCATCGGTCAGTCTCGCAAGCATTATAAAGCTTCCCGTAAACAATTCCTCAAATTCAAACTACCAGCCTCGCTGGCGCAGGAACTGGCCGATAAAACTACCCTGGCATCAGCGTTCGATATCATAGAAGTCAAGAGCAAACTAAACAGCAGTGTCAAAAATATTGCCAGGCTTTTTTATGCCATGTCCGAACGCCTGCAGTTACACTGGATTCGAGACGCAATATCACAAACAGTCGTTCGAAATCACTGGAATCATCTGGCGATCGTTAATATGCGTAACGATTTACACGCAAATCAACGTAATTTAACCGAGCTGATACTGCATTCGGTGGATAACAAACGCCATACCACCAAGGCGCTTAACCTGTGGGAAGAAAATCATGCCGATGCTTTAGAGCGCTACGATCACATGATTAACGAATTAAGCGCGAAGCCAAATCCAGACTTCTCAGCGACCAGCGTGGCTGTATCGGAAGTCAGGCGGCTCGTAACTATCACACAGTAAAACCGCTACGACGAAAAGTTACCGATCAGTATGAGCAAATTCCACGATAAATTTGACAGCCTCGTATGGGAAATTGTGGCTGGTATTCCACCTGGACAGGTGATGGCTTACGGCGAAGTCGCCAGGGTTGCCGGGTTTCCTCGTTATTCGCGTATGGTGAGTGGTGCGATGGGGCGAGCACCCGAACCTCTACCCTGGTTTCGTGTAGTGCGATCGAATCGAACGCTCGCTTTCGAACCAGGGTCGAAGTCATACCGGGAACAGGTACAATTGCTAAAACAGGAAGGTGTTCGGTTTGAGGGTCCCAGAGTGATCGCAGTAAACCCGACAGAAACGCTGGACAAAATGCTTTGGGGGCCGGAAGTTTAATATTATCGATGGTCAAGCTGATACGGTGCGCTTCCACTTCGACAACCCCGACAATCAGATAAACGGTATACGGTATGAGTGAATATGACTATGACCTGATCGCAATTGGCGCCGGCAGCGGCGGACTCTCGGTAGTAGAGCGTGCAGCCAGTTACGGCCAAAAATGTGCTGTGGTGGAGCAGGGGAAAATGGGGGGCACCTGTGTCAATGTCGGATGCGTTCCTAAGAAAATTATGTGGTTTGGCGCTAATCTGGCCCATGCGATTGACGACGCTAAAAGTTATGGTTTCAAGGTCGATAAGCGGGGATTCGACTGGGCGCATTTGGTGGAAAAACGCCAGGCCTACATTGCGGGTATCAATAACTGGTACCACGGTTATCTCAGGGATTTAAATATCGACGAACTGACAGGAACGGCAAATTTTGTCGATTCTCATTGCATCGAAGTAGACGGTAATCGTTATTCCGCCAATCACATTGTGATTGCAACCGGAACCAGGCCCCAGGTGCCGGATATACCCGGTGCCGAGCATGCAATCACTTCCGATGGTTTTTTTGCACTACAATCACGCCCGGACCGCGTGGCTATAGCAGGTTCAGGATATGTCGCAGTCGAACTCGCCGGGGTTATGAATTCTTTGGGTACCGAAGTAACCATGTACCTGAGAAAATCACACGTATTGGGCAGCTTCGATAAGCTGGTGAAGTCCACTTTGTTCGACGAACTGAAAAAAGCCGGAATTATTCTAAAAACCGAAACCCAGATAAAGCAAATTAAAAAAGAAACCGGCGGCAGTCTGACCGTCGAAGATACGAATGGCCACACCCAGGCAAGCCTCGATCAGGTGTTATATGCGATCGGGCGTCGGCCTGACTTTAGTGAATTGCAGATCGAAAATTCTGCCGTCGAACTGAATGACAGGGGCTTTATTATTACCGACCTGCTGCAAAATACTAGCCAGCCACATATTTTTGCACTCGGCGATGTCACCGGGCGCGCTCCTCTGACGCCGGTTGCAGTCGCCGCAGGACGTCGTCTTGCTGATCGCTTATACAATAACCAGGCGGACCGGCATCTTGATTATGAAAATATTCCAACGGTCATATTTAGCCACCCGCCCATCGGGACGATCGGACTAACCGAGGAGGAAGCGTTAAGGCAATATGGCGATCAGGTCAAGGTATACCAAACTGAATTTACCGCTATGTATAACGCGATCAGCGATCACTCAGTACCGACAGCGATGAAGCTTGTTTGCCTCGGAGACGAAGAAAGGATCATCGGTTGTCACATCATTGGTCCTGGCGCCGATGAAATGTTACAGGGTTTTGCAGTAGCGATTAGAATGGGTGCCACCAAAAGGGACTTTGACGATACCGTAGCAATACACCCTACCAGCGCCGAAGAACTCGTTACGATGCGTTAATGCGTTTTTCCCGCCAGGATAGGTATGTATTGCTTTAAATAATTAAGGTAAATATCTTTAAATTCAGATATTTACATTGCTTTTTTAATGTAATTTAACCTAATCAGTTCTATAAACCAAGTACATCCTGCATGCTGTAAAGGCCAGGATCTTTTTGCGCTATCCAGTGGCTGGCGCGAATGGCGCCATTGGCGAAAGTCATTCGACTCGATGCTTTATGGGTGATTTCAATGCGTTCGCCTTCGGCAGCGAATAATACCGTGTGTTCACCGACTATATCGCCGGCTCGAATAGTTGCGAAGCCTATGGTCTGGCGCTGCCTTGCTCCGGTTTGGCCCTTGCGGCCGTATACCGCACAGCTTTCCAGGTCGCGTCCCAGCGATTCGGCGATTACCTGCCCCATTTTCAGCGCGGTGCCCGAAGGTGCATCGACTTTATTGCGGTGGTGGGCTTCAATGATTTCAATATCGACCGTGTCACCTAATACACTCGCTGCGGTTTGCAATAACCGCAAACAAAGATTGACCCCGACGCTCATATTAGGCGCATACACGATAGCGATCGTCGCTCCGGCATCACGCAACTTTTGCTCCAGGGTCTCGTCGCAGCCAGTCGTCCCTATCACCATTTTTTTGTTGTTCTGAAGGCAAAAATCGAGGTAATTGGCGGTAACGGTAGGGTGAGTAAAATCGATTAAAACGTCAAACTTGTCGGCTTCCAACGCATCGGAAATTAACAGGTTTTGAGCTTCTATGCCCGCTATAAGTCCTGCATCCGAACCAATCAGGGTATTATCCTGCTTCTCGATTGCCTGCGTCAGAGCCATGTCATCAGCAGCCGCGCAGGCCTGTATCAGGTGTCGACCCATGCGACCGGCTGCTCCCGCGATAGCTATTTTCGTTATATCCACGGTTTCAGGATTTTATGTCTTCGAAAAACTTCTTCATGTTATCTACCCACGAATTTTCGTTAGGGCTATGTTTTTTTACCGCCGTGCCCATCGATTTTCCAAATATTTCGAGTAGCTCCTTTTGCACGGTGTTCAGTTTAACCGGTGTTTCTACCACAATTCGACAAATTAAATCTCCTGTTGCACCGCCTCTTACCGGTTTGACACCTTTTCCACGCATCCGAAACGACTTGTGCGTCTGCGTGCCAGGCGGAATTTTGAGGTTCAAACGACCGCTTAAACTCGGAACTTCGAGCTCGCCTCCCAATGCAGCAGTCACGATACTGATTGGAACTTCGCAATACAGGTCAGCACCATCGCGTTCGAAGATCGGGTGTGGTTTTACGTGCATTTGCACATACAGATCGCCGGCAGGAGAACCAGCTTCTCCCGCTTCTCCCGCTTCTCCCTCTCCACTGAGACGAATTCGGTCGCCATTATCAACACCTGCCGGTACTTCGACGGAAAGGGATTTATGTTCCTTTACCCTCCCTGCGCCGTGACAGGTATTACAGGGGTCGTTAATGATGGTGCCAGCACCCCGGCAACTGGGACAAGTTTGTTGCACCGAGAAAAATCCCTGCTGCATCCGAACCTGACCATGCCCGCCGCAAGTATTGCAAGTTTCAGGAGAGCTACCATCGCGCCCGCCCGTACCAGAACAACTGGTGCAGTGTTTCATGGCCGGCACCCGGATTCTCACCGTGGTGCCTGCAACCGCGTCTTCGAGGCTCAGTTCGAGATTATACTGCAGGTCCGCGCCCTGGCGTACCCGTGACCTTGAACCGCCACCGAAGATATCGCCAAAGATATCGCTGAATGCGTCGCCGAAGCCACTACCGCCAAATCCACTTCCTGCGGACTGTTTGACTCCGGCATGACCAAATTGATCGTAGGCCGCACGCTTGTTTGAGTTGGAGAGAACATCGTAGGCTTCCCTGGCCTCCTTAAATAACTTTTCAGTCTCTTCGTCGCCTGGGTTTCGGTCCGGATGGTATTTCATCGCGAGGCGCCGAAAGGACTTTTTCAGATCTGCATCCGTCACCGATCTGGATACGCCCAGAACTTCGTAATAATCTCTTTGTGACATATTTTATCTTGTCCAAACGACGAAAAACCTGACCAGTGAAAAACAGGCCAGGTTTTTAGGTCAAAGCATTACTTCTTGTCTTCTTCCTTAACTTCTTCAAATTCAGCGTCTACCACATCGTCATTCGCATCACCTGGCTTTGCTGTTGCATTCGCATCAACCGGCTCAGCTCCCTCGGCATTGGCGGCATAGGCTTTTTCAGCCAGTTTGCTCGATGCCTCGGCCAGTGCCTGAGTTTTGCTTTCGATATCTGACTTGTCGGTTCCTTCCAGTGCGGACTTAAGCGAGGCAATTGCCGAGTCAATATTGGTCTTGTCCTCGGCTTCGACCTGATCACCGAGATCCTTCAGCGATTTCTCCGTGGCATGAATCATCGCATCGGCCTGATTGCGAGTTTCGACCATTTCACGGTGTTTACGGTCTTCATCCGCATGCACCTCGGCGTCCTTGATCATCTTTTCGACTTCGTCTTCCGACAGGCCACTGGATGCCTTGATCACGATTTTCTGTTCCTTGCCTGTCGCCTTGTCTTTTGCCGATACGTCTAAGATACCGTTCGCATCGATATCAAAGGTGACTTCGATCTGTGGCACACCACGGTGAGCGGGCGGAATATCAGACAAATCGAAACGGCCCAGAGACTTATTCGCTGTCGCGATTTCACGTTCGCCCTGCATTACATGAACCGTTACTGCAGTCTGGTTGTCTTCTGCTGTCGAAAAGGTCTGCGATGCCTTGGTCGGAATCGTCGTATTTTTCTCGATCACCTTGGTCATCACGCCGCCGAGTGTCTCGATGCCAAGAGAAAGCGGAGTCACGTCGAGTAACAATACATTCTTGACCTCACCACCGAGGACACCGCCCTGGATTGCGGCGCCGCAGGCAACGACTTCGTCTGGATTCACATCGCGACGAGGTTCTCTGCCAAAAAAGTTCTTCACCACTTCCTGCACCTTGGGCATACGGGTTTGCCCGCCTACCATGATCACGTCGTGGATATCGGAAACCGAAACATCGGCGTCATCGAGCGCTACTTTTAATGGATCTATGGTGCGTGCGATCAGGTCGTCGACCAGCGATTCGAGCTTGGCCCGGGTTATCTTCAAATTCAGGTGCTTGGGACCCGCGGCATCGGCGGTAATATACGGCAGGTTGACATCGGTTTGCTGGCTTGAAGATAATTCAATTTTAGCCTTTTCGGCCGCTTCCTTGAGCCGCTGCTTGGCGAGCGGATCGCCACGCAAATCCATGCCGTGTTCCTTCTTGAACTCATCGGCCAGATAATCGATCAGACGCATATCGAAGTCTTCGCCTCCGAGGAAAGTATCGCCATTGGTCGATAGCACTTCAAACTGGTGTTCACCGTCGATTTCCGCCACTTCGATAATCGAAATATCGAAAGTACCGCCACCGAGGTCATAAACCGCGATTTTCTTATCACCCGATGCCTTGTCCATACCGTAGGCCAGCGCTGCTGCGGTTGGCTCGTTGATGATGCGCTTGACTTCCAGACCGGCAATTTTCCCCGCGTCTTTGGTCGCCTGGCGTTGAGAGTCGTTGAAATAAGCGGGCACGGTAATGACGGCTTCGGTGACTTCTTCACCCAGGTAATCTTCCGCAGTTTTTTTCATTTTCTGCAAAACCCTGGCAGAAATTTCGGGTGGCGCCATTTTCTCGCCCTTGGCCTCTACCCAGGCATCGCCATTGTCAGCCTTGATAATTTTATATGGCACCAGTTCGATGTCCTTCTGTGTTGCTTTTTCGTCGAAACGACGACCGATCAGGCGTTTGACCGCGTACAACGTGTCGCTCGGATTGGTAACCGCCTGGCGCTTGGCCGGCTGGCCTACCAATACTTCACCCTCGACTCCGAATGCGACTATAGAAGGAGTCGTTCTATCTCCCTCTGAATTTTCGATAACCTTGGGCTTGCCACCTTCCATAACCGCTACACACGAGTTAGTGGTTCCAAGGTCGATTCCAATAATTCTACCCATTTATATGCTCCAGATAATCTGTCAATTAAATTAAACCTACACTTGATGTGAGGATTAATCCCCCTGTTTCAAGTCATTTGTCATTCGGCATCCGATTTATTTGGCCACGATTACCATCGCTGGCCTGACTAGCCTGTCGTTTAACAGAAATCCTTTTTGCATCACTTCAATGACCGTGTTGGATTTTGCTTTCTTGTCCTTTTTCATGCTGATCGCCTGATGCTGTTCAGGATCAAATTTTTCACCCTGCGGATCGAGCTGGACTAGTCCCTGTTTTTCCAGCATCTGAATAAACATATTCATCGTCAGATCCACTCCTTCGCTAAAACTCTCCAGGCTCGCATTTTCGGCATCGGCCGCCGCCTGACTCATTTCCATACTATCTATGATAGGTAAAAGTGCTTCAACAAAGTTTTTCAAAGCATATTTGTGGGCACTTTCGATGTCCCGCTCGGCACGTTTACGATTGTTCTCGATCTCGGCTTTCAAGCGCAGGATCTGATCCCAGTAATCCTTTATTTTTTCCTGCGCCTTTTCGAGTTCAAGTTCGATATTATCCTCTGCTTTCTCTGCTTCTTTTTCTGAATCCGATTCGGCGGAATTTTTGCCGGGTGTTTCGTCAACCACTTTATCTGGCTCGGCAATCACATCTTTTTCATTTTCTTCTATCTGATCTTGTTCAGACGACATACCTTACTCCGGGAATATGGCAGCACTTTCTATTAAAAGTAGGTTGCTCTTTATCAATAACTAATGTGCGGCTGGTATTCCAGGGAACCCTGGGTCAGTCGCGAAATTTCGTGAGCAAAAAAGTGGGGGTTATTTCTGAGTATTCAAGGCCGAACTTAATAATTTTGCGGTAACATCTACTACAGGTATCACCTGTTCGTAAGCAATTCTGGTCGGGCCGATAACACCGACAACCCCAACCACTTCACCATTGATTTGATAGGGTGCCCCAAGAACACTAAAATCGCTCAGTATCGTGTAACCCGATTCACTACCGATAAATATCTCTACGCCATCGGCCAAAGTACAGCTATCGAGTAGTTGAAGCAAGTCTTTTTTCTCATTAAATACATTAAATATGTCACGTAACTTATTGATATCTGAGAGTTCTGTATATCGGAGCAAGTTTGACTCGCCGCTAGTCAACAAATCATCGTGATCGCTCTCATTACAGACCTGTTCCATCGCATCCAGCACGGCCTTCATGATGGTGCTTACTTCGCTCTTGAGCTCCGACAATTCTTCTACTAACTGATTTCGCGCGCTGTTAAAGTCTCTACCTATCAAATAACGACTCAGGGTCTGGGCAGCCTGATTTAGTTCTATATCGCTATAGTCTTTATCTACCTCGATAACCTTGTTATGTACATCATCCTGATTAATCACCAGAATGACCAGAATCCTTCGCTCCGTCAGGCGCATAAATTCGATATGCCTGATTTCAGCCGGTGTCGAGTGGGTCAGACTAACAATTCCAGTCAGTTGGGTCACGCTGGATAGAATTTCGGTGGCGCTATGGATCAGGTCATTGGACGTCATATCGGGGCTCAACCGGTCCGAAATAGTTTTTCTCGCGGATTGACCGAGATCATTCACTTCCAGCAACGAATCTACAAAAAACCGGTAACCTGCTTCGGTTGGAATTCGACCAGCCGAAGTATGCGGGGAATCAACCAGACCCATAGCTTCCAGCTTGGACATGATATTTCGAATAGTTGCCGAACTGACTTCAAGGCCAGACAATTCGACCAGATATTTCGAGCCAACCGGTTGGGCGTCACGTGTATACGAGGCGATAAGCTGCTTCAACAGAAGTTGCGCACGTTCGTCAAGTTCGTATTTTTCAGTCATTGGGTCTGCTATATTGCAAGTATCTTCAGTTCACTGACAAATTGTAACTTTAAATGCAATTCGGGGCACCCTGAAAATAATTTATTTTTTATTTCTATTTTAACCAAAAAAACATTATGAAAATTCGTTCCACCCTTTTCGGAAGGCATGCAGGCAAAATTTAACACCATTGGCCTGGTGGTGCGTAAGGACATGCAATCCCACCTTTGCACTGTCAAGCAAGTGACCACTGCACTTGAGCGATATGCCGATGTGTTAGTGCATTGTCTTGATTTTGATACACAAACCACTACTTTTACAACCGATTCGATCCAAACTCTAGTTGATCAATCCGACCTTGTCATTTCGCTAGGCGGTGACGGCACCCTGCTAACTGCAGCGAGAGCCCTGGTAGATAAGGATACACCTCTGTTAGGAATCAATATGGGAAGACTCGGGTTTCTGGCGGATGTCTCTATCGATGATTTCGAATCTCACCTTAAAGACGTAGTGAGTGGCAAATATACGGTTGAAAAACGCTTTTTTATCGAAGGGGAAATTCATAGCCCAAACCGTACAGGTTCCAGAAATATCGCTCTCAACGATATTGTTCTGCATAGCTATGGGTCGCGGAGTATGATCGAATACGAAGTATACAGCGATGGGAAGTTGATCCATCAGCAGCGTGCCGACGGCGTTATTGTCACGACTCCAACTGGATCAACTGCCTATGCA
This sequence comes from Pseudomonadota bacterium, assembly GCA_022563685.1. Lineage (GTDB taxonomy): Bacteria > Pseudomonadota > Gammaproteobacteria. The sequence goes on along the minus strand of JADFMY010000011.1, from coordinate 13,214 downwards.
CTTTCCGGTGGCGGGCCAATTATGCACCCCTCGCTCGAAACACTGGCGATCGTGCCTATTTGTCCCCATACCCTCAGTAACCGGCCTATTGTGTTACCGGCATATCAGAATATCGAAATACTTTTAAGCCAGCCGGGTACGGTCGCTCAAATAAACTATGATGGCCAGGCAACTGTAAAAATGACAACCCAGGACAAGATTCGAATTAATCGTTACCCCTCCCCGCTTACCCTGCTACACCCTCAAAATTACGATTATTTTGAAATTTTACGAGCCAAATTGAACTGGAGCTCACACTACTGATGCTGGAATCCATTCAGATAAAGAATTTTGCGATCATAGCCGCCCTGGACCTCGAACTGGATCGCGGGCTAACGGCCTTAACCGGAGAAACAGGCGCAGGTAAATCTATTTTACTCGATGCAATAAAGCTGGTCGCCGGGGACAGGGCCGACAGGGACACGGTCAAGACCGGACAGGACAAGGCTGAGATCAGCGTTTGTTTTAATGTAGCCAGTCACAACGAAGTGCTGACATGGTTACAGGATAATGAGCTTGGTAGCGATGAGGAATGCATTATTCGCCGGGTGGTGCATGCTAATGGACGCAGTAAAGCCTTTATAAACGGCCAGAGCGCAACGCTTGCGCAGTTGAAAGACCTGAGCCAGTTGCTGGTTGATTTACACGGCCAACACGAGCATCAATCCCTGCAAAAACCCCTGACCCAGCAGCTGATGCTGGATACTTATCTGGACGAACAGGCATTGATCGAAGATGTGAAACAAAAATTCTCCCACTGGAAAAAAGTCGAACAAAACCTCCACCAGATTCGGAATGGTTCGATAGAACGAGAACAACGTATCGATCTATTGCGCCTTTACTGCAAAGAACTCGAAGAGCTTAACCTGGCTGATGGCGAGGTACAGAACTTGCAGAGCGAATACAAACGGTTATCCCACGCGGGCCAGTTATTGGACCAGGTCGGGACCTTGCTCGACATTCTGTATGACAATGAAGAAAATACCCTACAGAGCCTGCTTAGTTACTGCGAACAGTCTCTTGCAACCCAGGTGAACTACGATACGACACTCGAAACCAGTCATGATTTGATCAACAATGCATTGATACAGGTCCAGGAAGCAACCAATGAGCTGCGAAATTACCAGCAGTCGATAGACCTCGACCCGGCACGACTCGACTGGTTAAACCAGCGAATTGCAACTACGCAGGATTTGGCGCGTAAGCACCGTATCGACTCCGACTCCTTACCCGATCTTTTCCAAAAACTGAAACTTGAACTGAATTCTCTGTGTGGTAGTGAGCAAGATCTGGAGGAAACCGAACGCGAACTAGAGCAGGTTCGTGCCAGTTATTTGGCTTCGGCCACGCAACTGTCGCAGAAGCGACAGCGCACCGCCGGTTCTCTGTCTGCACAGATTACCGAAGTCATGCAGGAGCTGGGGATGAAAGGCGGCCAATTTTCCATTCAGGTAGATGAACTGGACGCCGAGACCAGCTTCAGGCAATCCGGTATTAATACCATCAGCTACCAGGTTAGCGCAAATCCCGGACAGCCGTTGAAGCCCATGAACAAGGTAGCATCTGGCGGCGAGTTATCGCGTATCAGCCTTGCGATACAGGTCATACTGTGCGAGGCGTCCTGCATTCCCACACTTATTTTCGATGAAGTGGATAGTGGTATTGGTGGTGGTATCGCTGAGGTTGTGGGTAAAAAGTTGCGCTGGTTGGGCGAAAACAGGCAGATACTCTGTGTCACGCACTTGCCACAGGTGGCTTCACAGGCACACCAACATTTGCGCGTAGAGAAGACCCGATCAATCGACGATACCACTACCAGTGTGATTGCTTTGAACGAAGACGAACGTCTGGAAGAAATAGCCCGGATGCTCGGAGGACTGACTATTACCGATCAAACTCGCGCGCACGCAAGTGAAATGATTGCGGGCTAATTACTATCTTTGTTAAAGTGTCCGTATAACACCATGGTGTGTTCGGTGATGGTGAAATTATATTTTTCGGCTATTATTTTTTGGCGTTTTTCTATCGCCTCGTCGTAAAATTCAACCACCCTGCCATTCGACAAGTCGACCAGATGATCGTGGTGTGCGCCATCGTTTATTTCAAATACCGCATGTCCACCATCGAAGTGATGCCGGTTGACCAGACCAGCAGCTTCAAACTGTGTCAACACCCGATAAACCGTAGCGAGCGCAATTTCTTCACCTGAATCGAGCAGCATTTTATAAATATCTTCGGCCTTCAGGTGGCGTTCATTAGAACTTTCAAGTAACTCCAGAATCTTCATTCTGGGCAAGGTTAGTTTTAGCCCTGCATTTTTGATATCGGATGATTCCATAAAATTTAACTCTATATCATTGCAGCCTGTTACCGAGGTCAGTATGATCGGCGCTCCCGTCATCCTGTACTAATAAAATGAAATCACGCTGGTTATTCATCCTGACCCTGATCGTCTCAATTGTATCATTGCCTGCCTGTATCTACCGAATAGATATTCCGCAAGGTAACCGAATCAATAGCGGGACGATAGCACAACTCGAAGTAGGAATGACCAAACGCCAGGTCGAATTTTTGCTTGGGGAACCGGCGATCAGGGACATTTATCATCCCGACGCCTGGCATTATGTGTATTTCCTGAAATCTGGAGAAGACGGCTCAATCGAGAAGAGAGCCATGATACTCAGGTTCGATGGCGATCTACTGACGTCAATCGAAGGTTCCCTGGACAAGAGTTAACCAGATCAGATTTAACCCGCACCCCCACCTTTTTTAGTTTTTAGTCCTTTTGCTGCACGCTGGCGTCTTATTTCTTTCGGGTCTGCTATTAGAGCGCGGTAAATTTCAATTCGGTCACCATCGATCAGTTTGTAATCGGACGGGACTATCTTGCCAAACACGCCTAAATTGGTATGTTCTAAATCGATCTCGGGGAAATATTGCGTGATTTCCGATCGTCCGGCCGCATCGAATACGGAGGTTCCCTTTTCGACTTCAAGCTCGATTATTTTTTGAAATTCTGGTGTCGCGTAAGCAACTTCGATCATGATTTTTGTACTCATGCCGGACCAATTTCGTAGGCTCGGGAGCAAAAGGAATCGACCATAGTATTCGCAATCCGGGTAAACACTGGCGCCACCAGGGTAGATACGAGGCCGCTCGGAAACTGAAAACTCAAATCGAGCATAATTTTTGAGGACTCCTGATCAAGCGCAATAAACTGCCAGACACCATCGAGGCGTTTAAACGGTCCATCGATCAGTGTGATTTCGATTCTACGATTGACCACCAACACATTTTGTGTCGAAAACCAGTGATTCACCTTACCTTTCTTCATTAAAATCGCTGCTTTCATCGAAGTATCGCTCTGTGACAAAATTTTGCAGTCACCGCACCAGGGTAAATAATCCGGATATTTAGCCACATCGCTCACGATTTCATACATGGTTTGTGCGGAAAAAGGCATTAGCGCGCTACGGTGGATACTTGGCATTTGGTAATAAGTTATTGCAATATAGAAAAATTCATTATTGTCAGTACCGCCTCTATGCAATATGTGGGTTAAATTACCCTGATTGCACCGAGTGTCACGACCAGCAATAATACAGGCGTAACATATCGTAACAGGTAATTCCAGATTTCAAACCAGCTTCTACCGCCGAGACCAAGCCGTCTATAACCGATCTGACGCGGAATCACCCAGGCGAGAAATAAACACAGCATGAGCGCCGCAAACGGCTGTATCAAGAGGCTGGAAAGAAATATTACGATATCGTCGAATCCAGCATTTTTAACCAGTCGAACCGCTTCGTCTCCGAAAAACAGCGCCAGGGTAAACCCCTCCTCATTCCAGACATTGTACGAAAATATCACGCCCAGGCCGAAAATTCAGATGCCCAATGCAAGCAGTGAAACCGCTTTTATTCGACTCACTTGAAAATGTCGCTGAATATAATAAACCGGTCCTTCCATCAGGGCTATCTGAGGTGGTTAAGGCTGCGAGAGTTAGCATCAGGTAAAACAGGGTCCCGTATAGCTGACCCGATCCGAGTTGATTGAATACAACAGGAAATACTCGAAAAGGTCAATCACGAGATCAGTCCTGGAACCTTTTCACGGCTTCGAGAAATCAATCAAAACAGCACATTTTCAGTATTAGGGTGAATTCGATGTCGAAACACGGGGATCTCCCGTAGATTCCTTCTCCACCATATATAAAACATCGTCTATTTGCGTTATTGTAACGCTTTTAGGTGTCTACATATTTAGGGTCATACCAATATGGGAATCAAAACTCGGGCGGTCTTAAACAGTTTTTGTAGTTAAACTCCAGTGAAGTTCTTGTGAAATTTTATCAACCAATTTATTGATCAATATCAAGCAGCGCCTATTTTTTAGACTATAGTATTTATAGTCAACATGCGTAGTTATTACCGAGAAAAAGTGTTATGTCCTTGAGAAAAAATCGAGAGCTCCACGAGAGCAATCCATCGACTCCCGAGGGCCATCACGCTTCCGCTATTGAGATCATCCGGCGCGAGGACTTCTCGGACATTACCTACCTGCTGGAAATTCGGCATCCGATGATGGCGAAAGCCGCTCGGCCCGGGCAATTCGTGATTGTGATGTCGCATGAAAATGGAGAGCGAATTCCACTGACCATTGCGGATTTCGACCGTGAACAGGGCACCATTACATTCGTTATACAGGCGGTAGGGAAAACCACCAAAGAGATGCAGCGTGATTGCCGGGCTGGTACGGAGTTGATCAGTGTAACCGGTCCTATGGGTAAGCCGAGTCTCATCCGCAATGTCGGGAAAGTCGTCTGCGTGGGCGGTGGTCTTGGCGTCGCACCTGTGTTCCCACTAGTGCGGGCATACAGGGAAGCAGGCGCTTATGTCATCGGCGTCGTCGGCTTCCGCAACAAGGACCTGGTTTTCTGGGATGACAAGTTCCTTCAATACTGCGATGAGTTCATTATCTGCACCGATGACGGATCGACAGGCATCAAGGGCCGGGTCACAGATGGCATCGAGCTGGCAATAGAAAAGCACCCGGACATCCAGGAGGTGCTGGCGATTGGCCCGCCGATCATGATGCAGGCCTGTGCCGAAACCACGCGGCCCTATGGAATCAAGACTACCGTCAGCTTGAATCCGGTGATGGTTGACGGCACCGGCATGTGCGGTGGTTGCCGCGTCAAGGTGGGTGATAAGATGAAGTTCGCCTGTGTCGACGGACCTGAGTTCGATGGCCACGAGGTGGATTTCGCCGATCTGATGAACCGCCTGGGACGGTTTTCCAAAGAAGAAAAAATTGCCGTCGAAAAATGGACCGAAAGCTGTAAGGCGAGAATCTGATCATGGCCAAAAAAACGATCAGAACCATCCCCCAGGACCGTACCTCGATGCCGGTACAGACGCCGATAGAGCGGGTCAAGAATTTTGATGAAGTCGCAATCGGCTACAGTCTGGAAGACGCCCTGGTTGAGTCGGAACGCTGCCTGATGTGTGCAAATCCGGCCTGCGTGCCCGCTTGCCCGGTGCGCATCGATATCCCGGGTTTCATCCAGAAAATAGTCGACAAGGATTACCGTGGCGCCTACGACGTGCTCAGCGACGCCAACCTGCTGGCAGCCATTTGCGGCCGGGTCTGCCCACAGGAAGACCAGTGCGAAGCCGTATGTCCTGTCGGCGATACCCTGGAGCCGGTCGCTATTGGACGGCTTGAGCGCTGGGTTGGCGATCAGGCCATCGACAAGGGCTGGTCCAATGTTCCCTACATGGAAGCCAACGGCTACAGGATCGGTATCGTCGGCTCGGGGCCAGCCGGTATCGCCTGTGCTGCGGATATGGCCAAGGCCGGTTGTGATGTCACGGTTTACGAAGCCTTCCACAAACCCGGTGGCGTACTGCGCTATGGCATCCCTGAATTCCGCCTGCCCGACTCCGTGATCGCGACCGAAATCGACAAGCTGGTCAAACTGGGCGTCAAGATTGAATGCAACACCCTGGTTGGTCGCCTGTTTACCATCGCGCAAATGATCGATGAACTCGGTTTCGACGCGGTGTTTGTCGGCACTGGTGCCGGCACACCCCGCTTCATGGATATCCCGGGTGAATTTCTGAATGGTGTTTTGTCTGCTAACGAGTTGCTAACACGTTGCAACCTGATGCAGGCCGGAGACTTCCCAAACCACGATACACCACTGGGCCTGGGCAAGCAGGTTGCGATAATCGGCTCGGGCAACACAGCGATGGACGCGATGCGCGTATCGCTGCGCATGGGCGCTGATAAAGTATATTGTATTTACCGCCGCACCATCGAGGAAAGCCCTGCCCGCAACGAGGAAATCGAGCACGCCAAGGAAGAAGGCGTCGAGTTCCACTGGCTTAGCAACCCGCTTGAGATCCTGGATGATGGCAAGGGTAACGTGCGTGGCATGCGTTGTATCCGCATGGAATTGGGTGAGCCGGATGAGTCAGGGAGACGGAGCCCTATACCCGTTCAGGGCAGTGAATTTGAATTTAAAGCTGACACCATCGTATACGCCATTGGCACCAGCGCGAACCCGATCATGGGGCAAACGTCTAACATCAAACTCAATAAGTGGGGATTCATCGAAACCGATGCGAACATGGCCACCTCGCTTGCCGGCGTTTATGCCGGCGGGGACATAGTGACCGGCGGGGCGACAGTGATCCTGGCGATGGGCGCGGGGCGCCAGGCGGCTGCGTCAATGAAGGCATACCTCGGCATCCGGGATACCGATGTGGTGTACAGGAATGAAAGGTCAGACCCGGAAAACAAGCTTTTCGGGATTGTCCGTGAAGAAAGGAATTTTACTAGAATAAGAACCTTGCAGGGGGCCGTGTGAGTACTTCGTTAAAAGACAGCACCGCTAAAGATAGCGCCAATGTGGCGGTGAGTCATCAGGCTGCTAAAAGTCAGTCCGATACTCTAGCTGTAAAGATTCGACCAAAAGATGTATCAAATAAACGCCAGCCTGCGGTGGTTCTGGATGAGCACACTGTGGAAATTGTCAGTGACTCCGGTGAAGGTGCGCAAAAATGCGGCCAGTCTTTTGCCACGATTGCGGCTCGCATGGGTAACAGTATCTGGACGGTCGAAATCATTCCTGCTGAAATTCAACCGCCGGCACGCAGTATCGAGGGCGCCAGTGGCAACCGGGTCCGGTTGGCATCACGCCGCATGACCAACGGTGGTGACGAGGCCGATTTGATGGTCGCTTTCAATGACCAGGTCATGCTACGCAGGTCCCGCGAGCAAGAATTGAAACCCGGCTGCACAGTGCTACTGGAAAACAAGTGGAAGACCCACAAAGACCCGGCCATAGCGGCGATGTACGCCGATGCCGTGGACGAAATGGTTCGGGGCGGTTATGACGTCCGCGAAATCCCGATGGAAGAAGAATGCCTGCGCCTGGTCAGCGACCCGCATCGCGGTAAAAACATGTTTGTGCTGGGGATGTTGTGCCATATCTACTCGCTCGATCTGCAGCTTGGGCGCAACCAGATTGCCTATATCTTCAGCAAAAAAGGCGAGACCATCGTCAACTCCAATATCGCGTTGCTGGAAGCCGGTTTTAACTGGGCTGCAGATAATCTCGATATCCGCTACCGGATTCCACCCGCAAAAGTGACCGAATCCCAGATCGTGGTCAACGGTAATGTTGCCATCGGCATGGGCATCATGGCATCAGGAATGGAAGTCTGCGCGATGTACCCGATCACACCGGCAACCTCGGCATCACATTACCTCAGCGAAGTATTCAGTAAAACCGGCGGTATGGTACACCAGGCAGAAGACGAAATTGCGGCCTGCGCTTTTGCCATCGGCGCGTCCTATGCCGGAAAATGCGCGGTGACCATCACCTCGGGTCCTGGTTTTGCACTTAAACAGGAAACCCTGGGACTGGCAGTTATGGCAGAAATTCCGCTGGTAGTCGTGAACGTGATGCGCGGCGGTCCCAGCACCGGTCTGCCCACCAAAACCGAGCAATCGGACCTGCTTTTTGCCTGCTTTGGTGGCCATGGCGATAACCCAAAAGTAGTGATGGCCACCTCGGATATCGAGGATTGCTTCTACTCAATGATCACTGCCCGCAAGATAGCAGAGACATTCAATGTTGTGGTCGTGGTGCTGTCTGACGCCAACCTGGCATCCGCTCAGCAGATATTCCCACGGCCAGTCTACAGCAAAGACTGGCATGCCCCTCCATTTGACCAGAGTCCGGTGCCCGAAGACGCACTAGCCTATGACTGGGATGCCCGCACCGGAATCGCCCGCCGCTTCATCCCCGGACAACCCGGCGGCATGCACACGCTTACTGGTTTGGCGCACGATCGCAATAGTTGCGTCGCCTATGACAGCGAAGCCAACGTGGATGGCGTACGACACAGGAGCCTCAAGTTGGCTGCACTGCAAAAGACGCTGAAGGCACCCGTTGTTTACGGTGCAGAAGAAGGCGATCTGCTACTGATCGGATGGGGTAGCACCAGGGGTTCAATCCAGGAGGCTGTCGATCGTGTACGTGCAAAAGGTCACCAGGTTTCTTCCTTACATCTGAAATTTATCCAACCTATGGCCTCCGGTATTCGTGAGGTGCTCGGGCGTTTCAAACAGGTGATGACCATCGAGAACAACTGGTCCGACAGTCTTGAGAGCGAGCTGATCGATGAGGACAACCGCCGCTATACCGAGCTCGCCATGATATTACGCGCAAGATTCCTGGTAGACATCGACTGCTACTCAGAGGTCAATGGCCAGCCGATAAAACCGGGGACCATCGAACAGGTCATTCTGGACAAACTGCAATCACTGGAGGGGCAATCATGAGCGCCGCTGTTTCTTCATGCATGATGAAATTAATCGACAATAATTACGCTCTGGAAGACTACGAGAGCATCGTGCCACGCTGGTGTGTCGGCTGTGGTGACCATGGCGTACTTGCGGCGGTACAGCGCCTGTGCCGTGAGGAACAATTGCCGCCTGAAAAGACCGTGTTTGTCTCGGGTATCGGCTGCTCAAGCCGTTTCCCTCATTATATGAGAACTTACGGTTTTCACGGCTTGCATGGCCGTGCGCTGCCGGTCGCTCAGGGCATCAAGATCAAGCGTCCGGATTTGAATGTATTTGTGATTATGGGTGACGGTGACTGTTGCAGCATTGGCACCGCACACTGGATTCACGCGGTACGCTACAACATGAACATGACAGCGATTGTGCTGGACAACGGTATTTACGGTCTGACCAAGAACCAGGCTTCGCCGACATCACCGGTCGGTCTGGTCAGCAATACAACGCCAACAGGCTCACACCTCGAACCATTGAATCCCATCAGCGTTACGCTGGGCATCCGCAGTGCCTCCTTCGTGGCCCAGGCTGTGGACTGGATGCCTGACATCACGCACAACATCATTCAACAGGGGTTCCGCCACAAAGGCTTTTCCTTCATCCGTATACTGCAGCGCTGTCCGGAATATCTGGACAACCGCTATGACGATTGGGTGAAAAATCCTGAACGTATGTTGTTGCTCAAGCACGAGAACGGTCTCGACATCAGCCCGGAACTGGGGCGGATATACCCCAACCAGGAAGTACACGATCCCTCTGATCGCAATCGGGCACGCGAAATCGCCTCGAGCCACGACCCGATACCAGTGGGGGTACTGTATAAGAACCCGGACATACCCTGCTACGAAGATTTACAGGTTCCGGACAAAATGAATACGTCGGAGGGCGTGGCCGACTTCCTCAAGACCGAGTTCGACAAGGTTACCATTAACCCCACAGGAGCAACAGCATGAACCAGGAGTCTGCACCTGGGCCAGGAAATGAAGTAATTCCCATTTCATTCCCGTGCCCGACTGCAGTGACCAGCATCAACCTGGCTGCTTTCCATCTGCTCGGCGATCGCTCGGGGCTCCCTGTTGAAAAAATCAGCCCGCAGCAGTTGCGGCCAGCCCTGTTTGCAGATTACCGCGATCTGTCGAAACTTCGCTATGACTTCCCTCTGATTCTGCTAAACGACGACCAGGGGCTTGCATGGATCAGGTCGCTAGCCGACATTATCGACGCCAGCTTGCGGGAAGTCGCACCTGAAGGCATCGAAAGTGAGGGAATCAGGCGCCAGGTTCTCAACCTGGAGCAGGAGATCAGGAATCTGGTGAGCCAGGGTCAAAAAGGACCCCTGTCGTTATTGTGGCAAAAAGCGCGGCGAAAGCTGCTTTCCGGCGTGAGCAAAACGATACGCTCATCTGTGGAAGACAACCTCGCCAAAGCCTACGCTGAATTGGGCCTTGATGGAGAAGTCATCGACTGCGATGCCGAGCTTCCAGGACGGCTGATTACGCACGCATGGAATCAGAGTCAACGAATCAAGTCCATGCAACTGGGCTCCCAGATCGATCGCCTGAAGCAGAAGCTGTCGGATATCCTTCGTATCGATCACCTGCACTCAAGCGTGGCCCGAAATGCTGGACACCTTGAAAGCTCTATGGGTACTGGCGACAATAACGTGTTTGATTTCCAGGCCATGGCCAATATTCTGAAATCAGCGCCGGTTGGCGATCCTCTGCCGGAAAAACGCCAGCTCCGGATTAAAGAGGCTATCTCGGTCTTCCAATCCCAGAATTTCGTAACAAACAGTGGTGTCAACAATTCATTCGGCTTCAATTTCGAAAACTGCGGGGAGGCTCTCGAGGCTTTCCGGAAACGGCTGCCGGATATGGCCGCTCTTGTTAAGGCCATTAGCATAGCCGAATTAGAAATTGAAAACCGTTATGACGAATCACGGCACGATTTCTTCTACAGTCGATTCGACGAGGATCAACTGGGGCCCGAAGACCTGGCGCTGTTTCCGTCATACCTGGTGTATCTGCAACACGGGGATGATGCCGCGAATGAGCAAGCCGTGCTCGAGACCCTTCGCAGTGGTTTCCCATTCAAGATAATCGTCCAGAAAGATAAAATTGTCGGCGAACTGTCGACCGCTTCGGGTCATTTCTCTTTCGGCACGCAAGGCCAGCAATTGGCGCGCATGGCCCTGGGCCTGAACAACGTATTCGTGCTGCAGTCGGCCGCTTCATCGCTTTACCAGCTACGTGAGCGGGTCATGAATGGTCTGTGCAGCGACTTACCTGCCCTGTTCAGTGTGTATTCCGGCGAGAAGAGTGGGCGACCCGCCTACCTTGCAGCTGCCGCAGCTACCGAATCACGCGCCTTTCCCAGCTTTGTATTCGACCCCGCATCCGGTGAAGACCTGGCATCGCGATTCCACCTCGATGGCAACCCCTGTGTCGAACAGGACTGGCGGCGGCATAGGCTCAGATTCGAAGATTCTGAGCATAATAGTCATACGGAGGAGACTGCATTTACACTGCTTGATTTCATCGCCTGCGAGGGTCACTTAGACACGCACTTCGCCTGTATTCCGGAAACCTGCTGGGACAGTAATATGCTGCCCGCAGACTTATTTCTGGAACTCGATTCAAATGCGCACAAAGACAAGGTGCCCTATGTGCTGTTGATCGACGAAGACGACGTGCTACACCGGGCAGTTTGCGATGTCAAGCTGATCGACGCCGCAAAACGCTGTCGTGAACTGTGGCGTAACCTGCAGGAACTGGGTGGCATCAACAATTCCCATGCAAAGAAGGCAATAGCGCTTGAAAAGGAGGCCTGGGAAGAGGAGAGACAGCATCTGATCACGCAGGCTTCATCCTCTCCAGCATCGGCTAGCGTGGCGGCCACCACAGCCGTATCGCAGGAAGCTGTGGTCACCGAATCAGAGCAAACATCAGCCGCGATTGAAACGGCAGTGGAAATGACCCCAGATGAAGCGCCTGAAATTTCCTCAGATGATGCCTGGATAGAGACCATTCGCTGCACGACCTGCAACGAGTGCACCGATCTTAACGACCGGATGTTCGCCTACGACGAAGACAAGCGAGCCTATATCGCGAATCTGGACGCGGGTAGCTATCGTGAATTGGTGGAAGCCGCCGAAGCTTGCCAGGTAGCCATCATCCACCCCGGCAAACCCAGAAACCCTGACGAACCAGGTCTGGAAGAATTGATAGCGCGAGCAGAACCATTCTGCACCTAGGTGTTCTCAAACCTTAAGCACGATGGGCGCAAACTAGCAGGCCAGAAGCGAAAGTCGAAGTGATTTAGCCTCTTTTTGAACCAACTGGTTGGCAACCATGCCCTGGCCGAAGACATAGCCCAGGAGACGTTTGTTCGGGCGACGCAAAAGGTGGCGAAATTTCGCGGTGACGCTAATCTGCAAAGTTGGCTGTCAGCGATTGCCATGAATCTTGTCCGGGATCACTTTCGCAGGATTGCCCGCCGCCCGGAAACAGCCGATGATCTGTCGGTGCTGGAATCCGTCCCAGACTGCCATGAATCTTCGGAGCAGACCATTCTGAAACAGGATTGGTGTTTATACCGATGCATTAACATATAATGGATTGGATGATAAAGCTTTAACAGAGCTGTTTTCCAATGTTGATACTTACGCTGGCCTTAACAGGCTGAATATTGCGTGGGGCGTTAAACCAGATAAAAAACCATGGCATGGTTGCGGGGGAAACAGATGAAAAGTAGTGAAACAGAACCTTCTCAAATAACGGGGTCCGGGCGATACGTAGCGCTTACCTCACTTGCTGGAGGGCGTTGCAATGATGTCTGAAATGGGTTGGGGATGGGGCGGGATGATCTTTGGCCCGATCATTATGATCGTGGTCCTGGTCCTGGTCGTGGCCCTGGTCGTACTCCTGGTGCGCTGGCTCGTTGGACCAGGGCGTGGTGGTGTTCCTTACAACCCTCCGGACAAAACGCCCCTGGATATCCTCAAGGAACGGTTCGCCAAAGGCGAGATCGACCAGGAAGAATTCGAAGAGCGACGCCGCGTGCTGGGTGAATAGTGTACTTGATAGCCCAGGTTACCCGAGGACTTTGTGTAAATTTTCTTAGGGAGGGTCTGATTTATTCAGACCTTCCGGCAGCACATGGGCAGGTTTTTGCTCCTGCAAAACCTGCATTTCCCACATCCGTGTGGGTCAGGTACTGCCAAAATCAGTACCGCTAAGGTATTGATTTTGTGAGACAAACGAAAATGACACTTTTCGTTTGTCGTCCTCTGAGAATTCACG
>JADFMY010000094.1 GCA_022563685.1 Pseudomonadota bacterium | reverse complement strand
GCTATATTTACCCCCTAGATAATCTTAGGGAACCTCTGAATAATTCATCCATGAATTCTCAGAGGACGACAAACGAAAAGTGTGATTTTCGTTTGTCTCACAAAATCAATGCCTTAGCGGCACTGATTTTGGCAGCACATGACCCACAAGGATACCCAAAGCACTCGCGATGCTCGCGGGGCAGGCTCTGTGGGAAATGCAGGTTTTGCATCGTTACATGGATGTAACTTATTAGGACAATGCCAGGAGCAATTGTCGAGGAGCAAAAACCTGCCCACGTACTGCTGGAAGATCTGAATAAATCAGACCTTCCTTAGAGCAAAGCGATTATGTTTAAGCTCATTCGATTATTTCTTCTCACCAGCTTGCTTTCCGCGCTCATTATTATTGCGGTGATTGTACATTCCCGCCAAAGTGAAATAAAACGACTTATCGATTATGCCGAGAACCAGAATGTAAAACTGGCGCAGTCATTTTCGAATACCATCTGGCCACATTTCTCCGCTTATGCCGCATTGGCCTCAACATTTCATGTAAAAGAGCTGCAAAGAAGGCTGGAAACTTCGGAGATCAGAGACGCATTAAGAGTGGTGACAGCCAACCTGCCAGTGATTAAGGTTAAAATCTACAACCTGGAAGGTCTCACGGTCTATTCGACTGACCCCACTGAAATAGGCGAAAATCAGAGCGATAATGCCGGTTTTTATTCCGCTGCGCGGATGGGTGTACCGGCAAGCAAGTTAACCTTCCGAGATACCATTAGTTCCTTTGAAAAAGAGGTACACGATCGTGATCTTGTTGAGTCCTATCTTTCTCTCCGTTCAAGTAGTGGGGTAATAGAGGGCGTCTTCGAGCTTTATACCGACGTCACCCCCCTTCTAGGAGCAATCAAACGCTCTACTATTAATCAGGTATACGGGCTAGTACTAATATTTGGATTACTGTACGGTATCCTTATCTTTACCGTCTGGCGGGCTGATCGCAAGATCAAATATCAATACCAGGATATCACAGAGAAGAATGAAGCCCTTCAGCATGAGATTTATGAACGTAGCCAGATAGAGTACGCACTAAAAAAGGCTCATGATGAACTGGACCAGAGAGTTGAGGAGCGTACCAAAGAACTAACCATCGAGATCGCAGAGCGTAAACACACGGAAGCTGAAGTGCGGAAACACCGCACACAGTTAGTGAAACTGGGCGCCGTAAACATTATGGGCGAATTAGCTACCAGCCTGGCACACGAACTCAACCAGCCACTCACAGTCATATCGGGTTGCGCCCAACGCTGTCTCAGCGAATTGCGAAGCCATCAAGTTCTGGCTGATAAGTTTGAAGACATTGTTGAGCAGATGGCCGAACAGTCGTATCGAGCCAGTGAAATCATTCGACGGGTCAGGAGTTTTATCAAAAAGGGTGAACAGGAAAAAGAAGCGACAGATATAAATGAAACGATTCAGGATCTGTCCGGATTGCTTCTTTCAGATGCCAGTGATCATGGTGCAGATGTCGCTTTTGAGCTGGCAGATTACCTTCCCACAGTTATCGCAAATCCTTTTCAGTTGCAGCAAGTCGTTTTAAACCTTGTACATAACGGTATCGAATCAATGAGTGAGAGTAAAGTCACCAACCCTTTGATCACCATTTTCACTCGTGTTTCAGAATTGGAGGGGATAGAGGTATCAGTCCACAATAAAGGCAAAGCCCTGGAAGTCACGGATATGGATAAGGTCTTTGAGTCTTTTTATACCACGAAGGCAACAGGTTTAGGTATGGGCCTGGCCATCTGTCGATCCATCATCGAAGACCATGGAGGCAGGCTTTGGGTTAATTCCAGCAGCGAAACAGGTACGTCGTTTCTGTTTACGGTGCCGGTCCGTCGCAGAGTAAAGGGAGAACCCAGTCATGACAGGTGAACCGACCGTATTCATTGTTGACGACGATGCTGCTGTTCGCCGGTTCCTTCGTGGCTTAATAGAATCCGTAAATCTTTGTGTCGAAGTTTACGAATCCGCACAGGCCTTTCTTGACAGTTATACGCCGGGACAGATCGGGTGCCTGCTGTTAGATATTCGCATGCCTGGAATGAGTGGCCTGGAACTGCAAGAAGAGCTAAGCAGGAGAACCATTGATTTGCCGATCATAATACTCACAGGACACGGCGATGTTCAGATAGCAGTACTGGCGATGAAAGCGGGTGCCGTCGATTTTATCGAAAAACCTTTTAATAATGAATTGTTGTTAGATTCTATACAAAGAGCCGTTGGGGCTCATGTAGAAGCCGATCATCAACGGGCTGAGCATGATCAAATCAATAAGCGAGTGGACTGGTTAACTCCAAGAGAGCGTGAAGTATTGCATCACCTTGTCGATGGGAAAACTAACAAAGGCATCGCTCGTGCTCTCGAAATCAGCGAAAAGACCGTTGAGAAACATCGCAGTAAAGTCATGGAGAAGATGGAGGCAAGATCTTTGGCCTCCCTGATCAAAATGGTTACCGGTCTAAAAAATCTCAAAGAACAATAAGAGTCGTAGCATCTCCTGGGGGAAGTCCCCTATATTACCAGGGGGTCAACCCCATTTTAATTCAGCCAGGCAGGCATTACCGTAAGGTCAGGGAAACGTGATCCCGAAAATAAGGAGAAACGACTATGAAAAAAATTGCATTTCTTTTAATGGCTTTACTAGGCACCGTCTTTGCTTTCACCCCCAATGTCATGGCTGGTGGAGATCTGTCAAAACAGGATCCCATAGTAGTCAATCTTAGTCTTGGCAAAGATGGCGTCGAAAAGCACAAGTTCTATCCTGAAAAACTTACTTTCGAAACAGGTAAGCTTTATAAACTGGTGTTGCATAATCCCAGCGACAGCAAACACTACTTTACCTCGCTGCCTTTTGCCGCCAAAGTTTGGACCCGAAAAGTTCAGGTAATGGATGACTTTGGACCCGGCGCCAAGCAAATCGGCGAAATCAAGGGAGCAATCCGGGAAATAGAGGTCTACCCTGGTGGTACAGTGGAGTGGTGGTTTGTTCCGGTGTCAACAGGAACAACAGAATACACCTGCAGTATCAAATACAAAGATGAAAAGAATCATACGGATAAAGGGATGAAGGGCAAAATAACGATCATTTGAATGGTTCCCTAACCACTTTTAGTATTACTTCAAATAGCCATAGATCACCTGGAATCGGGTTTCCTGATTCCAGGTGGTAATTTATCGAGGTAAGCCATATGAGTCTCCCCAATGCTCCTGGCAAACTGCTTATCATCGCATTCCTTTTTACCACTGACGCAGTGAGCGCAGCATCGCTCAGTGGCAAGGATGTTGTCGACGATAAATGTGTTTCCTGTCATGACGTCGTCGGCCCCGCGCCAGGCACCTTTAACGAAATGCTTAGGCGTCAGGCGCCTGATCTGTTTTATGCCGGCAGCAAGTTCAACCGCCCCTGGTTGATCGACTGGCTGCAAAACCCCACTCCTATTCGTTATTCGGGCAATTTATTCCTTAATTATTTGGTGGTTCAAGGTGGCAAGGACATGCTGGCCGCCGATGCGGTCAAGCCACATCCGAGGCTTGAACCAAAGGTGGCGAAATCAGTGGCAGATTATCTCATGACGCTGAAAGACAAACAGATGAAAGAAGGCGTTATCGATAGAGGGAAGAAAATTAGAAAGCCCAAAGCAGTCGTACTCTTTCGCAAACGCTTACCTTGCGTCGCCTGCCATCGCATCAAATTGGGTGCAAGGACAGTTGGCGGTATATCTGGGCCCGATCTGACAGAAGCCGGGCTACGTCTAAATCCCGATTGGGTCTACTCGATGATTGAAAACCCACAATACTGGGATCCAAAGATAGCCATGCCGAAACTTGCCATGTCACACAAAAAGCGAGAGACGCTGACGCTACTGATTGCTTCATTAAAAAAGCCGGGGGAGAGAAAAAACAAGGCGCTCAGTCATTCTACAATGGTGGCAACAATGGAGAGCGAAACAGACCCACTGGGAATGCGGGGGCACCCGGCAGATGAGAATTATCGTCTCTATTGTGTGCAGTGTCACGGTTCGCTGGGGACTGGTCGAGGAATCAACGATTCAGGGGGCGGCCTGACAGTATCACCTAAAAACCACACGCTTGCTAAAGAGATGAGCAAGCTGAGTGATGAAAATCTTCATTTAGCGATCAGTGAAGGAGGGGATGCCGTGCAAAGTTCAGGGCTTATGCCACCCTGGGGCGGCACGCTTTCTAAAAAGGCGATACAGGACCTGGTAATTTATCTTCGACTTTTGTGTCAGTGCAAGGGACCATAGAGAGCAGAAAGAAGAATAAAAGCTCGAATTGATTCGACCAGTATTCTCAATCACATTGTAGGGTCGAATTCATTCGACCAATAATCATTGGTGACAGGGAGATCACCCTGTCCTGCGACGCTTTAAAACAGAGGGCGTCATTTCCTGCGCTACCAGGTCTATTGCATCATCACTGTTACCCTCGTGATCGCCATCCCCTGTTCACGGATATAAATGCAGCACGTTTTCTGGCCAACGCAACCGGTCGAATGAATTCGACCCTACAGGCATAATCTATCCACTTCAATACGATAATAGATATGGAATGCACTGATAAATGAAATTTTTATCTCTGTCTGTTTTGAGTAGGCGATAAAAGATGATAATGTGAGACTCGATGAAATCTGCTTTTATTCTCTGTTTGAAGACAAGCTGTTTATAAAACGAAAGGGGTGAAAATAGCCGCGTTATGAATGCAAAAGACTTACGTCAACGGTTAATCGAACAGGGATTGAACCGTAGTGAAATGGAAGCCAGTCCCCTGGGACAGTTTGAACTATGGTATAAGGAGGCGATTGAAACCGATATTCACGAGCCCGGCGCTATGTCCCTGACGACGGTGGATGCGGATGGCCAGCCCTGGCAACGCCTCGTGTTACTGAAGTTATTTGATGAAAAGGGTTTTGTCTTCTTTACCAACTACGAAAGCCGAAAGGCCAAACAGATCGCGTTGAATCCACGAGTCAGCTTGTTGTTTCCCTGGCACACCCTGGGGCGTCAGTTGAATATAACCGGTGAGGCGGAAAAGGTATCAACGGCAGAATCATTAATGTATTTTGCGACACGCCTGCGGGGTAGTCAGCTTGGCGCCTGGGCATCAGGACAAAGCCAGTTGATCAGTTCCCGTTCGATACTGGAAACAGGGATCGATAGTATGAAGCGGAAATTTGCCAATAAAGAAGTGCCATTGCCTCCATTTTGGGGAGGCTATCGGGTAAAACCGGTCACTTTTGAATTCTGGCAGGAACGGAAAGGCCGTCTGCATGATCGATTTATATACCAGAGAAATGAAGCAGGCGGCTGGTTTTGCGAGCGCCTCGCGCCCTAACGCGCCTAATGCGTGAAGGGAACGAAATTCAGGTACAAACTGTGCCAGAGGGAATACTGAATTTACAGGCCCTGTTCGAGCAGCCATCGGATCGCACGATGGGTCAGTTCGTGTGCCGAGGAGAGACCGAGTTTTTTCTTGATGTGGGTTTGATGAGTTTCGATAGTTTTGACACTCAGGTTCAGATGTTTGGCCATTTTGCTCACCGACATGCCCTGGCCTATCAGGTCGAAAATCTGTAACTCGCGATTCGACAACGCCTCGATATCGCGTTTATTGTTTGAACCGCTCACCATGCCGGCGAGAAGGCGTTCGGTCATGCGTTCACTTAAATAAACCTTACCGCTCAGTACCTGTCGAATCGCCAAAATAATCTTGTCCTGGGCCTCCTGCTTATTAATATACCCCCGGGCGCCTGCGGCTAGTACGCGTTCGGCGTAGAGCGTTTCATCGTGCATCGAGGCTACCAGCATTAAGGTCGAATAATCCCGGGCTTTGATGTGCTTGATCAAATCCAGGCCACTACCACCAGCCAGTGACAGGTCAATGATAGCCAGATCGGGTTTTAGCGCCCCAACCTGCTTCAAACCTTCGGCCATGTCGCTGGCTTCTCCGCAGACTTCCAGGTCGGGGGTATCGCCGATCAGTTGTGCAAATCCGGTTCGCACCAGCGGATGATCGTCAACAATCAGGATGCGTTCCATCAGCTTTGTTCCGTTGGCAATTCGATCGGGAATCGACACTGTATCTGAGTGCCGCCTGTGCTAATCCCAGTGGCCGAGAATTCGCCATCGATCAGGCCACAGCGATACTTCATAATACGCAGTCCCAGTCCGGTCGATTTTTCAGATTCGGGCGGTAAGCCACAGCCATTATCAGTCACTTGCATCAATCCGTAGTCGTGCTCTTTTTTAATCATAATCGATATTTTGCTAGCCGCGGCATGTTTTACCGCGTTATTCAGGGCTTCCTGGGCGATTCGATACAGGTGCATTGCGGCGCTGTCGTCAGGCAACTGGATAGTAGCCTCGATTCGAAGATTTATCGGCAACCTGCTCTGTGACTCGATTTCTTCACACAGGTTTTGAATGGCAGGGAAAAACTCTTTAGTGCCTATTTGCACTGGTATCATACCCCTGGATAGCGCGCGCACCTGCGACATAGTCTCTTTTAAGCCACTCGCAAGCTGATCAGCCAGTTCATACTCTGAGCGGGAGGCCTTATTCAAAAGACTGGTCGCCAGCATACCCAGCCCACTGAGCTGTTGACCCAGTCCATCGTGCAACTCCTGGCCGATGCGCCGTTGTTCACGTACTGGCGCATCCATAATCTCTCGTTGTAACTTGTGCTGTTCGCTGAGATCCATGATAACCCCGGTGAACAGGTGTGTGTGTTCAAGATTGATATCACCAACCGACAGGTGTATCGGGAAATAGGTACCATTCTTGCGAAGCCCGGTCAATTGCCGACCAGTTCCGATAATTTTACCCTTGCCGGTTTTTAGATACTGGCTGATATATTGATCGTGTGCCTCCCTGTGGGGCATGGGCATCAGGCGATTGATACTCTTGCCGAGCAATTCACCAGGTGAGTAACCAAACAATGTCTCCGCCGCCGGGTTAACAAACTGGATAATACCATCGACACCGATCAGCACGATGCCTTCCAAAGTGGTCTCGGCCAGGGTGCGAAAGGTCTCTGCCTGCTGCTCGATTTTTCGAGCGATGGGTTGGGTGATGCGGGAGAAAACAGTGCTCGAAAACAGGATCGCGAGAAAAGCCACGGCGAACGATATCATTCCAGCCTGGAAAAAAGGTTTTCGAATTTCGGCCAGGTCTATTTTTACCACCAGGCCCAGGTCAAGTATCTCCAGCGGTTCAAACGCTGTCAGTACCTGCCGTCCCCGATAGTCCAGACCGATAATCGATCCGGATTCACCCGCTAAGGCCAGGCGCATTGGTTCAGCCCAGTTGCTTGCAAAGGGAAGGGATTTTGGCCTGTCCAAATCATAGTGCCGATGGTCGAGTACAAAGGTAATCTGCGAGCCGTGTTTTCTTGCCAGAGTAAATTCACCGGTCTTACCAAATCCTTCGAAACGACTATGGGCGTCGTCTACCTGCCGAAGGGTTTCTGCGCGCCAATCGACCGCGCGACCCTGTTCTTTTTCTACGATGTTGAACCGGCCCATCGCTTCGATTAACCGTGCGTGGCTCTTGACCGTTTCGATCAGGCGCTGGCGGTGCTGGGTAAACGCCGCATCGTAGAGGACTGCTATCGAAACTGCGGTAACTACTAAGGTAGTTGCCGCCATGATAACAATAAGTAATTGAAAATTATCAGGTTTTTTCATTAATTTAAGGCTTATCGGCAAATCCTGTATTGGGATAGCCGATAAGCCCCCATGCCTGTATCAGGGAAACCCCGATAGTCTACCTGCAGTTTATCGACCAGGCTATCGGCATTGCAATTGTTTAACCGAGGGAAGTACCGTGACTGCTCATGTACAAGAGGTATCAATGCCGGGCAACGATTGTTCGCCCCCGCCAGATTTCGATTCGATTCCTGTCACAGCCAGCGGGGCACTGTGCCACGTCTGCGATATTGTAGGTGGCTGCCTGGCCTCAAGAATGATGGAATATTCAGGGCAGGTCGGCCTGGTTCGCAGTAATAGTCGTGTGCTCGGACAAGGTGAAAATATATTTCGTGAAGGTGGGGAGGCCAGCGCGCTTTATGTCGTCAGGAGCGGTTCGGTTAAATCGTATTTGGTCACCGAAGATGGTGAAGAACAGGTACTGGGTTTTTACTTACCTGGAGATGTGTTGGGCCTTGATGGTCTGGGATCCTCGGCGTGCATGTCTTCGGCTATTACCCTGGAGACCACATCGATTTGCCGGATGCTATTCGCGCAAATGTCGGAGCAGGGTTGCGGTCGTGTTTATCCGAAACTTATTTCAGATCAACTGGCACGTGAACATAATCTGATTCTGATGCTGGCGAGGAAAGATGCAGATGGCAAACTGGCCAGTTTTTTGTGGGATCTGTCGCGGCGTTTCAAACAAATTGGTTATGCGGGGAACGCGTTCAAATTAAGTATGTCGCGCCAGGATATAGGCAACTATCTTGGACTGGTGATTGAAACTGTGAGCCGCACACTAACCCGATTTCAGGAAAGTGGTTTACTTGAGGTCAGCCGGCGTACGCTTGAGATCCATGACCTTGAAGCATTGAAGCATATAGCCGGAGGGCAGGCCTCGCACTGAAAGAGTAACCCAGCAAGGACTGGCTCGACGGCTGGCTATGGTGAATAGGTGTTTGCTGGGTCAACCCCATATAACCGGTATAAACTCCAAAAACGATAATAATTATGCCCGCCGTAGTGCGTACGACCTGGCTCTGGAATAGATGCTTAAGCTGCACAGCGGCGCTTCCCATCAGTATTAAGGTCGGTAGCGTTCCCAGCCCAAAGCCGAGCATCAGCATAGCGCCCTGCTGTATATCGCCAGTGGTGAGCGACCAGGCCACCACAGCGTAAACCAGACCGCAGGGTAACCAGCCCCAGATGACACCAAGGCCAAATGCCTGAAATGGATTCCCGACCGGTAACCAGCGTCGGCCCCAGGGTTCGATCTTTCGCCAGGCGATGGCGCCTATGTCTTCGAGTACCGACAATATACGCCACCAGTTAGCCAGATACATGCCTAGCGCAACCATAAATATCGCGGCAATGAGTGTCCCAAGAGGAAAGCTCGATAGCGGGTTTAGTTCGGAAATACCGGCTCCGACGATCCCGGCCAGTGCGCCGAGCACTGTCCGATCCCGACCTGCGCGTGTCGAATGAAAAAAATGCAGCACCAGTTGTTGATCAAGCGCAGAGCTTGGCCCCGAATCCAGCCTGAACTCTAGCCTGTTACGACTGGCATCCAGGCGCAGTGTCGCTTCGAGACCCATCGCCGTTGCCTTCGACTGCCCTCAATCTTGCGTTCGATCCATAGATAGGCCTCCGTCCAAACGGTTTGCGGGCAGGCATAGCCACACCAGACACGGCCAGCCAATGCGGTGAAAAAGAAAAGAGTAAGGCCGGCGATGATGAGTAATCCTGCCAGATAGACAAAATCCTGTGGCCACAGGGTCAGGTTAAAGAAATAAAATTTGCGCGCGGGTAGATCGAACAGGATGGCCTGGCGACCATCCCAGCTCAAAAGCGGCATGCCATAAAATATACCCAGTAATACCAGCACCCCTGTTACACGCATACGCGCAAACCCCCAGCACAGCAGTGGAGAACAGGAATCCACGATCCCGTGAAATGCCCATCATGATCGGCAACCCGGTGTACAGAAGGTATACGGTATAGGCAAGGGCAGGTAAACCGATCAGCATGTTTAGCCAGAGCAGTGGATAAACTTCCATGACTCCGATCAAAAACAATGGCGTTGCGGTATAGGTAGCCAGAATAATACACCTGGATAAAGGTTGCACGACATCGTAGGCCTTACCCATGAGATGTATGACCCAGCCGATGGAAAACACACCCGTCAGTAAAACCAGATAGTAACTGACGGCTATTACCAGAGCCGTATCGCTGGTGAGAAATATTGGGTCGCCAGCGCCTATTTGCCAACCCATCTGGGTAGTTCCGATATAACCCGATACCGCAGGGATCGCGGCTAACAGGTATATATGGATCGAACTGAAACTTCCGAGGCTGCTGTTATCGTCACGTATTTTTCCCCATTGACCTTTCGGGTCAACAAAAAGACCGAAAATATGTTGTAAACCCATGACTGAGTACTCCTGCCAGCTTTGCTCCCGGTTGATGGCGAACGCAATGTCGTCAGAGCCACAGTGCGCCTGCTTCCATTGTAGTCTGCCGGTGCCAGAGGGTGTCAGCCTCAGCGTTCGTATCGATGGTGAAGCCCGGCCGATGTGTTGCCATGGTTGCAAGGCTGTCGCCGAGGCGATCGTCAATTCAGGGCACGAGCATTTCTACCGGGTCAGGACGAAGCCATCGGCAACCGGAACCGAGCAGGTACCCGAATTTCTGCGTGAAACCCGTGTGTATGATCTGGAACCGGTTCAAAGTCAGCTTGTGCACCGGGTATCTGGCACGCTGCGCGAAGCGAGCCTGATGCTTGAAGGGATTACCTGTGCGGCCTGCATTTGGCTCAACGAACAGCATATCTCTGGTTTACCTGGCCGTGGAACAGGTTCAGATTAATTACGCGACCCGGCGGGCCTGGGTGCGTTGGGACGATAGCCGAATCAAATTAAGCAAAATCCTGCTGGCGATTCGCACCATCGGATATCGGGCCTATCCCTACAATCCCGATCAGCACCAGGCATTACGTCAATTCGAACGACGCACACAATTGCGGCGGTTGGCCATTGCAGGCCTGTTGGGAATGCAGGTAATGATGATGTCGATCAGCCTCTATGTGGGGGCCTGGTCTGGTATGGAGCGGGATTTCGAGACCCTTTTTCGATGGCTCAGCCTCGGATTGACCACACCCGTGGTGTTTTATTCGGCGGTGCCGTTTTTTCGCTCCGCCTGGAACAATCTAAAGAATTGGCAGGTGGGTATGGATGTGCCGGTGTCGGTCAGTATCGGCATCGCTTTTTGCGCCAGTATCGTCGCGACGGTTAACGGTAAGGGCCATGTTTATTTTGACTCCGTGGTGATGTTTGTATTTTTTTTACTGGTTACCCGCTATTTCGAATCGATGGCGCGCCAGCGCAACGCAGAGTCGGTAGAGAAACTCGCGCATGCCTTGCCGATGATCGCAACCCGGTTGCTAAAAGGAGTGCAGGCGGAAGAAGCGATTGCGGTATCGGAGTTCGATGTGGGCGATCGGGTACTGGTGCGACCGGGCGAAACGATCCCCGCCGATGGGGTGGTGTTAACCGGCGCTTCCTGCGTTGACGAATCGCTGATAAGTGGTGAGAGTCATCCAGTGAGCAAAAAAGCAGGTGACCGGCTGATCGGTGGAAGTATTAATCACCAGGACCCGCTAGAAATGAAAGTACAGTCGCTCGGCGCCAATACCGTGTTATCTGCTATTCAGCAAATGATAGAGCGGGCCCAGTCGGACAAACCACCGTTGGCGCAACTGGCGGACCGTATCGCGGCCCGGTTTATCGTCGCAGTGGTCAAGGCTTGCGCTTCATTGCCCGATTGATCCTGAGCAAATACAAGCCCAATAATAAAGCCCTCAGTATCTGGCATCGCTTCAAAGCTTACACCATTGGCAAGCGTATAAGTGAAACAAGG
>JADFMY010000177.1 GCA_022563685.1 Pseudomonadota bacterium | reverse complement strand
TCCATGGCCATATACAAAACCGGGTGAATTGCGTTATCTTTACCTTGAAGGACTGTTTTCATGTTTTTCCCCTTATTGGTTGTTGAGACTTAAGGGTAACTGATTTCAGTCCTTCATAGTTTCTACGAGTTATAGATTCCGGCTCGGAGGACGGAATGACGAATTATTTTATACTTCGTAACGTCATTCGACCTTGGCCCGGGTCTTTTTATCCGGTAACTTTTCCACTTCTTTTGCTTCCAGTTTTTCGATCGGTTCGATGATCAATTCGAGGCTTTCATGCCTCAAATCCTTGTGCAGCGGTTCCAGTACCGGCATGGATTTGCTTACCTTGCTCGACAGGCGGCTGAAGCGCTCTACTTTACCGTGCAATCCCTGTCGGCCTGCGACTGCGGTCAGGGTATCGTTATAATGATTCATAGTTGCACTCAGGCTACCACCGAGTTTTTGCAATCGATTGGCGACTTCACACACCTGGTTGAAAATTTCACCGGCCTTTCCGCTGATTTCCCGCGCTTCCTTGTTGCTGCGCTCCGTCATCCACAGGTTTGCGACGGTCCGCAGTATCGGCATCAGCGTGGTGTGCGATACCAACACAATGTTTCTCTCATAGCCATAGGCGAACAAATCCTTTTCATATTTCAGCGCTTCGATATAGGCTGGCTCAATAGGCATGAACATGAGTACAAAACTGGGGCTTCGAATTCCGATCAAATTGGTGTAGTCCTTGCCTGAAAGATCGTCGATATGACGCTTGACCGAGTTGGCATGTTCATCCAGCGCCAGATTCTGTAACTCTGGGGTCTCTGCGGATATCGCCTTGTCATAGGCGATCAGCGATACTTTGCTATCGATTACGATCTGTTTGCCATCCGGTAAATTGACCAGGTAGTCGGTTTGTCGACGCCGGCCTTCGGCATCCTTGAACGACGACTGTTTTTCGAAATGAGTGCCCGCGATCAGGCCACTCATTTCCAGCGTCTTCTCCAGTTGCGCTTCGCCCCAGCCGCCTCTTTTTTGCGAATCACCCTTCAGCGCCGAGGTCAGGTTTTGCGCCTCCTTGCCCATTTTCAAACCGATTTCGAGTACCTTTTTGATTTCACTTTCGAGCGCGGCATTGCCTTTGACCGAGTCGGTATGCACATCGTTGACACGCTTCTGGAACCCCTCAATCTGCTCACGAAACGGCTTGAGCAGGGACTCGATCGAAGACTGGCTATTCTTGTTGAAGGTCTTTGCCTTTTCGTCGAGGATTTTTCCCGCCAGGTTTTCGAATTCGACCTTGAGTTGTTCGCGACTTTCTTCGAACTGTTTTAATTTCTGCTCGCTCAATTCGCGGTCTTTTTGTTGCTCGACCCTGAGCGCTCGGTTGTCCTGTTCGGCTGTATGCAACGACTCGCGTATCTCGTTGATACGTTGCTGATCCCGGTCGAGGCCGGATTTCAGCTCCTGCACCTGCTGGTGTAGCTGCGCTTCACTTTGTTGTGAGAGCGCCAGCCTGGTTTCGAGATCGTTTTTGCTGGCGTTGAGTTCGCGCTGATCCCGATCGCTCTGCTTTTGCGCAGAGCGAAAATAAAGCGTGATCCCGATCACAACCAACCCGGCAATGGCGGTAGCCAGTAACACTAATTGATTGGGTTCGAGGTTTTCCATGCAGCTCTCGTCGTTACAGCTCGACTGCTATTGTAACAGCTCAGGGGATGAGCGGCTGCAATCGGTTACCCTCTTCTTTCCCGGCATAATCTTTCGGGCGCCGCGCATACGATGCACAGGCTTGCCATAAAGCTACGCCATCCCAGTCGGTCCCACCCTGGCTATACAGACTCAAATTCAGCGCGTCGATATGGCCTGTCAAAGGCTCGCCAAAATACCGTGCTATCTGGCTTAATCGGCTGAACTGCCGATCGGGATCGATACACTTAGCCCAGTTCAACAGCGCGTCCCGAGTTTCTGGCGCATTATTGCCGACACAGGTTTGTTTCAAGCGTCGCTTCGCCTTGCGCAGACTGACTACCGCGATAGCCGGTGGCGTCGGCCCAGGCCTGGTGGGACGTCTACGCACTATCCACCAGGCCAGGATGCTCACCATCCAGCCAAGTGCCAGGCACAGGCTCAACCAGATCCAGAACCTGTTCGTTTCAGTGCCTGAGCTCGCCGGTGTTGCCTGGCCCACCGGGTTCACCGGAACAGGATCCAGATTCTGCCGGGAAACTATGCCATCCTCAGCCGCCGGAAGGACGTTTAGTGTTCGCGACGGTATGCGCGCGACTTCCTGCCTGTGGGTTTCGACATTCCACCACGGAATCGCTATTTCGGGCAGGGTATAGGATCCTGCGGCCGTGGGTATCAACGCGATTTTTTGCTCTCGGGTACCGATAATCCCCTCCGTGGTGCGTTGATCCTGCAACAGGGGTTTATCCGGGTATTGCTTGACGCCTGCTATATCTTGCACCGCCAGATCGGGTAACTGCGCGGCAGTCAGGCCTTCTGCCACCAGGCTGATGGTGCGGGTCACCGGCTCACCAGCCACGACCCGACTTAAATCGCCTTGCCAGTGATCGGCTAATCGAACACTGGTCGCGGGTAACCAGTGTGGCGCATCGAAGCTATCCGCAATCGATGTCACTTCGAGGGTTAAACCCTGCGAGCGCACGCGCCGGATGTTTCTGCTTTCGGGGAAGGGATCGAACAGGGATTGGGAGCGCGAGGCGAGTTGCACCTCGGCCAGCACCGGCTTTATTATGAGCTCACCGGTTTGCTGCGGGAACAGCGCAAATTTCTTTTCCCGCACCCGATAGTGTACATCGGCCAGCTGGGTCTGGTACTGCCTGGCTCTACCGAGCGGTTCGACCACGACCTCGACTCCGTCGATATCCAGATCGCCCATCTGATAAGCCGAAATATTCAAATTGGTCAACAGGCGTAACCTCACCACTATCTGTCCCTGTACCGGGATCCTTGCCTTATCAGAAGACAGCTCGAATATCCGGCCTTCTCAG
>JADFMY010000093.1 GCA_022563685.1 Pseudomonadota bacterium | reverse complement strand
TTGCAGGTTCAATGTTTGTAGCTATTAACTTATCATACAATTTGCGCTTATTCAGCTCTGCGACCACATCTGTGGCAGCCTGTTTTTCTTCTTCAGTCTGATAATAAATAGCTGAAGTATATTGATGCCCTCTATCAAAAAAGGATCCGTCGTGGTCAGTAGGGTCAGTGTGCTTCAGAAGATTCAAAGCTAATTCTCGGTAAGTTATTTTACTTGGGTCATAAGTTACCTTAACTACTTCCCTGTGCCCCGTTCCTCCTCCGGAGACTTGCTTGTAGCTCGGATTTTCTGTGGTTCCGCCCATATATCCTGAAACCGCATCTATTACTTCTGGCAATTTTTCATAATCGCTCTCAACACACCAGAAACAACCACCGGCCAGTATAGCCTTGTCGGCCGATACGCTTTGCAGCGCGATACTTAAGACAATAAACGGAAGTAGGGTAATTATATTTTTCATTAAATCAGCAAGTGATTGGCAACCCAGATTCGACCTGAAAACCGGAACAGGGTTCATTCATCGAAGCTTGAGAGATCTATTGACGCTTGCTAAACATGAGTATATTTTTAACCAGGCTCTGTATAGGTTAACAATAACCGATCAGAGTTTCTGTCATTTTATCGGGGGAAACCATGAAAACAATCACGATTATAGTGCTAAACCTCATCCTGTCGTCCGCATTTGCAGCGGGTAGCCTGATCAATTACCAGGTAAATGGTGAAAACTATGAAGGATATTACGTCAGTGCCCCGGGTAATGCGCCGCTGGTACTGTTGATCCACGACTGGGATGGACTGACGGATTACGAAATCAAGCGTTCGAATATGCTTGCCGACATGGGTTATTCGGTATTTGCCGCAGATCTTTTCGGGGCGGGCGTTCGGCCAACCGAAGTGAAGGACAAGCGCCAGCATACCGGGGAACTTTACAAGGATCGGCAAAAAATGCGATCGCTGATGACTGGAGCCCTGGCCAAGGCTGAATCTTTGGGTGGCAATAGAAATAATGCGATAGCGATGGGCTACTGCTTCGGTGGAGCGGCTGTTCTCGAGCTGGCTCGCTCCGGCACCGACTTAAAAGGATTCGTCACTTTTCATGGCGGTCTGAAAACACCACCGGGGCAAAATTACAGCGACGCCAAAGGAAGGCTTTTGATTATGCATGGCTCCGCAGACACTGCGATTACGATGGATCAGTTCGCAAGCCTGACTAATGAACTGGAGGGTTCCGGTATTGCGCATGAAATGATCACCTATAGCGGCGCACCCCATGCGTTTACTGTCTTCGGCTCTGGCCGTTACCGCGAGGAAGCAGACCGCAAATCCTGGAAACGGTTTTCTGAGTTTTTAAAAGAAGTTAGCCAGTAATTTCAGTATCGGGATAGACCGGAGCCGATCTTTTGACTCCGGTCTATCTCTGAATATTCCCGTCCTGATCATTTCTTCCCCATAATCTTCAATAACCTGCTTCGAATGTGCTAAATTCAGTATAGCCCCATCAATAGTTTGATTTTAAAAAATGGTTTGCATATCGGAGTAATGCACCGGCCGGGGGTTGTGTTGACTAATTACGATCCAGGATCGCCATAAGAAGAAATTATACGTGAGATTTTCAACGATTAAAAAAGACTGGTTCATCGGGTTGTTGGTGGTGCTGTTTTTCGTGGGCATGGCCACTAGCGGCAAGCTCGCTGAACTCGACAATACTGCCTATGACCTTGGAGTTCGTCTGTCACCCGCACGCACTCCCAATAAAAATATCGTGGTGGTTGCTATCGACGACGCGGCACTACAGGAAATGGGGAGCTGGCCCTGGTCGCGTGACATCATGGCCAGCGTGACACGCAAAATCGTTGCGGCGCGGCCCAGTGTTATCGGTTATGCCCTGCCGTTTGATTCCAGGCAAGGGGGACGAGACCTGAAGTCATTTAAGCAGCTTAAAAAAAGACTGAAGGCTAGCAGCAGCACAACCCGAAAATTGATTAAAAGGCTTGAGGCCGACCTCGATACCGACCAGGCTTTCGCGAGCAGTTTGCAGCGCTCCGGGCGGGTAGTCATGGCGGCGCCCTACCATCCTATGGGGAGTGTTGCCCAGCAGGGGCAGACTTCGCTAACCCACGACCTGCGGCGTTATGGCCTGAGGAAAGTTGAGGGTATGAATCAGCCGTCATTGGGCTGGTTCGGCGCTGAACCCGTTCCCGTTGCCGGGCTTATATTTCCACCGATTGCAGAATTCCATAAATACGTCGGTGCGCTTGGACATATTCGCCTCGCTGTTCCAAAAGGCGAAAGTGCGCGTAAGGAACCGCTCGTTATTCGTAGCGGGGATATCTATTTACCCTCCTTCCCACTCATCATGGCAGCCCGGAGCAAGGGGCTCGGAACCCAGGATATTCGACTCGATTTGACCGGTAGTATTGCATTACCGGGTTTTCAGCTCGAAACCGATAATAGATTTCACATCTATCCAAGTTTCTATGCAGAAAAAGACGATCGTCCTCCTTTCGAGGTTTATTCGATCCTGGATGTATTGAATAACCAGGTGAAACCCTCGGCGTTTCGAAATAAATCTGTATTCATCGGTCTTACCGCACGCCAGCAGGTCAATTTATTTGAAACGCCACTGGGAATATCGATGGCGCCGGTAATGGTAGCCGCACACCACACCTCCGCTATATTAAACGGCGATCTCTATATAATTCCCGACTGGGCGGGCACGGTAAAAATCCTGTTCATTCTGGCAATCGGTCTATACCTGGTGCTTATCCTGCCACATTTCAGGGTTGGGACGGGCCTGGCGCTGAGCGCCGTGGTACTGATTATTCTGATCAATATCCAGTTTATCGCGATGATATCGAACTCGACCTGGATACCCCTGGCGCTACCCATGATGACATTACTGATCGGGCATCTGGTTCTTGGGGTTAAACATTTATTCGAAGCCAGGATGAGCGGCGTCAAGGCCGAATTGTCCGATGCGAGTCGCACCATCGGCCAATCGTTTCAGTCACAGGGTCTACTGGATCAGGCTTTTGAGCAATATCGTCGCTGCACAATTGATTCTTCCTTGCTCGACACCCTGTACGGCCTCGGGCTTGACTACGAGCGCAAAAGGCAGTTTAACAAGGCGGTAAGCGTATTCAGGCGCATCCGGGAACATAACCGGCGCTATCAGGACGTCGATGAGCGGATCAATCGCAATCAGGAAATGGCGGATGTTCTGGTGCTTGGTAATGGCGGCGCAGGTTCACCGAGCGGCACGTTAATCGTCAATAAATCAGGAATACAGAAGCCCATGCTGGGTCGTTATCAACTCGATAGCGAGCTTGGCAAGGGCGCAATGGGCATGGTTTACCTGGGACACGATCCAAAAATCGACCGCACCGTGGCTATCAAAACGATGATTTTATCGCAGGAGTTTGAAGGCGATCAACTGGAGGAGGCCAAAAGACGCTTTTTCCGCGAGGCCGAAACCGCCGGGCGACTCAACCATCCCAACATCGTAACCATATACGATGTCGGTGAAGACCAGGATTTGTGCTATATCGCGATGAGCTTTCTGAAAGGGGGTAACCTGTTAAGCTATTGCAATAGCGATAGTCTGCTGCCACTTAAAACTGTTTGCGAATTGACCATGAAGGTGGCGAATGCACTGGATTATGCGCACCAGCTAAACGTGGTGCACCGCGATATCAAACCCGCCAATATCATGTACGACCCCAAAGACGGGACACTGAAAGTAACCGACTTTGGTATCGCCTACTTAACCGGTGCCGGTTTGACCAAGACCGGTACCATTCTCGGCAGTCCATCCTATATGTCACCCGAGCAACTGTCCGGGAATCGGGTTGACGGACGTTCCGATATATTCTCGCTCGGGGTCACCCTGTATCAGCTATTAACCGGAGAATTACCTTTTGTCGGCGATTCGTTGGCGAACCTGATGTACAAGATTGCCAATGAAAAGCACCCCGACGTGCGCCAGTTCAGAAAGGACTTACCACCTGGCATGAGTAAACTGGTCAATAAGGCACTGCAAAAAGAGACCGACAAACGTTACCAAAGCGGAGGGAAATTTGAAACCGCGATACAAAAGTTCATGGGGCAAATCAATGGGGTCGATTGATTTTCAGAGATCTAGACTGTATTACGCTCTCATCAAGCAAAATCAATCGAGTCTGACCCCATTGATTCATTGATTTAGCAGCGTCAGTGGATGCTGTACCTGGAACCCATGCTTTTGCAACTGGCATCGGCAGGAAAACCCACTCGCCAGTAACTTGCCATTATGATTATCCGCGATAGGCTGCCAGTTGAGACTAAATATGTCCCTGGACATTTGTTGATTCTCGCGTTCATGCCCGAACAGACCCGCCATGCCGCAGCAACCTGCGGCACGGGTGGTAAGCGATAATCCCAGAAATTCAAATACTGTCTGCCAGTCCTGGGCCGACTGGCGGTCCGCGCTTTGCTCCATGCAGTGCGGCAGCAACAGGCAATCTTCAGCGTCGGACTCGGATCGCTTGCCCAGGGACACCGCATCGAGGTGACCCGCTTCTATTTGCTGCGCCAGCCAGCTTTCTATCGACCAGACCTGATAGCCCGGTGGCTGTTGCAATATCTCGGCGTATTCCTTGTCGTGCATTAAACGCGTGACCACCTCGACACTGATGAGCGGCAATCCGGTCGCCGCGAGTTTTCGCATTTGTTCCACATGTCGATTAGCCAGTCGCTTAAACTCGATTCGAAAACCCCTGACGTGCAGGGCTTTACCGTTGTCCAGTACAGGTGCGAGCAGGACTTTATATCCCAGACGTTCCAGCAGGTCGTAGGCTGCAAGCAGCACCTCGGAGCTAAAACTCGCGTTAAAACTGTCTGAAAGCAGAATCAGAGTTTTATCGCCGAAAGATTGCGCGACTGGCAATTTCTTCAGCTTGAGGCGTATCGCTTTTCGACGCCAAAGACCTGCTCTTAGCGAAACCGAAAAACGCGGTGGCGAGATAAACTGGAACAGCGATTTCATCAACGCTGAACCAAACCGACGCTGTATTAGCAAATTCGCAAGGCCCGGCGCCATCCTCGCTATTCCAGCCAGCCGCTCCAGATTGGCCATTAGCCGATCCCTCGGCTTGCGCTCATGATGTCGGTAGTAGTGCTCGAGGAACAACGATTTCAGTTCGGGAATATCGACTTTCAGCGGGCAGGTATAAGCGCAGGACTTGCAGGAAAGACAGGCATTGAGCGAGTGGAAAATCTCGGCTTCGAGCGATGCTATCGCGCCGAAATCGGCTTCGGTTGATTCCAGTCTCGCCCACTCGCGCAACATCGCAGCCCGCCCCTTGGGCGAGAGGGTTTTATCTTTCGTTACCTTGTAAGAGGGGCACATTGCATCGTCGAGTTGCCAGCTAAAACAGGCCGCATTACCGTTGCACGCAATCGCAGCCTGGTAGCGGCTACTCCAGTCAGGTTTGATCTGTTCGTCGAAGCTACCTCGAAACGGCACTTCGTCTATTTTTGTCACCGTTATTGGACTACCTTGCGGCACCGTCAGTTTTCCGGGGTTAAATATATTGTGGGGATCGAACGCGGTCTTGATCTGTTGCAGGACCGGCATTAAATGTGCGCCAAAAAACAGGGGTGAATACTCACCACGAAATCCGCGGCCGTGTTCTCCCCACAACAGGCCACCGTAACGCTTGACCAGTGCTGCAACACGATCGCTAATGCTTCGAATCATGTCACGGTCAGCCTGCTGGGTCATATCGAGCATCGGGCGCACATGCAGGCAACCGACATCTGCGTGGCCGTACATCGCGTAGTCGACTTGATGGTCGTCCAGGATGGCGCGAAATTCCTCGACATAGTCAGCCAGATATTGCTGCGGCACCGTCGAATCCTCGACAAAAGCCAGACCCTGGGTCTTACCTTCCAGCGTGGCAAGCAATCCCACCGCCCGACTGCGTAAGTTCCACAGCGAGGCTATTTGGGCCGAGCCGGTTTCTACCAGGGTCGACATTACGCCGAAGGCTTTGGCGCTGCGTTCGATGTGGGCGCTGAGCTTATCGCACTGTTGCTGTAGCGACGCCTCATCCTGCGCGATGATTTCGATAAAGTTCATCGCCTTGAGTGACTGGCCGAGCGGTTGGTTCCTGAACACCGCCTCGATTTCCTGCCAGATCATATCGCGCTGCGCCTGCCGGATGATCTTGTCATCGATTATTTCAATCGCGGCCGGTTCGGATTCGCATAACTCCTCGACGTGCCGCAAAGCCTTTAAATAGTCGTCGTAGAGAACCACGAGCAGTGCTTTACATTTTGGTATAGGCAGCAGCCGCAGCGTGATCGATCGGGTGAAGGCCAGTGTCCCCTCGGAACCGGCCAACAGATAACTCATACGGAACTGCCCGTCATCGCCCAATACCTGCTTCAGGTTATATCCTGTAAGCCCACGGTTAAGGTCGGGAAACACCCGGTCGATTTCTTCGCGGTGCTGCGTCACCGCCCAATAAACTTCGTATTGCAGGCGATCACCGAGCGACTGTTCGCTTGCCAGCCCCAGCTTATCTATGGGTATTGCCCTGACCCGAT
The DNA here is from genome assembly GCA_022563685.1 of Pseudomonadota bacterium. Lineage (GTDB taxonomy): Bacteria > Pseudomonadota > Gammaproteobacteria. The sequence continues at coordinate 5,147 of JADFMY010000093.1, read as the reverse complement.
ATTCCGAACCATCGGCTAATACCACGTCGAGCTGTTCGATATAGGCAGAGGTTTTGCCATAGATACGAGAGCCTTTCCCGGACGCATCGGTAGCGACCATGCCACCGATGGTAGCGCGCGACGCTGTCGATACCTCGGCCGGGAAAAATAGTCCGTAGGGTTTCAGGTAGGCGTTGAGCTGATCGAGTACCACCCCTGGTTCGACACAAACCTGGCGGCTGGGCTCGTCGAAGTGGATGATATTGCGCAAGTGACGCGAAGTGTCGACGATCACGCTGCGATTCAACGACTGACCGTTGGTACCAGTCCCCCCGCCCCGTGGGGTAATCGAAATACCACTGTCCTGGTGTTGCCTCAGCACCGCGACGATACGCTGTATATCTTCACCCGTTGCCGGGTAAAGAATTGCATCGGGCACCACCTGGTAGACACTGTTATCCGTAGCGGCGACGATTCGGGCACCGTAACTGGTTTCGTAATCGCCCTCGAAACCTGACTGCTTCAGTGCCTTCAAATACTCGGCTAAATGGTTGTGTGCTTCCGGCATGGCAGCAATTTTATCCCTTCATCGACTCAAATTGCGAGCCATGTTTTTGCCGCTTGGGTAAGCATTGTGGTTAGAACTATAATTGGCCATGGCAATAACCACTCTGCGCACGGAATTCGAGATTTGAAATCCCCTGTTAAATACGCCTCAGGCGAATTCGTAATCCTGTTACACGGGCTCGGGCGCACCAATCGCTCGATGATCAGAATAGCGAAAGCCCTGAAAAAAGCGGGCTACCAGGCCTTAAACTGCAATTACCCGTCAACAAGGCAACCGATAGAATTACTCTCGGAAACCTTTATTGCACAGGCGATAGAGCGCTGCATGTCGACTTTTCAGCCCGAGCGCATTCACTTTGTGGCCCACTCGATGGGCGGCATCCTGATCCGTTGTTACCTGGCTCAGCACAGGCTTGCGAATCTGGGGCGCGTGGTGATGCTTGCACCGCCCAATGCGGGTAGTGAACTGGTGGATCGTTTATCAAGATTTCAACTGTTCCGCCTGTTCAGCGGTCCTGCTGCTTACCAGCTAGGCACAGCCCCATCGAGCCTGCCCAATGCGCTCGGGCCAGTCGACTTCGAGCTAGGCATCATCGCCGGAAATAAAAGCATCAACCCGTTAACGTCCTCGCTGATTCCAGGCGAACACGATGGCAAGGTTTCGACCCAACGCGCCAGGCTGGAAGGTATGGCCGATTTTATCGTCCTGCCTTACAACCATACCTTCATGATGAACCGCCCACAGGTGATCGTACAGATTTTGCATTTTTTACAACAGGGGCGGTTCGACCACAGCGAATGATGAGTTGGGTGTTGACCTACCAGGCATTAAATAGGCTCGAAAACTAGTCGAGTCGGCAAATTCCTGCGATATTGTCCTTGTGCTATCGACCCTTCACGTTATAATCGCGCGCCCTTGCCCGATGACCATTTTTAGTATGCCGTCCAGTAGCCGAACAAACCTGCGCAATATCGCCATCATCGCTCATGTCAACCATGGCAAAACCACGCTGATCGATCAGTTGCTGAGACAGACAGGTACGCTCGACTCACGTGCTGAAAGGCAGGATCGCGTGATGGATTCTAACGACCTGGAAAGGGAGCGCGGTATCACTATTTTATCCAAGTGTACCGCGATTAACTGGCATCACAGCGGGCGAAACCAGGACTATCGAATCAATATTGTCGATACTCCGGGCCATGCCGATTTTGGCGGCGAAGTCGAACGTGTATTATCGATGGTAGATTCGGTATTACTGCTGGTCGATGCAGTCGACGGGCCGATGCCACAGACACGCTTTGTCACGCAAAAAGCTTTCGCCATGGGCTTCACCCCAATCCTTGTGGTGAATAAAATTGATCGGCCGGGCGCCCGACCCGACTGGGTGATTGACCAGGTATTCGACCTGTTCGATCAACTCGGCGCCGACGACCAGCAACTGGATTTCCCGATTATTTATGCGTCGGCTTTAAACGGCTACGCCTCCTTGCAGGATAGTGTGTGCGAAGGTGACATGAATCCGTTATTCGATGCCATTATCGAATATGTATCGCCCCCACAGGTTGAAGTAGATGGCCCCTTTCAAATGCAAATCTCCAGCCTCGACTACGACAGTTACAAGGGCGTGTTAGGCATTGGGCGTATCACGCGCGGGACCGTCAAGCGCAATACCCCGGTCAAAATTATCAGTCCCGATAGCCCGGTTCGCGATGGCCGCATGATGCAAATTTTTGGCTTTAACGGGCTCGAACGGGTGGAAGTCGAAACAGCGCAGGCCGGTGACATCATTATTTTCTCCGGGATCGGGGAGCTTTATATTTCAGATACGCTTTGCGACCGAAACCATGTCGAGGCGCTACCGGCGTTGAGCATCGACGAACCCACGGTAACCATGACATTCAGCGTGAATAACTCGCCGTTTTCCGGGAAGGATGGCAAGTATCTGACCTCGCGCCAGATCGGCGAGCGCCTTCAGCGCGAATGCCTGCACAACGTGGCTTTACGGGTGGAACAACTGGCTGATGCGGATAAATTCAGAGTCTCTGGGCGGGGTGAATTACACCTGGGTATCCTGATCGAAAATATGCGCCGCGAAGGATTTGAATTGTCTGTCTCTCGTGCAGAGGTGATTTTCCGGGAAATCGACGGCAAGGTATGCGAACCCTATGAGCAACTCACGGTCGATGTCGAGGAGCAATATCAGGGCGCGGTGATGGAAGCGCTCGGTAGTCGAAAAGCCGAGTTAAAAAACATGATGCCGGACGCCAGAGGCCGGGTGCGCCTCGACTACGTCGTTCCATCGCGCGGTCTCATTGGGTTTCAGGCTGAATTCATGACCCTCAGTTCGGGCACCGGATTGCTGTACCATGTGTTTGACCACTATGGGCCCAGAATTGAAGGAAATATCGGCCAGCGCAAAAATGGCGTATTGATTTCCAGCGCTACGGGTAAAGCCCTGGCCTACGCCCTGTTCAACCTGCAGGAACGCGGTCGCCTGATGATCGGGCACGCCGAAGAAGTGTATCGGGGCATGGTGGTTGGTATTCACAGCCGCGCCAATGATCTGGTTGTCAATCCACTAAAAGCCAAACAACTCACCAACATCCGCGCCGCCGGCACCGACGAAAATCTGATCCTGACCAGACCCATCCGCCTGACGCTGGAACAGGCGCTTGAATTTATCGACGACGACGAACTGGTCGAAGTCACGCCAAAGAACGTCCGGATTCGCAAAAAGTTGCTACTCGAACACGAACGCAAACGCGCCAGTCGAAGTAACGCTGCGTAACAGATTACACGCCCTCCAGCAGGGGCGAAAAATTCAACACGCGAACCTGCCCTGGTATCGACGGGTTGAATAAGTGATTGTGCCAGTAAGTCGCTTGAAAGTGAGGACTCTCGCTCTCAAGTTCGTGCACCTTGAAGTCGAAAGCGTATTCGATGCTATCCTGTTTGAATTGCAATCGGCATTGACCGGCTGTAATCAGCGCCCCTGCCAGGGATGAGTCCAGGTTAAACAGGGCGGTCAGGTCGTTGGAGAAGTCGAAATCATCCTGGTAGTGACGTTCCGCCAGGATACGCAGGCCGTTTTTAATCCATTCGGCCGGGTCCTGCGATTTGCGAATGATGTGGCGAAATTCTGATGTTATATTGTGCGAATCCTGTTTCACCATCAGAAAATTCATTCGGCTTTTTTCTTCGCCCCCCGAAATGGAATAGACACCAGCGCTCATGCCCTCCGTTGGTCGACCCTGTAGCTCCCGCACGCATTGCTTTCTCACCCGGCATTGCCACGAGATAAAACGCTTATATTGCTGCTCGGAGGTTGGTTGCTGTTCCATTAAAGCCTGGTATCTAAAAGGTCGGGGCCGGCATCGAAATATACCGGCATCCGGCCCTGGAAATGTACCAATTAAAACAGACCTTCAACCTGACCCTGATCGTTGAGGCGGATATTATCCGCAGACGGCACACGTGGCAGGCCGGGCATGGTCATAATATCGCCACAGACCACGACCACAAATTCGGCACCCGCAGCCAGGCGGATTTCACGAATCGGAACTTCGTGTCCGGTTGGTGCGCCCATCAACGCCGGATCGGTCGAAAAACTGTACTGGGTCTTGGCCATACAGACCGGAAAGTGTCCATAGCCATCGGCTTCAAATTTGGCGAACTGGTCGCGTACTTTTTTGTCTGCGATGAGATCTTCGGCGCCATACAGAGTACGGGCAATGTGTTTGGTCTTATCCCACAGGGACATATGATCGTCGTACAGCGTGTGGAACTGGGCCTGCCCCGAATCAGCCACCTCGGCGACGTGATGCGCCAGCTCCTGAACCCCGGCGCTACCTTTACCCCAGTGATCGCAGTCGAATACCTTGACGCCAAATTCTTCGCAGTAATCCTTGATCGCTGCCAGCTCTGCATCGGTATCGGCCGAAAAGCGGTTGATTGCAACCGTTACCGGCACACCAAACTGGCTCAGGTTACGCATATGTTTACCGAGGTTTGCGCAACCTTTGGCGATTGCTTCGATATTCTCTCCAGCAAGTTTATCCTTCGCAACGCCACCGTGCATTTTCAGTGCACGTGCCGTGGCAACCAGAACAACCGCATCGGGACTCAGGCCCGCTTTACGGCACTTGATATCATAGAATTTTTCGGCCCCCAGGTCGGCACCAAATCCAGCTTCGGTGACCACGTAATCGGCCAGTTTCAATGCGGTCTTAGTCGCGATCACCGAATTACAACCGTGCGCGATATTGGCGAAAGGCCCACCGTGGATAAAGGCTGGATTGTTTTCCAGAGTTTGTACCAGGTTCGGCATGAACGCATCTCGCAGCAACACGGTCATCGCGCCCGGGGCGTTTACATCGCGAGCATGGACCGGTTTGAGGTCGCGCGTATAACCGATCACGATATTACCGATGCGGCGGCTTAAATCGTCAAGATCGGTAGCAAGACAAAAGATCGCCATAATTTCAGACGCCACGGTGATATCGAATCCGCTCTGGCGCGGGGTACCGTTAAACGGCCCACCGAGCCCGATGGTGATATCGCGCAGGACACGGTCATTCATATCCATCACGCGCTTCCAGGT